>JBBRCX010000035.1:0-42977 GCA_038204465.1 Tepidisphaerales bacterium | reverse complement strand
GCCGCAACGCAAATGATGATGATGACATGTGGCGTATCCTTCCGGGCCTCGTGGCCCAACGGGTGAGTGAGTTGAATCAATCACCCAAGGTACGCCGCTTTTATTGCCGCGTCTTCATCCACAGCTTTTGGTCATAGCTCTAAGATTGCCGCAACGTATGACAAGAGCAGAATGGAAGCGGATGGTGAGCGAGCTCCTAGACGGGGTCGAGACAGAGCTGCGCCGCAGCGCTCCGCGCAAGACCAGAATCACGTTGGCGCTATTCAGAAGTCGCCTTACAGCTAAGGTGTCCGTTAAACGAAGACGCAAGGCATTTGAACGGGAGTTGGAAGCATTCCTCCAGAGTACGCCGGCGCTGCGAGGTGCGGCACAACGATATATCGCTAAAATACTGCCGCCGGCTCTGAATGCTGCGGCCGCCACATTGAACGCGGCAGAAGCGCTCCTTCGGGGGTTGCCCTCCAAGTGCAAGACAACTCACCGCAAGTAAACTTCGGTCGCTCTGATTTTTCGTGCGGCGATTTCAAACTGACCACTACCAAGCTGCGGAGACAGTTGAGACGAATTCCCTCGCGGATCATATTATTAAGACTTCTGCATTCAGGCTGTTCTGGGATGAATAACTGGCTATGGGTTCCTGCTCTGCCTGCGGCGTTGGCTCTTGAGATGCGTCGAAGAACTTCCCAAAATCTGGCGGCTGTCCGTTTGGTCGTTTTGTATGGGGCGCGTTCGGGGTCGGCGGATTGTGGCTTTGATTCAGTTCGCGGAGTCGGGTTGGGTGGGGCTCGGATTGGTGCGGGCGATGATGGAGTTCCCGTGGATTGGGGGCGGTGCGACGGCGGCGGGTGTGCGGGAGGCCGGCGGCGGGTCGATGGGAGGCTTGCGGGATGCGCGTGGGGTTTGCTTGGATTGCGCATGGTCGCCGGATGGGTGACGGACGGGTTTTTCGATGGATAAAGAGGGAAGCGGTGCGATTGGGTGATGGGAATCGCAGTCGCGATGAGGAGAAGAACGATGGAGGGGCGTCTGATGACGGGTTAGCGCGATGGTTTGATCCGGTTTAAAGCGCGCCCTGCCGGCGAAGGACATTTCGCGTGATCTGCTGCACGGCCGGGTCGTCGGCCAGGCCGTGGGCCCAGTCGGTGGTGCCGGTGGTGAAGACGGCGCCGTTCGGGGAGTGCAGGCCCAGGGTTGCGCGCCCGGTGGTGGGCACGAGCCCTTCGGGGAGGAGCGCGCGTTCGACGTCGGTCCAATGCGTGTCGCCCTGCGCGAGGATCGTGAAGTCTTTTGGCGTGCCGTCCTCACCCGTGGGGAACGGCAGCCCGTCGCGCTCGGTGAAGTAGCAGCCATCGCACTCATAGCCGACGATGGTGCTGGGGCCGCCGAACATGTCGCCGGCTTTGAGTCGCGTTCCCTCGAAGACCCAGTGGTCGGGGCGGCGGACGGTGAAGGCGCCGGAGCCTTCCATGTGGACGCCATGGCTGCGGTGATAGCCGCCCATGCGAAAGCCCACGCCGAGTAGTTCATTCTCCGGCCGCCCGACAACGGGGTTGCTCCAGAGCGTCGTGACGGTTCGATTCTTTCCCGCCTTGAAATGCGGGTCGTCCTGATACGTTTCCTTGAAACAGACCATCCTGCGGCCTTCGTCTTCGAAGCGCACCTGCCAGCAGACCGTGTTGCCGCTGAAGAAGGCGGCGTTGCCTCCGTTGGCGACGAAGCTTTCCATGTGGTCGCGCATCGAAGCGGACCAGTACTCGTCGTGGCCGACGCTCACGATCAGCCGATAGTCGTCGAAGCCTTCGTGCCATGTGTGCAGGTCGTAGTTGGTCGCGTAGTCGAGGGCGATTCCCTCGCGCTGGCAGAAATGGATGAAGGGACGCTCCCAGTGAGTGAACAGGCTGTCGCTGTGATAGCCGTGGCCGGGGCGGAGCAGCGAGACGGCCGTCGCCTGTTCCTTGTTGAGCGAGTGATATGCGTACAGGCTGTGGCCGCCCCAGGGGTTGTAAGCGGCGTAGGTGTTGGTGGCGAGCTGCAGGAGGATCTGGTTCTGCTTCGCGGGATCGGTGGCGCGAATGACCAGCAGAATGTCATGCTCCGCAACCTCGCGGGAGACCTGCGTCAGGTCGGGCGCTCTGCGAGCGCCGGCTGCGCGCAACTCGACCCGGTAGACGCCCGTTGGCCAATCGTTCGGGATGGTGAAGCGCCAGCAGGCGGGATAGCCGGTCCCTTTCACCCAGGATTTGGCCGGAACGGGATGCTCTCCGATCGAAAGATTCGACTTCTCATGGACGATGCGCTTCGGGGCGCCCTCGCGGACGATGCGCAGCGAGCAGTTTCCCGCGTTGCTCGAAGCGAACAACTCGATCATCTCACCCGGCGCGGCGCTCTGGGTGTTGAGATAGCCTTCGACGAAGGGCATGGCGAGCGGATTGTAAGGGATCGCAGCCAGCGGCGCGATAGCGGGCGATTTCACGTTGCGGGTGAGTTGCAGCGGTATGATGCTATGGTCGTGGAGGAAGCGCCCATCCTGGTCTTCCGCAGGATCGACCCGGCCGCGGACCGCGAGCTGGTGGTCGCCAATCATCGCGACGCGTGCATCGCGACGTTTGGGGACGAGTCGCGCTACGAAGGGGTCGAGCGCTATCTGCACCGCCTGCGGGAAAAGGTGGACGAGTTTCCGGATGGGCATGTGCTGGCGCTGCTCGAAGGGAAATGTATCGGGCAGCTCGAGCTGGAGGTGCCGTACGGGCTGACGAGCGGGTACGTGAACCTGTACTACGTCAGCCGCGCGTTTCGCCGCCAGGGATTTGGACGGCTGCTGCATGAATTCGCGGAGCGATACTTTCTCGCCTGGGAGGCGGAGCGGATTGAGCTGGACGTTTCCAAGACCAACCGGACCGCCCAGCACTTCTACCGCGCGATGGGCTACCGGATCGTGCGGGTCGAGGGGGAACGGTTCTGGCGGATGGCGAAGAACCTGGCGGTCACGACCGAGACGCCAATGCGCGATGCAGAGCGCTAGCCACGGATGGATTCGAGATACAGTCAGGTGGGGCCCGGCGGATTCAGGTCGCCTTGTTCCTGATCAGGCCAACGCCGGCGAGGCCGATCGTCAACAGGCCGGTGCATGCGGCGGGGAGAAGCGGGAAGACGTAGCCGGGTATTTCATTCGCGGCAATCACCGGCGGAACTGCCTCCGAAGTACCTTCCGCAGTGCTGTAGACATCCACCACCGAACCCGCGTCGCTGGCGGTCGATAAGCTCAGGGCGCTTGCGAAATCGGAGGCACGCAGCGAGGCCGGCTGGGCATCGCTCAGCTCGAGCGGCAAAGATGGCGTCAATCCATGCGACAGATTACCGCTTCGTGCAGCGCTGCTGGAGCATGGGCCCTCACGTAGTTCCTGGGCTTGAAGACATCCATCGCCCGCGCGGACGATGCCGGTGGGGTTGGTGAATGCTTCCGCGCGTGTTTTGATTCGAGCGTCCGCGTCGCTCCTGGCGGTGGCGCACGTGTTGGTCATGACGACGTGCAGGAGCGATGGATCGTCATACGCGTACGAACCGCTCAGCTGAGCGAGTGCGGTTTCGTTTGTCTGGGCGCCGGTGTTTTGTTGGGTGCCCGCTGCGGCCAGCCGGGCGGTCGCCAGGATTACGGACAGCAGGATTGCGAGCTTCGCCATCTGGTGAACTCGTGTGCGGCTTCGTGCCCTCGACTGCGGCGGACTCGTCAGCGGGCATCGATCCACTTCAACCTACAACATGGCGGGCGCACGGCAACCGCAGAGCTCGGTAATCAACAACGCCTCTGTCCTCTCCGGGAAGCAATAAGGCCTGCAGGGCTCGGCTTGAGGATGAGTGCGTCCGATAACGCACAAAGCGGTGTGGCCACCGCCGCGCAGGCGGCACGCTGCCTGGCAGCGCTAGTGCGAGCGGCGGCCGGTCCACAGCCGGTTCAGGGGATTGAACAATGCGCCGCCGATGTTCGGCAGGCTCAAATCCGGCCAGGGGAACGCGCGACTGCCGTCGCGCAAAGATTTGATCACGCCCTGCGCGACGCGCAGCGGCGCGAGCAAGCGCACGCTCAGTGGGAGGCGCGGATGCAACCCGTTGGGACGAAAGAGCAGCAGCGTGACGTCGTCGTCGCAGAGGTCCATGCCGGTCCGGGCGCAGATCCCTTCCAGCAAACGTGAAATCAACGATGCTGGATCAGTCATATCGAGGGTGCGTATCACTTCCAGGAGCGCCTCCGCCCCGAGCAGGTCGCCGGCGCCGGTGCGCGCCTCCACGAGCGAATCGGTGTAACAGACGATGAGATCGCCGACGCCGAGGCGGACGTCGAAGGTGTCGTAGTCGCCAAGGTCGAGAATGCCGAGCGGGAGATTGGCGAGGTCAGCCGAGCGGGCGGCGCCGCGCTCGAGGAACGACCACTCGCCGGTCCGAGCGCAGTAATAGAGCGGCGGCGGATGTCCTGCATTGCAGAGCGACAGGTGGTTCGTGGGAGCGAAGAAAGTGGTGACGACCGCGGTCGCGAAGCACCCGGACTCGGAGATTTCGGCGAACTTCTGGTTCATCGAGCGGACGAACTGCGACTGATCGAGATGGTTGACATAGCGTCGCATGAGCGAGCGGAGCTGGCCGGCGATGTCGCAGACGGCCGCGCCGTGTCCGCTGACATCGGCGACCAGCAGGCGCGTGATCCGGCCCGTGGCGCAGGAGGAAACGTAATAGACGTCCCCGCCGCCCCCGGAGCCGCCAAAAGGCTTGCTGTAGACCCACGCGTCGAGCCCGGCCATGACCACGCCGCTGTCAACGATCTGGTTGCCGCCCCAGACTTCCATGCACTGCATCAATTGAGATTGATCTGAAGGCATCGACTCACCTTCTCGAAGTGTATGCGCCTGCCTCGATGCTTCTCAACGACGCAAGGTGACAGCTATCGCCGCGCGGTCGTCGCGGCCGGCAATGCAATTGACTTTAACCTTCGCGCGAGCTCACAAATTCCTTGAATCACCGCATAAAGACAGATGCGTGCCAATTCACGTCACGACGAGCATGTTACTCCAATGGGCAGTGGCCGCGATAAATGGGGTTGGCTCATGTGAATCGCGCCCGGCGTGTGGCGGCGCATCGCGATGTTTTGATCCCCGTAAAAAAAGTTTTTCCTGGGTCTGCAGAAGGCCATGCTACCGTCATGCAGCCGCGCGACCGCGGACGGTTCCCCCCGCTCAGCGTTCGCAATCGCAGGTTCTGTCCCGCCCGCTCCGGTTTTGCACACGTGTCAAAATTGTCAGATTGCCAATGAAACCGCAAGATTTTCTTGACAGATAAAAGCACTCCCCTACACTCGCCCGCTTGATCGCCTAAGCCTCGGGGCGCACCCGAGGCGCGGAGGACCCAGTGTGAAGCACGGCTTCACAACGTCGGCCCGAAGGAGCAAACTTTGGCCGGCAGGGGCTAATCGGTGAATGTTTGCGGGCGTTGCATTGTGGGAGCAGCGCCTTTCGTGAAGGCCAGGGCCTTCATGTTGGTGGCGGAGCCGCCAATGAACCGAGGGAGACTTTCAACTCCCAGCCCGTCAGCTAACTCCGTAGGCCTGTGAAAGGGATCAACGTCTCTCTGGCGTTCAGATCCTCCCTAACGTTCTTGTACGCGCCTTCAACCGGTCCCATTTTTCAAACGGTGGCCGGCCCCGAAGGCCCTGAACGCGCCGCACGGCGCAAGGAGATCGACATGATGCCTGATCAGGCACAAACCCTTCGGAAAGCGATCGAGAGTCTGGTCGACGCGAAACTGCACGACGCGCTGGCGCGCCCGGGCGGACTGGAGCGTCTCGCGGCGCACCGCCAGAGCGGGGTGGCGTCGTGGGACATCCGCAACGCGGAGCGCCGTCTCGAGCAAACGATCGCCGAGGTGCTCGGTTCGGAGAGCTTAAACGCGCAGGAGGCGTAGTCTTGCTGAAGAGTGTGGGCTCGGGCCATTCCCGCAAAACTGAATGACCGGCGTTGGAACGGTGCGGCTGCGCGCCGTCTCTCTGACCGGTCGGAATTTAAAACTCGGTCGCGGCCGGGCGCGCGAGCGCATGGGCTGCGACCGAGTTTCATTTCCCCCGTTCAATCCGGGCCAAACGAGGCCCGCGAAGCGGGTCGCGATGCGCGGCCTGCACCGGATGAGAGGCCTGATCGACTACCCTCCGCGTGCGCCCCGCGTATAGTTGGAAGCGAGGCTGCTTCCATGGCGAAACACACGATCGTGTTGATTCCGGGGGACGGCATTGGGCCGGAGGTGACCGCCGCGACACGGCGCGTGCTCGAAGCCGCGGGGTTGTCGGTGGAGTGGGTGGAACTTCCTGCCGGCGCGACCGCGCTCGAGCAGGGGTATGACAACGTCCTCCCGCAGCGCACGCTGGCATCGATCCAGGCGCACAAGGTCGCGCTGAAGGGGCCGGTGACAACGCCCGTCGGCAAGGGGTTCAAGTCGGTGAACGTTCAGCTTCGCAAGAGCCTGAACCTGTACGCCGCGGTGAGGCCGGTTCGGAACCTCCCGGGGATCAAGACCAGGTTCGACAACGTGGACATGGTCATCATCCGTGAGAACACGGAAGGACTGTACAGCGGCATCGAGAACGAGGTCGTGCCGGGGGTGGTCACGAGCCTGAAGGTGGCGACGGAAGTCGCCTGCATGCGCATCGCCCGCTACGCGTTTCGCTACGCCACTCGCCGGCACCGCAAGAAGATCACCGTCTTCCACAAAGCGAACATCATGAAGATGTCGGATGGGCTGTTTCTCAATTGCGCGCGGAAGGTGCATGAGGAGGAGTATCCCAATATCGAGTATGAGGAGACGATCATCGATGCCGGCTGCATGAAGCTCGTTCAGGATCCGAGCCGCATCGACGTGCTGCTGATGGAGAACCTGTATGGCGACGTGGTGAGCGACCTGTGCGCCGGGCTTGTGGGCGGGCTGGGCGTTGTGCCGGGATCAAACATCGGCGATGACGCGGCCGTCTTTGAGGCAGTTCACGGCAGCGCCCCCGACATTGCCGGCAAAGGCGTCGCCAACCCTCTGGCGCTGATCATGAGCGGCGTGATGATGTTGAACCACATCCATGAAGAGGCGATCGCTGCGCGGATCAAAAGCGCGTACGACGCCACGCTGTCGGAGGGCAAGACGCTGACGCGAGACCTGGGGGGGACGGCGGGAACGGATGAGTTTGCCGACGCCGTCATTACCAGGCTGAAGTGAAGCCCTTTCGAACTACGTTAATTTGAGCGGCGAGGGCGACTCATCGCAAATCCGCACCTGCACCTCCAATAACGCATCCGGCCTTTCCCTATCTGCCTGTCCCGCTCAACCTACGGCGCGGAAAGCTCGTCGTCTGTTTGCCCCGGTGTGCCGGTGCGAGCTCACCCCTTCTTCAGCATGTTCCGCAGGACCGTATGCAGAATACCGCCGTTGCGGTAGTACTGGATTTCCACAGGGGTATCGATTCGACAGATGGCGGTGAATTCAACCGGCGGGCCTTCCCGACCTGAGACGGTCACCTTCACTTCCTGCAGCGGCTTCAGGTCATCGCCAATCTGGATGTCGAACGTGCCGGTGCCGGTCAGGCCTAGCGATGAGCGGTTCTGCCCGTGTCGGTATTGCAGCGGCAGGACGCCCATGCCTACGAGGTTGCTGCGGTGAATGCGCTCGAAGCTCTCGGCGATGACCGCCTTGGCCCCCAGCAGATAGACCCCCTTGGCGGCCCAGTCGCGGCTGGAGCCCATGCCATAGTCCTTGCCCGCCAGGACGATCAGCGGAATATCGGCCGCTTTATACTTTTCAGCGGCGTCGAAAATACACATGACCTCTTCGCCGAACTCGCCGGGTGCCCCGAGGTAACGGGTGACGCCCCCCTCGGTGCCGGGGGCGAGCAGGTTGCGCAGGCGGATGTTGGCAAACGTTCCGCGGGTCATCACGCGGTCATTGCCGCGCCGCGAGCCGTAGCTGTTGAAGTCGATCGGCTGAACGCCATGCTCCATCAGGTAGCGTCCCGCCGGGCTGTCCTTCTTGATCGATCCCGCGGGCGAAATGTGATCGGTGGTGACCGAGTCCCCCACCATCACCAGGACGCGCGCTCCTCTGATCGGCGCTATCGGCGTGGGATTGGGTGTGAGGCTCGTGAAGAACGGGGGCTCCTGGATGTAGGTGCTGACTTCGTCCCATTCGAACAGCTCGCCCCCCTTCACCGGAATCTTGTTCCATTCCGCGCTGGCGGTGGCGACGTCTTTGTATTGCTTCTGGAACATGTCGGGGGAGATGCAGACGGCGATGGTGTCATTCACCTCTTCCGGAGTCGGCCAGATGTCGCGCAGAAAAACCTTCTGCCCATTGCTGCCCTTGCCGATGGGCTCGTCCATCAGGTTGACGTCGACGGTGCCAGCGAGCGCGAAAGCAACCACGAGCGGCGGACTCGCGAGGTAATTCGCCTTCACGTGCGGATTGATTCGGCCCTCAAAGTTGCGGTTGCCGGAGAGGACCGCCGCGACCACCAAATCGTTCTTGTCGACCGCGTTGGCGATGGGCTCGGGGAGCGGGCCGCTGTTGCCGATGCAGGTCATGCATCCGTAGCCGGTGGTTTGAAAGCCGAGTTTGTCGAGATATTGGGTGAGGCCCGCCTTGTTGTAATAGTCGGTAACGACTCGACTCCCGGGCGACAGGCTGGTCTTCACGTATGGGGGGACCTTCATCCCCTTTTCAACCGCCTTCTTGGCCAGCAGACCGGCGGCGATCATGACCGAGGGATTGCTGGTGTTGGTGCAGCTGGTGATGGCAGCGATCGTGACGTCTCCGTGAGCGAGCTTCACCCACTGGTCTTCCATGGCGACGAAAGCGGAATCCTTCGCCTTGTCGCCCTTGAGGTGCTCGACGGTCGCGGCCTCGCGCGCGTCCTCGTCGCCGTCCTTGCTATTGCCCGCGGCGTCCACGGCGCCGGAATGCGCGGCGCCCACCGGCGCTTCGGCTGACCAGCGGTCGAGGCGCGGGGTGGCGGATTCACCGACTTCTTTGTGGAATACGTCCACCAGGGTCGAACGGAACGACTGCTTGACGCCGCGAAGCTCGACGCGGTCCTGCGGGCGGCGGGGCCCGGCGACGCTCGGCATGATCGTGCGCAGGTCGAGTTCCAATGTCTCGCTAAACGCCGGCTCAATGGCCGACTGCCGCCAGAGCCCCTGTTCCTTGCAGTAACGCTCGACGAGGTCGATCTGCTTCACGTCGCGGCCGGTCAGGCGCATGTAATCGAGGGTCTGATCGTCCACCGGGAAGAAGCCCATGGTCGCGCCGTACTCGGGGGCCATGTTGGCGATGGTCGCGCGGTCGGCGACGGACATGCCCTGCAGACCATCGCCAAAGAACTCGACGAATTTTTCCACCACGCCCTGTGAGCGCAGGATCTGGGTGATGGTGAGGACCAGGTCGGTGGCGGTGGATCCCTCGGGGAGCACTCCCTTGAGCCGGAAGCCGAGGACCTGCGGCGTCACGAGGTAGATGGGCTGGCCGAGCATGCACGCCTCGGCTTCGATTCCGCCGACGCCCCACCCGACCACTCCGAGCCCGTTGATCATGGTGGTATGGCTGTCGGTGCCGACCAGGCTGTCGGGCATGGCGACGCCATTTTTAACCATGACGACCTTCGCCAAATACTCGAGGTTGACCTGGTGGACGATCCCGGTGGCGGGCGGGACCACGTCGAAATTGTTGAACGCTTTCTGTCCCCACTTGAGGAACTCGTAGCGCTCGCGGTTGCGCTCGAATTCCTTTTCCGCGTTGTGCAGCAGCGCCAGCTGCGTGCCGAATTCATCCACCTGCACCGAATGGTCGATGACCAGGTCGACCGGGACCAGCGGGTTGATCCTCTGTGGGTTTCCGCCCGCCCGCTTCATCGCCGATCGCATCGCGGCCAGGTCCACGACGGCGGGGACGCCGGTGAAGTCCTGCAGGATCACCCGCGCGGGCTTGAAGGGCAGCTCGACCGCGTTCACCTTCTCCGCATTCCACGCCGCCAGGCCTTTTACGTCCTCTTCACGCACCTCAAAGTTGTCGGTATTGCGCAGGCAGCTTTCGAGAAGGACCTTGATGGAGAACGGCAGCCGGTCCACATGGCCGATGCCCAGTTCGATCAGCCGGTTGAGACGGAAATAGCGCATCTCGCCGGCCAGGCTGGTGAGCGTTGCTTCGGCGGCGAATGGATCCTTGGTCTTTGCCATGATGTCGATTGAGCCATTCTGCGCCGACGCGTGGTGCGTCGAAACAGCATCTTCTCGCAGCCGGTGTGACTGGGAGGGAACGGAATGTTATGCGGGTGGGGCGCGCCCCTCAAGCAAGCCGCGCACTCACCGCCGCTCCCGGCAGGGCAACCGCATTCTAGGGAAAGCGTGACGCCGCGTCGTCGTCGGTCCTGCGGCAACGATTGATTTTCAGTCAGCATCGCGGTCTGGGCTTACCGACGATTCGGCAAGTTTTGCCTTCAAAAGGAGAATGCGGTTGCCCTGCCGCTCCCGGAACCACGTAAGCATCGCACGAAACTAAGCCGCGCCCCAAAGTCCCGCTTGGCTTTGCCATGCGGGAATGAATCGAATCGCATTGACCCGCAAGCGACCTCCTCCAGCCGGGCAAGATACCCGCTTCTGATGCCCGGGCCAGGCGGCTCATGGTGGGCTTTGGTGGGTTTTGGTGGGCTTTCGCGTCCTCAGCCTGCCCACGACGATGTTCCATGCGTCTTTGACAGGGAACCCGCGCGTGCAGCGGCGTTTAATGCGGACCGTCGCCGCGCAATTCAGGCCGCCGACCTCCAGCGGTCGCCTGCCGCTTTTTCGCCTGATCTCATCCCTCAATTTTCAAAGAGCGTCCCCGGCGACACTGCCGAAAGCATCAATGATTCATTCTATATTCTTTTATCGAGAAGTCAACCAGTCGCAGGCGAAAAAGTCGTGCGCGTATCCCACAACGCTCAGCCCTCGAATCGCAGCGATGTAACCCACTTGCGCCATTCCCGCTCGAATTGATCGAGAGGCTGCGGCTCGAGCAGCGTCTGGAGCGTTTCGATTCCCGTCGGGTCGCGCGCGGCGTTGTCGCGGAAGCGCGAATAGAAATCCTTGAGCAACCCTTTTTCCTGAAGATAAAACATCACGTAGCGAGCCTGCGCGTAATTCAGGCCAAGGTGCTCCCTGGCGTAAAACTTCGGGTCTTTGACCAGCTCGGTCAGCGGGCGAAGGCGGTTGGCTTTGATGGCCACCTGCAGATCGCAGAGGCGCCAGTTTTCATGGCCGCGAATGGTGTCGCCTTCCAGCGAGCACTGTTCATAGAGGCTGGCGAGACCTTCGTTGAACCAATCGGGGACGTTCGGGAAGTCGGGGGCCATCAGGGCGTGGGTGAGCTCGTGCACCAGCGTGCCGGTTCCCGTGCCGACGTTCATCACCATGATGTGGACCCTCGGGCGGAAGAAGCCGTAGTGCGGCACGTCGTCATCATTCAGCCACTCCTTGCAGAGCCTGCGGTACGCCGCCTCATCTTCGAACAGCAGGATCAGGATCGGCTCAGCGGGCTCGTTCTTGAAGAAGCTGGCGTTCAGGGCGCGGGCGGCGGCGAGAATGGTGCGATCGCGATAGCCGGCGAGCTGCGCCAGCGTCCCGTCGCCCGCGATGACGAAGGGACCGGAGATGGTGTACTGAAAACGCGCCGCATCCAGGCGAGGTTTCCAATCCGCGAGCAGGGACCGGCTTTGCTCAGCGATGCCGGGCCGAGTGGCCGGCGCCGCCGCGACGAGAACGACCAGCGCCAGGAGCGTCCAGGCCGAGCATCTCATAACAGAATAGACTCGCGGCGAACGCAGAAGTTTCCGTCTCCAACACATCCGGCCGAAGGGAGTATGATATCCGGGCGGGTGCCGGACGCGGGATATTGCACGGACGGAAAACTAGCGGCCGCGGCCTTGTCCTTTCGATATGAGGATACGGACTGCCCCGCCGACGTCCGTCGCATGATGGCTTACGTTGCTTTCTTTTACCGCGGCGAGGAGGTTGACCGGCGCGAGCTGAACGGCCCGCTGGTTATCGGTCGATCGGCGGAGTGTGACGTCGTCGTGCGCGACATCCTCCTGTCGCGCAGGCACTGCCGCATCGAGCCTGAAGCGGGCGGATGGTCGGCGCTGGACCTGGCAAGCAAGAACGGAACGCGCGTCGGCGACGAGTTGGTCACGCGGCGCACGCTGAAGGACGGCGACACGCTTCTGATGGGCAAGACCCGCGCGCTTTTTCACGAAGGAGCGTTCGTCCCCGGCCCGCCGCGACCAACCCCCGCGCTGGAGGACAACGAGCCCTCGCCGCGCCGCCCCGCTGATCCCTTCGAGGCGCTTTCGTCCACCCTGTCGGGGCAGGCGGTCATCCGTCCTGACAAGAGCCGGCCGGAGGACCGATTCCCGCGACCGAGGCCTTCACCGTCGCAGCGGCCCCTCGAGGCCCGCGATGAGTTGGGCGATTTCCCGACGGGCATCCCGTCGGGCGCGCCGGACTCCATCGATCTCGACGCTCCATCCGCGCGCCCCCGTCGTCCTGCAGTGAAACCGAATGGAGACAGCGCGGTCGCTAAACGAATCACAGCGACTGTCGCGGCGCCGAAGCGGCATGCCACAGCGCCGGCGCGGCGCGGCCGCTGGACGAGCACCATCCAGTCGCTTCGACAGAGCGTGAGCGCAGTGCGGCGATGGCTCAGGGTGAAATAGCGAACGAACGGGTACTCAATTCGGCGCCGGTTCGACGACGGCTGCCATCGCTCCCTTGCAGCGGGAGATGCGCGGGTCGGCGCCGTACGCGATGATCTGGTCGCGCTTCAGCTCCGCCTTTTCCTTGTGGGTGGTCAGCACGATCACGCGCCCGTTGCTGTCCACTTCCTTCGCCAGCCGGAACCCTTCTTCAACGCTGTAGGCGAAAACAGCCGCCAGCATCTCGATCACGTATTCGTAGGTGTGATCGTTGTCGTTCAACAACACCACGTTGTAAGGCGGAAGCTGCTTCGGCTTTTGCCTGCGCTGGGTCTTCGGCCTGGCCGATGGAGTCGCGGCTTCGGTTACGGATTGGGACTTCTCAGACATATTCATCGCCCCTGAGAAAAACGTCAGGGGATCAGGCTAACTTGAGCCGCGAGATGCAGGAACGGCGAAATCGAAATTTCACTTGTCCGCGGCCAATACGATGTCGAAGCTGCCGGCCTCATAGGTCCCCCCTCGCGTCTTCTGGGCGGCGAGGGCGATGATGAGCGACTTCTTGATAAACGTGTCGGTGTCGTTGCGGGGGTCGCCCTTGAAATAGAGCTGGGTGATCAAGTCCTGATAGCCCCGGCAGCGAACCCAGTAGTGGATGTGGCTGGGACGCCAGACGTTCGGGGCGATCTGATATGCACCCGGATGCACCGTCTCGTACTCGTAGTAACCGGATTCGTCGGTCACGAGGCGGGCACGGTTTTGGAACACGTCCTTCGCGGGCGGATGAGACGGATCGTCGTTGTCGTAGCGGCCCTCGGAATTCGCCTGCCAGATATCCATCACTGCATTCTCCAGCGGCTTGCGCGAGTCGTGACCCCACACTCGCCCGCTGATCAACAGCACCTTTCCCGGTTCGAGCGGCGGAGTGATCTTCGCACGGAACGGCGCGCCTTTGCGATGGAATGGGCCGAGGATGTTGTCCTCGGTCGGCGCCAGGCCGCCGGGCGCGTCGCGGCGCGGTGGGGCCGGCTGCTCCTTGAGGTATTGCCCGTAGGTTCCAAGGTCTCCGCTGTGTTCGGTCGGCGCCTCGTCGGCCCGAAGCCACAGCCCCGAAACGCCGCTCGCCGCCAGGCCAATCGCCGACCGCCGGAGAAAATCGCGTCGAGTGGGCATGATGACTTTGGATGCGCAAGCGGCGGGGAAGTTCCCGTTGCTCCGGCGTTGCGAAGCCGTTGGGACTATTGCTCGAAAGGCACTGCCAGTGGCGCGCCTTTCTGGTTGTTGGATTGTTCCGAAAGGCTCAGCACCGCGATCACCTTGCGCGCCGACTCCGGAGTAACCGCCAGCGACTCGCCCAGGAGCAGGTGGTCGGCGACATTGCGGTAGAAGCCGTCCCAGTCGCTCTCCAGCGCGGGGACATTGCCGTCGATCTGCATGCCGTTTTGAAAGGAGACGACGCGCAGCGGCTCCTGCCCGGTCCAGCCCTGCTTCTGCTCGATTCCGCCCTTCGTGCCCAGCACGCGGAAACGCGCCTTGCCGATGGCGGAGATGGCGCTCTGTTCCAGGCTCGCGGTCCGGCCGCCTTCGAAGCGAACCCACGCGTGGGTGTAGTCTTCATTGCTGATCTGATGCCAGACATTCTTGTGGAAGCTGCCGGAGACCGACTCGATCTTGTACGGCAGCAGGTTGAGGATCCAGTCGACGAAGTGCGCGCCCCAGTCGTAGAACGCGCCGCCGCTAATCTGCTTGTTGGCGCGCCACCAGTCCATCTTCGGCTCGGCGTAGCTGCCGAAGGCGCACTCGATGTGGAATACATCGCCGATCATGCCGCTGTTGATGACCTTCTTGATCGCCATGAAGTCGCCGTCCCAGCGCCGGTTGTGGAAGACAGTCGCCATCTTCTTCACGCGCCGCGCGGTCTCGATCACCTTGGTCGCCTCATCGATCGTGATCGTGTAAGGCTTCTCGGTCACGACGTGCCGAGCGGCCTCGAGGCACTGGATCGAGAGGGGCGCGTGGGTGTTGTGCGGAGTGATGATGATGCACATCTCGGCGTCGCTTTTTGCAAGCAGGTCGTCCACCTTCGTGAAGGTCTGGATGTGCTCGCCCAGCTCCGCCTTGGCGCTGGCGGTGCGCTTTGGATCGATATCGGAGACGGCCACGGGAGTCAGGCGGGCGCGCTTGCACGACTCGAGGTGGAGCTTGCCCATGTTGAACGCCCCGCCGTAGCCGATCGCGGCCACCTTCACCGTCTTTTTTGCCCAGTCCTCGCCAGCGGCGTAGCGGACCGACCGAACGAAAACATGCTGCCACTCGCTGTTGGACAACGACTCGGGATGATGGCCATTCGCGAGATAGACGACCCTGCCCTTGCCCTCGCTCTTGCTATACGCCATGGGCTGCTGCTGGTCGGCCCACCACGCGGTCATGAAAGTCTGGAACTCGCCGTGCGGCTTCAGGACGTAAAGCTCATCCACCACGCGAAAATCCTTGATGCGATGGGCGATCGGATGCTCCGGCTCGGTCACGTTCACCTTGAAATCGAACACCGGGCCATGGTTGATGAACTGGCTGCCGAGCAGCTTCATGTAGGTTTCGGACTTCGTGTTGGTGTCCGAAGCGCAGTGGATGCCCACGAGCCCCCCGCCGCCGCGCACAAACTTCGCCAGCGCGTCGATTCCCGCGTCATCGAATTTGTCGCCCTGAGTGTAGAGGACGACGCAGTCGTGATTGGACCCAGCGAGCGACTTGAGCGCGGCGGCATCCTCGGTGCGCGTGACCTTGTGCCGCGCGGCCTCGAGCGCGCTGGCCAGGATCTGCGACCCCGCGGCAAAGTCATGCCACTCGCCGCCGGTAATCAAGAGGACATGGTGTGAGCTCATGGGGTTTCTCCGCGAAAGCGGGCTGTCCTAGCGTCGAAGGCGGTGTATTGTCAATTTACGATGCGTACTTGTCTTGGGCCGCGGCCTATGCCGGTCCAACCGCTCATCTGTCGCGCGCCGAGCGATGTCGAGCCTTCAACATTCGTCGCCCCGAAAGCCGGTTCGCGATGGGCGATCGTCTTCGCCGTGGTTCTCGGCGCTGCCCTTACGCTGTGCATCAGGGGTTATCGGTTCGGCGAATCGAACCACGCGGTATATCTCGTCGATGCGCTGCGGCGCAACGACCCGCGGCTTCTTCAGAACGACTGGTGGGCGCGATCGACGCTGCAGTATCACGTCGTCTTCAACGTCACCAGCGCCTGGCTCTTGCGGCTCGGAATCATCGAGCCAGTGTTTCTGATTGGCTACCTCTTTCTGGCGGTCCTGCTGCACGTCGCATGGCTGCGATGGGTGCGCCGGTTGGGCGGCGAACTCTCTGCGTACCTCTCGTCAGTCGTGCTCTACTACCTGCTCGCGGGCGGCACAGGGCTGGGGATGTACCAGTTCCTGCAGGACGGCGAGTTCCTCCCCAGCAACATCTCCAACGTCGCGATGCTCTGGGGACTGTACTGGTGGACCGCGCGGAGGCCGCTGGCGTCGGGGACTTGTCTCGGGATCGCGGCGCTCTTTCATCTGAATTATGCGATTGCCGGCGGCGCTTTGTGGGGGGCGTTGAGCATCGCGGAACTGATCCGCGCACGGCGACGACGAGCCTCAGGCGATTCCGAGGGCATCGAGGGGCGCCAATGGCTGATCGGAACGGCGATCCTCGCCGCGCTTGGAATGGTGAGTTTGCTGCCGGCGCTGAAGGCGGTGCTGGCGCAGCGCGCGTCGCTGCCGCTGGCGGAGTTTGTCGAGCTTTACGTCCGCCTGCGGCACCCCCACCATTACGATCCTTCGAGCTGGCCGTGGTGGCTGTGGGCGAGTTTCCTTCTCCCGGTCCTCGCGGGGGCAATCGTTTTCTGGCGCGCCCGCGCTGGCGGTTCTGGGCCGCAGCGCCGAACGGCCCTGATCTTTGTTCTGATGCTCGCGCTGATCGGCATTGCGCTGATCGGCGCGGGAATCTGGTATGTGAGCGAGGCGCTCATCCAGATGAGCCTCTACCGATTCAGCATCTTCCCGAAACTCCTCGGTTGCATGGCACTGGCGATCGCCGCGCGCCGCACCCGGCCGCTCTGGATCTGCAGCGCTGCCGCCGCCCTGGCCTTCGTCGCGATCGCGTGGCTGGCGCTGTTCCTGAGGCGCGGGCTCGCGCCGGCGCTCGACGCATTCGTGGCCCTGAACTTCCTATCGATCGAGCTCTTCTTCGCGCTGGCGGCGGTCGCACTCCTCATTCGTTTTATCCCATTGAGCCGAAGAGTATCGATCCTGGGTTGCGGCGCGGTCATCGGCGTGATCGCGCTCTCATGGACACATCTGGGCATTCGTGTGCCGGGACTCGAGATGCACGATGCCGCTTACCTGCGCGTGTGCCATTGGGCGCGGGCGAATACGCCGCTGGATGGGGTGTTCCTCGTGCCGCCGGACGAGGAGGTGTTCCGCCTGCGCGCCCGGCGGGCAATCGTCGTGAACTTCAAGGGCGTGCCGCAGCTCTCATCGGAGCTGGGCGAGTGGCGCGACCGGCTGCGCGACGTGTTGGCGATGGCTGACCTGCGGGCCCTGCCGCGACCGCTCTACAGGACGTTGCCGGCCATTGCGGCGCAGTACGACTCGGCGCCGTCTTCGAACCTGGCGACGGCCGGCCGAAAGTATGGGGCTCGGTACGTACTCCTGCGGCGCGCGCTGCCGGATGAAGATGCCATCGGGGCTCGGCTCATTCATAGCGATGGCGGCTATTTCCTGTATGATTTGCCGCCCTGAGTCACTCGATGCGCCGCCGGGAGCCTGCCTTGGACGCTTCTGATGTTCGCATCATCCTTCACCAACGAATCCTGAGCCATGATCTTCACTGCCAAAGCACACGCCCGCGCCGGCCTCGTGGGAAATCCATCGGACGGTTACTTCGGCAAGACCATCTCCTTCATCATCCGCAACTTCGCGGCGGTCGTGCGGATGTGGGAGAGCCCGCACTTTGAGATCCTCCCCACTCACGGCGACTTCGGCCGCTTCGACAGCGTCGACAGCTTCATCAAGGACCAGAAGCTCCACGGTTATTACGGCGGCATGCGCCTGATCAAGGCGGCCATCAAGCGTTTCCACGACTACTGCCACCAGAACGACCGACCGCTGGATGAGAGCCGCAGCTTCACCATCAGCTACGAGACGGATATTCCGCGGCTGGTCGGTCTCTCCGGCAGCAGCGCGATCGTGACCGCCACGATCCGCGCGCTGATGCAGTTCTACGGCGTGGAGATCGCTCAACAGCTGATGCCCTCCCTGATTCTCTCGGTGGAAAAGGACGAGCTGGGCATCAGCGCGGGGCTGCAGGACCGCGTGATCCAGACGTATGAAGGCATCGTTTACATGGACTTCGACCGCGACCTGCTGGAGAGCCGCGGCTACGGAATTTACGAGCCGCTCACGCCGCCGCAGATGCCGCCGCTCTACGTGGCGTTCGACCCGGAGCGGGCGGAGGTGAGCGATGTGCCGCACCGGAACCTGCGCGAGCTGTTCAATCGAGGCGATGCCACGGTGGTGGCGGCGATGCAGAAGTATCGCGAGCTGACCGACCGTGGGCGCGAGGCGCTGATGGCCGGGCGCTGGGATGAGCTGGCGAAGGTGATGAACGAGAACTTCGACCTGCGACGCACCTTCATGAACATTGCGCCCGAGAACCTGCGCATGGTGGAGGTGGCCCGATCGATCGGCGCCAGCGCTAAATTCGCCGGCAGCGGCGGTGCCATCTGCGGCCTGTACCGCGACGGCCGCCAATACCAGCAACTCACCGACGGCCTCGCCGCCATCCGCTGCACCGTGCTCCGCCCGATCATCTTTGAGCCGTAATCGGTTCGCTTCTCAAACGCGGAGATGCAGAAGAATTGTTACCGCGAAGGCGCGAAGCCGCGAAGAAGAACCAAGTCGAAGAGTTTGAACACGAAGGCACGAAGGCCACGAAGAAGAGAATCAGGATGCAATACGGAGAGACAACTTCGGATGAAGTTGAGCGAATCGCCAGCGCAGTCGTCGATTCAGCATTCAAGGTGCACTCGGCGTTAGGTCCTGGATTACTGGAATCGGTCTACGAGATATGCCTCGCCCACGAGCTGAGGAAACGCGGATTAGAAGTGGAGCGACAAATCGCCCTGCCAGTTTTCTATGACGACATCCGCCTGGACGCCGGCCTAAGACTCGACCTCGTCGTCAACCGACTGGTGATCGTGGAGATCAAAGCGGTCGAGAAGTTCAACCCCGTTTTCGCCGCCCAGGTCCTCACCTACCTGAAGCTCACAGGCTACGCGTTAGGGTTGCTCATCAATTTCAACGTCGCGCGCATCAAAGATGGAATCAAACGAATTGTCCTCACAGAGCATTAGTTCTTCTCCCCTTCGCGTCTTCGCGCCTTCGCGGTTAAAACTCTTCGCGGTTAATGCTCTTGAAGCGTGATGACATGAACCGCGTCCTGATACTCGGATCCGGGGGCGCCGGAAAATCAGTGCTCGCGCGGCGGCTCGGGGCGTTGACCGGCCTGCCGGTCATTCATCTGGATCGCGAGCATTGGAGGCCCGGATGGGTCGAGCCGCCGAAAGACGAATGGGTCGACGCCGTGTGCGAGCTCGTCGCCCGGCCTCAATGGATCATGGACGGAAACTTCGGCGGCACGATGGAACTGCGGCTGGCGGCCGCGGACACAGTCATCTTCCTCGACCTGCCGCGGTGGCTCTGCCTCTGGCGAGTGCTCAGGCGAGTGGCGATGCACGCCGGCCGGACGCGCCCTGACATGGCAAGCGAGTGCGACGAGAAGTTCGACCCGGAATTCCTTCGTTGGGTCTGGGACTACCCGAACCGGAGCCGGGCCACGGTAATTGATAAGATCAATCGCTACGCCACCGGCCGCCGTATCCACGTGCTCCGGTCCCCGGCGGAGGTGGAAGGATTCCTGGAAAGGCTGAAACTTTGAACGTTCTCTTTCGGCTACTTCTTCCCTTCGAGTCTTCGCGCCTTCGTGTTAAGAATCCCTTCGTGGTGAGTGCGCAAGTAACAGCCGAGGCGGCATGCAGGTGAAGAAGGCGGTCATTCCGGCGGCGGGGTTCGGCACGCGGATGCTGCCGGCGGCGAAGGCGGTGCCGAAAGAATTGCTGCCGGTGCTCGATCGCCCGACCATTCAATACGTCGTCGAGGAAGCCGCGGCCGCGGGCGTCGATGACGTCCTCCTGATCACCTCGCGCGACAAGCGGGCGATCGAAGACCATTTCGACCGCAGCGCGGAGCTCGAGGACCGGCTCGCGGCCGGCGGCAAAGGCGGCTTGCTCGCTTCGGTGAAGGCGCTGGCGGAGCGCGTGAAGATCCACTCGGTGCGCCAACCCTGGCAGCGCGGCCTCGGCGACGCGGTGTGGCAGGCGCGCTGGCACGTCGGCAATGAGCCGTTCCTCTGCCTGCTCGGCGACACCATCTTCAGCGATGGCGAACCTCCCGCCAAACAGCTTGCGGAGGCCTACCAAAAGCTGGGAACAACCATTATCGGTCTGGAGGAAGTGCCGGCGGAGAAGGTGAATCGCTACGGCATCGTTGGCGGCCAGGATATCGGCGAAGGGGTGCTCCGCCTCGACACGCTGGTGGAAAAACCATCGCCGGAATCGGCGCCCAGCCGGCTCGCGGTGGCGGCGCGTTACGTGCTGACGCCGGCGATCTTCGATTGCCTGCAGCGCACGCAGCCCGGCAAGGGCGGCGAGATTCAACTCACCGACGCGCTGCGGCTGCAGCGGGAGCGCGAGCCGATTCACGGCGTCGTGCTGAGCGCGAAGCGGCACGACATCGGAAACCCGGTCGACTGGCTGAAGACGAACCTGCTTTTCGCGGTGCGCGATCCGGCGGTGTGGAGCGCGATCGAACCGCTGCTGCGGGCGCTGCTATCGAGGACCTGACCCACGCCGAAACCGCGCGAATGTCGTCGACGGCAGGAGGCGTGCCGACAAGAATTCCGAGCAATCTTCTTTGCGTTCCGCATTGACGATCCAAAAACGGGTATTATCTTCTCGACGAATCCAGTTGATCTTTTAGCACGGACCGGAGGCGGTGGCTCCCCTTCGGTCCGTTCTCTTTTTTCCGCTGACTGATACAGAGGCTGGTTTGGAGGTCGCCCACCGGGCCCGCGCGCTCGTGGAGTCTTCCCCGCGCACGGTTCGCTGCTTACTGCTCGATGATCACGTGAAAGATGAGCGATGGGTCGGGATTGGCGCAGGCCTGCGCCGGCATCGCGTTGGCGCCTTCGAGGAAGCTGCGAAGTTCGGTGACGCTCACCGCCGGGAGTTTCTGCGCAAGGTCGTCGCGCTGCGCGATCACCACGCCGACCACCGCGTTGCCCGCATCGAGCAGCGGCGCGCCGGCCAGGCGCGGATGGCGGGAGAGGCTCACCTGCCACTCGCCTTGCGCGGGAGGCGTGCCGATGGTGCCGTCGAAGACCTCGACACTTGGCAGGAACAGGCTGGGCTCGGGAAAGCCCGCGCAACGAACCGGGCCGGCGTGCGCGGAATCGGCGAGATTCAGGAACGGCATGGCTCCGTTCACGTCCTTCGCTTCGACCTCGAGGAGCGCCAGCGCGCCCGCTTTTGCGATGACCCGCGCCTTGAACTGCCCGCCCTGCGTGTCTTCAACGCGAACGCTCTGGGCCTCCGCCAGCGGTGCAGCGGCGGTAATGAGCCGCAGGCGGTCCACCGGAAATGCGGCGGCCGAGCGGACCACGTGGACGGCCGCCGGCGGAACTGCTGCGATCGGCGGTGCAGGTGTGGGTTCAGACCCCACCCCGGCAGCGCCCGGGTCGGATGGCGGCGTGAACATCGGTCCGGGCGCAGGCGGCGCCGAAACAGGCGGCGTCGCGCTCGCTATCGCTTCGAGCTGCGCCCGCGGCACCTGCGGCTCGACCTTGGCCAGCCAGACCGGCCGAGGAATGGCCCCCCGCGCCTTCTCTGCGGTGTTCTTCGCGGAGCGGAGCGATGCCTCGGCCTCCTTCACCTCCGCCTCGTTCACCTCATAGTAGGACATGTTGCCCTTGCGGCGCAGGTGCCCGCGGCGGGCGGTTCCCAGGTCGCGCTCGGCATTGGAGACTGCTTCGCGCGCGTAGTCATAGACCGACTGCGCTTCGCGCTGCAGGCGCAGCTTCTCCTCCATTTCGCTTTCGCCCAACCACTGCGTGCCCCAGCGGCGCATCGGGCGCCGGGTCGCCTCCAACTCCGCGTTCTTCTCCTCATAGAGCTTGTCGGATTCCACGAGCAGGCGCGGTCGCTGCTCCGGCTTCTTCCGGTCGTAGTCGCTCTTTTCCCTGGCGAAGTCCAGAACCGTGCCAAAGAGGTTCAGCAGGTCCTCGTCGACCTTCTTGCCGGCGGCGAGCTGCTGCTTGAGGCTCTTGAGCGATCGCTCGATGCGGAACTTCTGCACCATGTCGATCGCCGCGCGGTTCCATACCAGATCGCGCGTCGGACGCTTCTCGATCAGGGTTCCCAGGGGCGCCTTGTCGTCGAACAAGGCTGCGGCCTTCTGGATCTGCCTGGTCTGGACGTAGCCGATCGCGATGCCTTGAAGCACGTTGACGTATGCTTCGTCAGTGGCTCGCTCGTCCAGCGTCTTCAGCCGCTTCTCGAGGATCTGCCGTGCATCCGCAAGAGACTCCAGGCCGGCCTGCCACTTGCTGTCGGCCAGCGCCTCCATTCCCTGCCGTAAGAGGCCCGCAGCGGTGCGTGCCGGAAGCTCTGGCGAATCCTTCAACTCGCCGCGAAGACGTGTCCGAGCCGCGATGGCATCAACCATCTGCTTCTGCAAATCAGCGGGAAGCTCGGCCTGACGATCGCTTACCACGTCGAATGCCGCGCGATACGCTTCGAGCGCCGCGAAGCGGTCACCCTTTCCCGCCAGGGCCCTGGCCTCGCTGAGAAGGGTCGTCAGTTGCCGCTGATCGATCGCAGCCCGTTGAGTTGCTGCGGCGGTTTGGGTGGCAGGCCGTTCAACAGGCGGCGTTGTCGTCGATGGTTGCTCGGACGCCGCGCTGGCGACGGTCGTCGGACTCGGCTCTGGAGCAGCTTCGAGCGCGGCATAGGCTTCTTTGGCGGCCGACAGGTCCTGCTGCAGCTGGGGATCTTTGATCTGTGCCTCATGTCCTTCGACCAGCGCGAAGATCTTCTGGTAATTCTTTCGGGCGGCGGCGGGCGTATTGGACGTCAACTGCTGCGCCGCGAGCAGGAGTTGGTGAATGTAACGCGCGTTTTGCTTTTCCCAGGAGGAACGAGCGGCTGACGGCGCGGGAGTAGTCTGCGGAACAACTTCTAACAGCGGCGCCGGCTGCGAGGCGACGAGGGGCGCCGGCTGCGAGGTGGCCACCGAAGGCTCGGCTGACATTCGCCGCTTCACGAAGAAGAGCCCGGCTGCCGTCGCGGCGATGGCGATGCCCCATACCGCCCAAACGGCAAAGCTGCTGCCCGCAGACCTGGCGGGTCGACGTGCGGCCGATGATCCCCGCGATCGTGAGGCCCCAGCAGAGGGCGCGGGCGTCGCGCCGCGCGCGTAGCAGCCGTGACAGATGTAGGATCCTTGTTGCTCGTATACCTGCGATGCGTCAAACGCGTTGCCGCAGACCTGGCATGTGTAACCGCTGTTCCCCAGGTCGACCGTATCGGCGTCGGCCCGGCCGTAAGCTGCCGGCGCTGCGGTGAATGTCGAGACCAGCTTGCAGCGCGGGCACTGCGCCGAGGCCGACTGCACGCCCTCCGGAAGCGCGAAGTTACACTTACACCGCGGGCAGGTGACTGTGACCGGCATACCTTCCACCCTGATTGACAACCCCATCGCGACCGCAGCCGCAACACCGCAGCTCGGCCCAAACCTGGAACAACGTCGGCGGGTTGACCCTTGACTTGCCCTCTGGGCCGCCGATTATCGCCGCCGATCCCGCGGTTCGCAAATCTTCGACGCACAAACGCCGCAATGGTTCTGATGCTTAGTTCGACTTTCGCATTTACGCAGCCTGTTTCACCGCGTGGAGCAGGCAGTTGAGGACGTTTCTGCTACCGCGGCCATGCAGGTGCATCGACAAAACCTCGTTCTTGACGCTTTGACAACGCAGCGTCGCCAGCATGTCGGGGAACGACGCCTGTGTCTTGCCCAGGTACCAGGGCCGCTGGGGCGGCTGGTAGTGACGATGTCCCTCGCGGCTGAACCACAGCACCACCAGAGAGTACAGCAGCATGCCCGTCGGCGCGGTTCGCTGCACCGCCCGCCTCGTCCAGCCCTGCGGCTCCTCGAAGCCCAGTTGGCCCTTGGCGTCGTGGTTGGTCACCTCCATCGCCCAGCGCGCCGCGTAACGCGTCAGCACCTGCTCGGCGGTATCGTCCGGACAGGTCGAGAAGAACGCCTGGCTCCTGCGTCCGCCGACGAGCGGTTCGACCGCGACGACCTTCAGCGGCCGATCCGGCGCGGCGTAAACGCGTGCGACGCACTCGGCCACGCGGCTCTTGTCCTTGCGTCCGTAGATGTCCAGCGTCAGGCGCCGGCAGCGTCCGCCGAGCATCTGCTGCGGTGTCGGCATTCGCGTGCCGCGTTTGCGCGGGCGGCCACCCTTGCGGCTCTTGCGCCGCGCCGGCGGCGCGTCGTACAGCCGGGCGTCCATCGTCAGCCGGCTGGTCAGGCCGCAGTTGACCGGCAGGTGCAGCAGCACGCTCTTGCCGCCGTAGGCCGAGTCGCCGACCGCGTGAAACGGCTGGTTTTGGAAGCGTCCGCACAGCAGATCGAGCATCTGCACGGCAAGCTGCGGCTTGGTGTGGTATGGCAGGCCCTTCTTGCTCGCGGTCTTCTTGGGCACGTAGAGACGAAAGAGGATCGGCAGGCAGAACCAACGCTCGCCGCAGAACGGCAGCTTGAGCACCACGCCCAGCACCACCCAGCAGTGCCCCCAGTTGGTGATCGCCGTCTTGCGCGTGCTCAGGAGCGGGTCGTGGTGCATGCCGACACCGAAGACCTTCATCCCGCGCTTGCGCGCCAGCGTGTCGTCGATGCCCAGCAGAATCAAGTGATCCCCAAGCAACGGGAGCATCAGGGCGAAGACCGCCAGCCCCAACTCGTCCAGCGACCAGCGGGCGGCGGCGAAGAGGCGGTGATAGGCCGAATGATGCTTGGTGCCCACCGCGTCGGCCGCCAGGATCATGCCGGTCACCGTGTGTCGGCGGGCGTGGACCCAGCCGGTGAGCACGGTCACAAAGCTGCCGAAGGTCGGCGTGGTCATCACGCAAGACAACGGTTGCAGCAGGTCGAGGAACGAGGGTACAAGAGACACGGGAGCCTCCTTGCTCAATGCCTTGGTCTTCCAACCACGCATTGTCAGAGAGGCTTCTCTTGTTTTGGAACGCTCGTTTCATCTGCTTAAAAAGTGCGAAAGTCGAACTTAGACAAGCTTCCTTTTGCGCTGCAGGAGATCACGGAGCTGCGTCCATGACAGGCAATTGAGCACGTTTGCCTTCGAAGCCCACGCCCGCCGCGCCACGTTCACCCCAAAGTTCACCGTCGAAAGCTCCTCCGTGCTGTGCGCGTCGGTGTTGATGCACAGCACCACCCCAGCGTTGATCGCCGCCCGCGCATTCAGCTCGTTCAGGTCCAGACGCGGATATCCCGCGTTGATCTCCATCACCGTCTGCGCCGCCGCCGCAGCGCGGAAGATCGGCTCGAACGACAACGGCAGCCCCGGCCTTCGGTCGATCAGCCGCCCCGTCGGATGACCGATCACGTTCACGTATGGATTCTCCACCGCCCGCAGAATCCGATCCGTCGCCTTTCGCTCGTCCTGCTTCAGCGAGATGTGCGGACTGGCAACGACAAAGTCCAACTCCGCCAGGATCGCATCCTCAAAGTCGAGTCGGCCATCGATCAGGATGTCGACCTCGCACCCAGCGAGCAGGTGAATGCCTTTGAGCCGGTCGCGAACCTTGTGGATCTGCTTGATGTGGGCCAGCAGTCGGTCGGCAGTAAGCCCGTTGGCGATCACCTGGCTCTTGGAGTGATCGGTGATCGCGAGGTATTCATAGCCCAGCTCCGCCGCAGCCTCGGCCATCTGCTCGATCGAAGCGATGCCGTCGGATGCAGTGGTGTGGGTGTGCAGGTCCCCTTTGATGTCCTGGAGCTTGACCAGTTCCGGAAGTAATTTTTGCTCGGCGGCTTCGATTTCGCCGCGGTCTTCGCGCAGCTCCGGCTCGATGTAGCTCAGACCGAGTTTCTCATAGACATCATGTTCGGTCCGGCTGGCGGCCGGTTTGATGGGCGGCGCCTCGGCGGTCTTCTTCGCGGCCTTGTCATACTCGGAAAGTTTGTAGAGCCCCCACTCATTGAGCGTCAGCTCCTGATCGAGCGCTCTGCCGCGGAGCTTCACGTTGTGCTCCTTGGAGCCGGTGAAATAGAGCGACGCTGCTCCAAAGTTTTCCGCCGGCACGATGCGAAGGTCGACCTGCAGTCCCCCCGCCGTTAGCACGCTTGATTTCGACGGCCCCTGCACGAGCACACGTTGCACCTCCGGAAATTTCACGAAGGCCGCGGCGATGGCAGCGCCGGAGCCCTTCTCGCTCAATGAACAGAGCAGGTCCACGTCGCCGATGGTCTCCCGGCAGCGCCGAAGACTGCCCGCGATCTGGGCCTGCTTCACCCCCGGCAGCTCGCGAAGCCGCTGCACGAGGCTCTGAGCAATCGGCAACGCGTCGACGATTCCCATACGCCCCGCCGCCTGCGAGCGAAGCTCGATTCCCTGTTTGATCCCGTCGATCTTCTTCTGACCCAGTCCTTTGAGGGATAGAAGCGAGCCGTCGTCGAGCGCTTTGACGAGCCCTTCCAGATTCGTGATCCCCCGCTGCTTCCACACCTGGTTGATCGTCTTCGGCCCCAGGCCGGGAATCTCCAGCAGCGGAATCAGCCCGGCTGGCACGCTGGCGGCAACCTCCTCATAGTCAACGCTGCGGCCGATCTTGATGTATTCCTCGATGATCTTCTGGCTCGACGCCCCGATGCCCTCCAAATCGCAAAGCTTCCCCTCCTCGAAGCACTTGCGCAAATCAAACGTCATGTCGTTCAGGATCCGGCTCACCTTCGTGAAGGCGATGACCTTGAACGTATTCTCGCCGCGGATCTCCATGATCTGGGCAAAGGATTTGAAGAGCGCGGCCAGCTCGTGGTTGAGGGACATGAAAGGGAGTTTACCGCCCGAGTCCTCCGCCGTCGTCACAGCGCCAAGTCAGGAACATCGCTCACATCAAGCGAAGCAGACCTGCGGCGGTGGACGTGAATCCACAGGAGCGGAAATAGAAACCGGTGAGGTGAGGTTCGAAGTCGACGTGCAGCCACACCGCTCCTGCATCGCGGGCCATCACCGCCGCTTCTCTTACCAGTCGCGTCCCGACGCCCTGCCGCCGACACTCGGGGCGGACCGCGGTATCGAGGATGAAGGTGTGAATACCACCATCCGATATGACATTGACATAACCGATCAGCCGGTCGTCCTGAAAGGCGCAGACGCACCCCAAGCTGTGGGCGAGGATGGAAGTGAAATTGCGTTCGCGCCAGTTCGCCCACGACACGCCGAACAGCTCGTTGAGCTGCCGGCTGTCCAACGGCGGATTGCGGACGTATTGAATCATCTTGGGCTGCACTTCACGCGGCCGAGGCATAAGATTATAGCGCCCGGCCCGACCGGAAAATGCCAGTGGCGGTTATAGATGATGCGCACGATTCCCGTCCTTCGCGGTTCGACGCTCTTTCCCATCCGACGGCTTCCGCTATCGGTCCGGCGCGGCTCCCAGGGCCCGGCGCCGCTGCATACGCACGACTTTGTAGAGATCGTGCTGGTCTCGCGAGGGAAGGGCGCGCACGAACGACGGCCGGCAGACTTTAAGCAGAAGTCGGGTACCTCCTACTCTAATGGCGCTGCAAGCGCGTACGAGATTTTGGCGAACGACGTATTCGTCCTCGCCCCATGGGAGTCGCATGCATACAGCCAGTGCGAATGTCTGGAGATTTACAATTTGCTTTTCTCGCCGGAGCTGGTTGAAGGCGAGCTGGAAGCGGCAGGATCGCCAAGCTTCTTTGAACTGTTTAGCGCGGCACGCCCGCAAGGAGCCGTCTTAGGGGCCAGCTACAAGCTTCACTTGAAGCTCTTGCAGCGACAGGCGGTCGAGGGCTGCCTCCGGGCAATCATGCAGGAGTTGGCCGGACGGCAGCGGGGGTTTGAGGCGCTGGCGAAGGCGAAGCTGCTGGAGCTGCTGGTGATCCTCGACCGCGCGTTCGTTTCACGCGGGGTGTCGGCGCGGCAGCCATCCGAACAGCTAGGCAAGGAGTCGGCGGTGTACGACGCGATCACCTTCATGGAAGATCAACTGTCGCGACCCTTGCGGATCGAATCGATCGCCGAGTCGGTGCACCTTTCGCCGCCCTACTTCTGCGAGCTGTTCAAGGCGACTACCGGCCTCTCGCCGGGAAAGTATCTGATGCAACTACGGCTGGAACAGGCAAAGCACCTTCTGCTGACGACTCGACTTCCCATAACAGAAATCGCCGGAAGTTGCGGGTTCTGCGACAGCAGTCATTTCGCACGCGCCTTCAAGGCCGGGGTCCAAGCCTCGCCCAGGGGCTTCAGGGAGACCGGAAAACTGTCCTGATTTTCCGGAATGCCGTTATAGCTCCGGTTTTCTTCCCGCCGGTAAACTCAGATGCAGATTCAGCGGCAAGAGGAGTTGCGATGACCGTTTCCGAGCAGACGTTTGCCTACCGCCAGAAGACTTTCGCGATCGATGACGTCGCGGGGATGACCCGCGCGATGCACGATGAAGGCTTCGCGCTGATTCCCGGTGTCCTGTCGGCGCCCGAAGTAAAGGAGGCCAACGCAGCCATCGATCAACTGCGGCCAATGCACTGGGACAGCGTCGGCGCGACGGACCATTACAAGAACGTCTTCAATCAGAGCCCCTACTTCCTGCAGTTCATCGATCGCGCCGGCGTGGCGGACCTGGCCGAGTCGGTGCTCGGGGCCGACTGCCACATCATCGGCGAAACCGCCTGGCGGTCACACCCCACCCATGACGGCGGCGCGGGCGGAATGCACATCGATCAGCTTATGATGACCCTGCCCGAAGAGGTGTTTGAGCGGACGGACTTTCAGCTGCCGCACTATATCTGCACCGCCCACTACTACCTGTCGGACATTACCGAAGAGCTTTGTCCGACGTTAATCATTCCCGGCTCGCACAAGGCCGGTCGCGGGCCAAAGGCGGGAGAGGGCGCCTGGCACGGGCGCGAGCCCGAGCCGGTGCTGTGCAGGGCCGGCGACGTCCTCTTCTTCCGCAGCGAGATCTGGCATTCGGGTTCGCGCAACGCGACCGCGGACCAGACACGTTACCTGCTGCAGGTGCATTACGGGATCCGCAACACGGCGCAGCACTTCTCGCCATTCCTGACGTGGCAGTTCAACCCGAAAGTGTTGGAGATGGCAAATCCGCGCCAGCGTCGATTGCTGGGGGACCACAAGCGGATGGCGTACGACTGAAGAGCGCGCGACGTGATCAAGCATCCTGCTGGTTTCGCCGCCGCTCGACGAGAAGCCAGTTCATTTGTTCGAGAGCGATCCGCTGCACATCGCCGCGAAAAAAGACCGCTCGGCGCTTAGAACGGAGGCTCGCCGCCGTGCTTCCACCAGTCGGCGGAATCGTTGCGCTTCGGCTTCTCGTCGTCGTCTTCGACGTCGGTGTTGCCGTCGTAGAAGGGACTATTGCCTGAGTCTTCGGGGTCCTCCGCGTCGGCGTCGCGAACGACGCTCGCCAGCGAAAGGGCGAAGATCGGGCTGATCGACTTCAGGAGCGCCTCGTCCTCCTGGGTGAAGGGGGCGCGGACATCGCGGAAGAAGACCAGAGCGGCCAGCGATTCACCCAGGTACGTGCAATTGACTGCAATCACGTCCTGGTCCTTCAAATGGTGCATCTCCTGCGGCGTGAACTTGTCGGCGATTTCTTCGGTGGAGACGCGGAGCAGCCCGTCACGGACCGCCATCGGCAGCAGCACGCGCCGCAGCGCTTCGGTCAAGGCTGCTTCGCCGGCGACGGTGTACTTCATATAGGCGCCGAGCTGGAACTCGCCGTCCTCGCCCGCGAGCCAGACGGCCACGTTGGCATAGCCGATCTGCCGCAGGAGCCAGTCCATCGCATGGCACAGGAGCTGTTCCAGGTCCTTGGCGCTGGCGACGAACTTTCGGAATCCTTCCTGCGTGCGGATGCCATCGAGCTGCCGCGAGAGCTCGCCGTAGGCGCTCACCAGATCGTTGCACAGCAGGTCGACCTTCTTGCTGATGGTCCGGCGTGAAGCATTGAGGCGCTTGACCGCCTCGCGCAAACGATCGAACCGCTTCTCCTCCTTGGCGGCGCGGGCCTGCTGGTCGAGGGCCTTGCGGATGCGGTCGACGAGCTGGTCGTGCGTGAAGGGCTTGGGGACGAAGTCGAGCGCGCCGCCGCGCAAGGCGCTGATGGCGCCGTCCATGCTCGGCGCGCCGGTCATCACGATCGCGCTGGCCCCGGGTTGATGCTTGTGCAGGGTGGGGATCAGCGACATGCCGTCCCCGTCCGGCAGGTTCACGTCGGTGACGAGCAGCGCGATCTTCGCGGTGGCGAGAATCTTGCGGGCCTGATCCAGGCTGGCGGCGACGACCACGCCACAGTCAGTGCTGCCGCGAACCACGTCCTCGATCAATTCCACCAGGTTGGGCTCATCATCGACCACCAGGATGTGGCGCTTGGCCGTTTCGGGAGTCGATGCTTTGACTACGGGAGCCATGATCGGCCTCTTTCAAGGTTGCACTGCGCGCGTCAACAAATGCGCCAGCGGCCCTCCCTGGCCGCGAACACAGATCGGTAATCAGTTCTCGTCTCAGCTTCCGTGCGCCAACTTCCGTTCGGGCGCTTTGGTTTCCGGCGCGTCGGTCTTCACCGCGGGCAGCAGCAGGATCGAACGGGTGCCCTGCCCGGGCCGGCTCTCCAGGCGAATGGACCCGCCGCTGGCTTCAACCCAGCGCAGCGCCTTGGCAAGTCCCATGCCGCGCCGGCGGCCGGCCGGCTTGTTGCTGAAGAACGGGTCGAACGCCCGCTTCACGGTATTTTCATCCATCCCGCAGCCGTTGTCCGAAACGGTCACGACCACGCGCGACGAGTACGGGTCGTAGGCCGCGTGCACCGCGACATGCCCCGCGGACGGGTCGGTCGCATGCAGGGCATTGTCGATCACTTCCCGCAGCGCCGCCGATACCTGTTGCGGGTCGACGATGACCGGCGGCACGTCCTGCATCGTCACCTCGATTTCCCTATCGGCCGGATCGGTGTGCATCTTGGCTTCGTGCAATGCCTGCCCGACGAGCTCGGCCAGGTCCACTTCGCGCGGCTCAGGGGGCTCGGGCTTGGCGAAGTCCATCAGCTCACTGATGATCGCGCTGAGACGATGCGACTGCTCGTGAATGAGATGCGCGGCGGCTTTGTGCTTGGGGTCTGATAGTTGTGTCGCCAGCAACTGTGAGCGCCCGCTGATTACCGCCAGGGGGTTGTTCATCTCATGGGCAGCGCCGGCGGACATCTCGCCAATGCTGATCATCATCCTGCTGCGCAGGATCTCGTTCTGGGCACTGAGGAGCTGGCGGTTTGCGTCGGCGAGCTGCTCGGCGAGGGTGCGCGCCTCTTCGCGTATCTGCGCGGTGCGCAGCGCCAGCCCCCAGCCGTTGGCGATGGCCGATAGTTCCTGCACCTGGGTGCTGAGGCGCTGTGCTTCGCCTGCCGGGGCGCCCCACACGATTCCGCCGATGCAGGCGCCGTCGGCCTCCAGGCAGATCCAGTATCGATTCGCGTCAGGCAGGCGTGGCGAGATGGTGCCGACGAGCCATTCCAGATCGTCGCCGACCGGCAGGACGGGACCATCGCCGGGAGCGCGGCTCTGCGGTCGCGAAGCCGGCTCGGGATTCTCGGACGCGGTCGATCCGCTCGCCTCGGGCGCAAGGGCGAGCGGCGCCGCCATTCCGATCAAGGCGTCACCCGTCACCATCGACATGCCGGGCAGATCGATGAGCGAGTGATCGAAGATCTCGCCGGCCTCGTTGCAAAGGACGGTCTCGGCGAAGTCTCGACCTGGCGGCAGCGAGAAAGCGCTGACACATTTGACTCCCAGAACGCCAACGCCGGTCTGCGCGATCGCCTGCAGGACAGTCAGCGGCGGCGCATCGGGACGCAGCCCGCTCTGGAAATGGCTCAGGGCATCAAAAAATTTCGCGCGGACTGCGAGCCGACGGTTCTTGGCGGCAAGCTGCCCGCTGACCCGTCCGAGTTCTCGATTGGCCTGTGCAAGTGCCTGTTGATAGAGCTCGCCGGTGCTGGACTGGCCGAGGCCCATCGCCTTGGCACGGGGCTCGATTGCATCGACCAGCCGGGCCAGCGCGGCTTCCACCTGCTGCGGCGTAAGCCCGGTGGCTTCCAGCAATGCCTGGCGGGGTACGCTGAAGGTGTAGTTACCGCTGTAGCCAAGGTGCCGCTCGCGAACGAGGAGGTCGGCCAAGGTGATGAGATTCACCATGCCCGGCCGCTTCACTGTCGCCGGCAGCGCCTGCGGGTGCTGGCCATGCAGCCAGGCGCAGTCACGGATGACGCTTGGGAGCATCCAGCGCTCGGCGAGGCGCTTTCCGACAACGAGATGATCCAAGCCGATGATCGTGCGCTCCAGGTCCGCGATGTTGCCGCGGAGCAGGTCAACCGCCTCGATCACGCGGCCGAAGCTCTTCGGAAGCATCGCATCCAGCGCCACCTTGCCCAGGTCGTGGAGCAGGCCGCAGATAAACGCTTCAGAAGGATTGATGGGCGGGCGGCTGTCGGCGGCGTGCTCAGCGCCATTGCTTTGGGGAGCGGTGCATTCGGCGAGCAGTTCCGCACAGCAGGCGACGGCAATGCAATGCTTCCAGAATTCCTCGCGGCTGAAGCCGGCCTGGTCGCCGTTATCGGCCAACGCCTGAAAAACGCTGACGGCGAGCACGGCACTGCGGACGGCTTCGTATCCGAGCACGACAACGGCGCGCTCAACGGAGGTGACTTCGCCCCGAACGCCGGTTTCGGCCCCGTGAATCAACTGGAGGATTCGGGCTGTGAGCGGGGGATCGCTGCTGATGAGCCGCACGACCTCGTCGATCGAGGAGGTGTCGCTCGCCGTCGCTTCCAGCACGCGGACGGCAACCGCTGGAAGCGTAGGCAGCTCTTCGAGCTGCTGGAGGATCAGCTCGACGCGTTTTTCGCGCAGGTCGGACATAAGTTGCCGGCGGCAGACGCCACGTGCGTGGCTCGGTTCCCATGGCGCGGACAAGGGCAGGCTTGGAAACCTGCCCCTCTAGCCGAGCGAGTTCTAAACCCGTCCAACGGATGCCCGTGACAATCTTATACCGCCAACAGCTCTCCGATGCGTTCGATGAGCTTCTCGATGTTGAACGGCTTCTTCACGAATTCGTCGGCGCCGCTCTTGAGCAGGTCGTTGATCTCGTCCTGGTTCACGACACCGGAGACGATGATGATCTTCATGTGCTCGAAGTTCGGGTTGGCGCGGATCGTCTGGCACACGACGTTACCGTTGATGTCCGGCAGCATGTAGTCGAGGATCACCAGATCCGGCATGAACTCCTGCGTGAGCACGCCCGCGTCGTAGCCGGTGGAGGCCGTCTTCACTTCAAATCGGCCATCGCGCTCCAACACGTCCACAAACAGTTCCACGATCTCGGGGTCGTCGTCCACGACCAGGACCTTCTGTTTGCCGGTATCCAATGCATCCGGCGGGATGTTGTTGTCCTTCATGAAGGCGATCAGCGCCTCACGAGGGATCCGGCGGAACCGGCTGCCCGGAACGCGAAATCCCTTGAGCCGTCCGCTGTCGAAGCAACGGATGATGGTTTGCTGCGAGACCTTGCAAATCTCAGCTGCCTCGCCGGTCGTGAATACCGATTTCATAAGACGCTCCGTCGGAGTAATACTTCGATCCCTGAAATTCGGAGCAAGCGAGCCATTCCGGTTCTACCTGCTGCCTTCTCCATCTTTCCCATTTAACCATCGGTACCCATCAGTCACAACTTGAGTGAAGATGGAGCCTGTAGGGTATCTCGGTCGCTTGGGGGTGTTTGGCCGCGTAGGTTATCGGACCTGGCGGCGAAGGTCAGCGCCATTACTTCCTCATTTTGCGCCGTCGGGAAAGCCGGGGAACGAAGAGGCCCGGGTCCAACGAGCCCGGGCCTGCCGTTCCTGTCTGGATTGGAGTCTGGCGATCAGCGGTAGAACTCGATGATCAGGTTCAGATTCACCTCGAACGGCACGTCCTCTGGCGTGGGCAGCGCGTTGATCTTGGCCGTCAGTTGAGCGGGGTTCCACTCCAGCCAATTGGGGACGTTATGTCCCGCGTTCTGCTCCATGTTGTCGCGCAGGACCTTGTGGATGCTCTCCTTGAAGGTGATGGTCTGTCCCGGCTTGACGATGAAGCTGGAGATGTCGGTCTTCACGCCGTCGACCATCACATGGCCGTGCGCGACGATCTGCCGCGTAGCCCAGATGGTGCGGCCGACGCCGAGGCGGCGCAGCACGTTGTCGAGCCGGGTTTCCAGCAGTTGCATCAGGCTGTTGCCGGTGTTGCCCTTGGATTTCTTCGCGATATCGAGGAACCGCCGGAACTGCTTCTCGAGCATTCCATAGTGATAGCGCAGTTTCTGCTTCTCGGTAAGGCGCACGCCATATTCCGTGGCCCGGCGGCCGCGGTACCCGTGCATGCCCGGCAGATTCAATTCCTTGGCGGTGTGCTTGGGGATGTCGGCGATAGGCGCCCCGACGCGGCGCGACAGCTTGACCTTCGGTCCGATGTAACGGCCCATTGACCAACACTTTCTAACGGGCCCATGCGTTGCGCACGAGTGCCCGCCTCAGGACTGGCGCCGCGGTTCCATCTCTCTCAAACCTGGGAGTTTGAGTATGCGATGGCCGGCTTAAGCGCATTTGCCAGAGCGCATGGTTCTGAGGCATGCCGCCTGGCCCCGTCATCGCGCGGGCATAAAGGCCCGCTTCCACGACCGGGAGGGGAAAGTATAGCGGTTTGTCGATGGTTCTCAAGGAAATCGCGGAAGATCGAATCGTGATTGGCCGACGTTAACACGCCTTCTTCGGCTTGGGCGACGGGGCGCTGCGGGCAACCGGGTAGAACTCGCCATCAAACTTTTTCGAACTCTCGCCATTCGCAGCACCCCCTTGGGCCGGCGATAGCGGGCCTCCCGTGAGCTTCGACGGATCCTTCGGTCGAGCCGGCGGCTCTTTGCGGCGATCCGCCTCGTCCGTTTCCAGGTCGCTCAGCAGCTTCGCCTCCAGTTCCGCCAGGCGCGAATCGTCCGCCGGCGCCGCGACGGCCGCGAGGGGCGGCTCGCCCTTGAATCGGCTCAAGTCATACTCCGGTTCCGGGGCCGGACGCGGCCGGCTGTAACCGGCGCCGACGAGCAGGTTCAACACCGTCGGCCAGATGCCGCCAACCACCACGACCGAGCCGAGCGCCCACAGCCCCATCGCCAGCCGCGGCTCGCCCCACCAGGCGTAGCGATACTTCACCCACCCGTGACGCCTGGACATCTCGTCGAGATACGATCGCACCGTATACGTCCGAGGATTCGCGCCGCCCGCGATGGCCGGCTTGAAGGTTGGGCCATGCGTCTGCCATTCCCACGGTTGATACACCCGCGCGTTCGGATCCCTCGCGTTCAACGGCTGCACGAGCCGCTGCATCGTCACCCGATACAATCCCCCATCCAGCGGGTGCACCACGATGTTGGCGAGAATCGGCTTGCCCTCAAACGGCGGCTGGGCCAATTCAGCCTGAAACCGTTCCGGGCCGAGGTTCCGCGCCCCCACCGACCCAATGCTGTTCCCCAGGCGGTTGCGGGCATACCCCAGCGATATCCCGAGCACGAGCCCAATCACCACCCACTGCCAACGTCGCAGTCCCTCGATCCCCATCGCTTAGTCCTTGGAACCTCACAAGTGAGCGGCCGCTGAACGTCGGCGTCCGCTTCATCCCCCTACTACACGGATGAGACGTGAGGGTTGTCAAGGAAAATGAACGCATTCGAAACTCCGCTATCTCCGCGCGCGCTCTTGTGTCTGTTGAACTGGCACATGATTCGCCTTGCTTGAACAAGGCATCGCAACCGCCGCGAAAAGGAGTGCTCGATGGTCAAACGTCCATTTGCTTCAACCGTTGTGATCGGATTGATGACGATCCCCCTGCTCGCGGGATGTCAGCAATCGTCCAATGCACCGGGCGAAGCCGGGACGCAAGCCGGCGGCGCCGCAGGGGCGCTGGCCGCCGCTTCGATTCCCGCAAACCATCGGGCGCTTGACGCGCTGGTCGGCGACGCGCTGGGCGCGGGCCGCGGCCCTTTGATCGCCGCTCAAAAGCAGAAGCTCAACGCAAAGTCCCGCGAAGATGCCATCCATTCCGCGAAAGCCGCGGAGCGAAGCCCTGCCCGCGCTTCAGACGTGGAGAAGGCAAGAACCGCGGACCTCAACAACGACGGCTTTATCACCCTCGACGAAGTCCTCGCGATGAACGATGCGCACTTGGGCGATCAGGAAATGATCAGCCGGCTCGAGTCCACAGGACAGATTTTCGAATTGACTGACCAGCAGGAGAGCTACCTTCGCGACCGCGGCGTCAGCCCCGCCGTGTTGAAGGCCATGCGAAGCATGAACGAGGCGAAGACGCTAAACGGCCGACAGGCATCCACCGGTTGAGCAGCGGGTGTAGCGACGGCAGCGAAGGGATTCAGCGGCCCCACACATCAGATCGCTCTGGGGACTGATCCATCTTCAGCATCATTCGACGAAATGGTCTAGAATGACAACCAACTCGTCGAAAGACTCCCATCTCCAACCGATTTCTCCCGGCCGCCGCGCTGCTTTTTCCAATCCTGGCCGCTCTGAGCGGCTGCGCGCACTATGAGTATGATCTCGTGCGCCCGCCCCACCTCGCGCAGCACATCGGTGAGAAGTCGGACGTCGTGTTGCCGATCGACCCTCTGCGCTACCGCCTGCGAAGCTTCGACAGCCACCTCGTGATGTTTGTCGACAACCCCACCGACACGCCGGTGAAGCTGCGCGGCGACGACAGCGTCGTCGTGGACCCGAAGGGGCAGAGTCATCCGCTGCAGAGCCTGACGATCGCCGCGGCCAGTTCGGTCAAGCGGATCTTCCCGCCAATCCGCCCGCGGCTGGAGCGGACGGGCCCGTCGATCGGCATCGGAGTTGGCGGTGTATATGGGCGCCGCTGGCATCGCGATGGCGGGTTCGGCTACAGCGAGTTTGAAGACGATTACCCGCGCTACTACGCCGTCTACGGCGACGAAACCTACTACTGGGACTGGCAGGGCGAGAGCGAAGTCCGGATGTCGCTTGTGTTCCAGCGCGAGAAGGTCTCTTTCACGCACGAGTTCACATTCCGGCGGAAGAAGATGTAAATGAGAAATTGATTGTGTTTCGGGGTTTACAGGATATCGGTTCACTCACGTCAGCGGGATCCGGCGGATGCGCTGGTCTGTCGGCGCTGGATTGTGCCGCTGGCATGCAGGGGTTGTCCGTGCCTCAAGAAAGTCCGAACCGCGCCTGTACGCGCCGCTGGAGCCTGGCGAAGATCCAGCGGTCAACCGTCATGCCGATCACGACCATCATGATCAACACCGCTATCACCTGCGGCAGGTCGGAGAAATCACGGCCCATCTGCAGCAGGTATCCAAGGCCATGGTTGCGCACGGCGAAGAGCAGCTCCGCTCCCATCAGCGAGCGCCATGCGAAAGAAAAACCCTGCCGCAGGCTGCTCGTCAGCGCAGGCAGGCTCGCCGGCAGCAGCACGTAGCGGTACAGCTTCCAACTTCGCGCCCCCATCATCAGCCCCGCGCGCTGGTACAGCGGCGGGATCGTCCGCAGCCCGTCGCGCAGGGCAATGGCGATGGCGAAGAAACTCCCCATCACCAGTACAAACAGCACGCCCGTCTCGTTGATTCCGAAGATCAGGATCGCCAGCGGCACCCAGCAGACGCTCGGCAGCGTCTGCAGACCCAGAAACAAGGGGCCCAGAAACGCGTCCAGGCTCTGCCAGCGCCACATCGCCAGCCCGAGGAGCAAGCCAAGCACGATGCTGATCGCGAAGCCGACCAGCAGCCGGGTTGCGCTCACCAGGTTCGCCCACACCAGCGGCATGTCGTACCAATGCCCCGCTGCCGACCTCCCCTCAGACCACGGCCAGCCCGGCCCCGCCGGCGATCCGAACGAGGTGTGAATATTCAGCAGCGCCAGCATCGCGTCGAGGATGTGACTCGGCGCCGGGAAGATCCACGCGCGCCACCCGATCAGCCTATATGCCGCCTCCCAGATCAAAAGAACCGCGAGCCAGATCGTGAGCCGTTTGAGGCTTCCAGAGAGCTTCGCCCATCTCCGCGTGGACACGGTTAACCTCGTCTTCAATTTCCTTTCGGACCAAGCGCACGAGCTCCGTGATGTCGGTGCTGTCGAAGTTGCGCGGGTGCGGCAGCGAGACTTCGATCTCGCGCCGGATGCGGCCCGGATGGGCATGCAACACGATGATCCGATCGGCAAGGCGAACCGCTTCGCCGACGGAATGTGTGACGAACAGGATCGTCTTGTGCGTCTGGCCCCACAGTTCCTGCAGCTGTTCGTGCAGCAGCGTGCGCGTCTGCGCGTCCAGCGCCGCGAACGGCTCGTCCATCAGCAGCACCGCCGGGTCCATCACGAGCGCGCGAGCAATCGCGACGCGCTGCCGCATCCCACCCGACAGCTCGTGCACCAGCTTGCCGCCGCTCTGCGAAAGATGCACCATTCGCAGCGCGTCCGCAACGCGGTCTGCGCGATCCGAGCGCGAGACGCCCGCCATCTTCAGCCCAAACGCGATATTCTGCGCGGCGGTAAGCCAGGGAAAGAGCCCATGCTCCTGAAAGACCATGGCACGGTCGGGACCCGGGCCCGTGATCGCGCGCCCATCGAGGCTGAGGGATCCCGCCTCGGGCTTGATCATCCCCGCCGCGATGTTGAGCAGCGTGCTCTTCCCGCAGCCGCTGGGGCCCACGACGACGACGAACTCGCCCGGCCGCGTGGTGAGGCTGATGCCGCGCAGCGCGTGGGCTGAACCGTTGAACCGCTTGTCGATGCCCTGCATGACCAGGCGTCCCGCGCCTTCGCCCTCGGGCGCGACACGCTGCGCCCCGTTGCGCGGGGTGGCAAAGCCGAGGGTCGAGCGGTCAGTAAGCTGCATGAGTGGTGGCCGGCTGGCTCGTCGGGACGGTCGATGCCGCCGACATGTTCCCGAGCTGCACTCGGCTCAGGATAGTCGTGTCGACCAAGGCCGACAAATCGCCGGGCGGGTTCTTTGAAACACCGACCTCAAAAGTCCACTTCGCGAACTCGCTGAACGTGTACGGCAGCGGATCGTCGGTAAAGACGGTAGTGCCGAAGGCGGAGGACAGAACACCGGCCGGCAATCGCTTCTTCGTCAGCTCGAATAGCGCCTGTTCCAGCTGTGGCTCATACTTTTGCGGCTCGGATTGCAGTCGCGTGGTCCAGTTGTGATGGACGACGAGCAGCTTTTCAATGACATCCGGATGATCCTTGAGAAACTTGGGAGTGGTCACCACAAGCGTGATCGCAAACTGCCCCTGCGGCCACAGATCTTTCTCCTGAGCGATGACTTTTGCGCCGGCCGTCGATACCAGCAGCGAGCCCCATGGTTCCGGCGCCCACGAGGCGTCGATCTGTCCCCGCTGCATCATCGCCGCCTGTTCCGCGTTCTGAATCGGCTGCACGTTGTCGGTGTTGCTCTGCTTCAGCACCGCCCTGAGGTAGTGGCGCGCGGAGATGTCCTGAGTATTTCCCGCCTGTGGCGTGGCGATGCGCTTGCCCGCGAGGTCGCTGAGCGAATTAATGCCGGAGCCTTTCCCCGCCACGATCAGCACTCCATTGGAGGCCGCCCCGGCGATGACGCGGATTCCTTCGCCGTGGCTCTTTTCAAATGCATTGAGAGCCGGCCCCGGCCCCACATACCCGACGTCAATCGCGCCGGCGAAGAGGGCCTCAATGAGCGACGGACCCGCGTTGAAGACGTTTGTAGTCACCTTTGAAGGCGCAACCGCCTGCGCGAATTCGCCGGACGAAACACCCAGCACAGCCTGTGCATGGGTCAGGTTTGCGAAGTAGCCGAGACGGATCTCTTTCGGCGGTGGCTGGGGGCCCGCCGTATTCTCTGAGCCGCCGCAACCAATCGCGAACAGGACGAGAATTATGGCAGCTAAGTCAAATTCTGATAGACGCTTATCATTGGTAGACATTGCCATGTCGCTCTCGTTTCCGCATCAGGTACGGCGAACGTTTCAAATATACCTAATTCCTATCGGAATACAAGGAAACTCGGTCGGCTTCGTCAAGCGTCGTTTTTTCTTGATCTGCTACACTTCGGCGCAGCACACGCTACGCCTGAAAGGAGCCGCTCATGCCCCTTCGATGTATCACGCTGCTGACGATTGTCGCCTTCGCAACTTCCTCAATCTTCGGCTGCGCCAGTTCCGGGCAAGATGAGGGCCTCGACACTCCGAGGCCGCGCGACATGACCCGCTCAGCGACCACCTCGTTGTATGACCGAATCGGCGGAGAGCCTGCCATTCAGACCGTCATCGATAACCTGATCGATGTCGCGATGAAGGACCCGAAGGTGAACTTCACCCGCGAGAAAACCGAGCATAAGTGGGAAGCCACTCCTGAAAACGTCAAGAAGCTCAAGCGCAGGCTCGTGCAATTCCTGGGCTCGGCGACGGGCGGCCCGCAGAAGTATGAGGGCGATGACATGATCACCGCGCACAAAGGTATGAAGATCACCGAAGCCGAATGGACCGCCTTTGCCGCCGATCTGAAGTCGGTGCTCGATCGCCTGCGGGTAAAAGAGCGCGAGCAGGATGAGTTGTTGGAGATCGTTGGCACGCTCAAGGATTCAATCGTTGGCAAGTGAACCTCCCCGTCATCGCGAGATTCCGCTGTTTGCAGCCCTGGAATTTGCCCAGGTATGATCGAGCGCGGGCCGCCATCGATGGGGTCAACTCTTCTTCTTCAAGAAGCCCCTGTAGATCGCGATCCGCGAAGGTCGCAAGAGCACCACCATTCGGCGATGGAGCAAGCCGCGCGTGCGCCCGGGGCAGCGGGCCTACTCGCCCGGCGTCGGCTGGCTGAGCATCGAGGCGGTCCACCGGCATGCCGGCCGCCTCACTCGTCGCTCGGAAAATCCACCAGCGAAACGGGCATGAAGAAAATGCCCAGGCGCTCCCGGCGCCACCAGGCGCGCGTGCGCTGTGAGGGATCGGTAAATTCGTATTCATAGAGGATGCCGCGAACGTAGCGCGGCGGACGCGCGGTAAACGGGTTGGTATCCATCAGGTCCAGGACCCCTGGCGTCCCTTTCAGCAGCCGATGGACCAGGTTTGGGAACCACTCGCCGATCGGCGCCCCGGGCAGCGCCTGGAACCACATCTGCCAATCCAGCCGCGGCATGTGGGGCGTCGTGAAGCGAGGCCGGCGGTTGACGTCCCCGGGCTTGTACTTGAACTGCACAACTGCAAGAACCCTTTGCCGCCAATACTAACCCGTCACGTCCGAGAACCGCTGAGCGTCGGGCAGGTTAAGTGAAGCCGTCCGCAGCACGATACGTAATGGAGAGAAACTGGCGCGCATGAACCTTTCCGCGGAACTCTTCGAGAGCATTGTCGCAAGGCTTTCGGAACCCGATTCGGGTTTTGACGGCGCAACGCCGCGCGAGCAGCGGCGGGAGCCGCGGGTGGGCGTGCGCGCGAGCGTCACGCTCGTGCCCTTCACCGACCGGATCGCCAGCGTGCCGCTCGAAGTCCCGGTGCGCGACCTTTCACCGGGCGGCATCGGGTTTCTGCACGAAACGAAGATCGCGCTCGACGAGCAGTTCGTGCTCCAGCTTCCTTCGTCGCGCGGACCGGTAACCCTGTTGTGCGGCGTTGTCTATTGGCAGCCGTTGCGCGAAGGGACCTTCGCGATCGGCGCGAAGTTCCTGCGGTTGCTGAGCGGCGCGCAGGATTCTGAGAGCTCTTCAACGCCCATTCTAAAGCGCCGGGCGTCGTAGGCATTCATGCCAACGGTTGCGGCATGCCAACGGTTGCGGGCGGAAGCCTTTTCCAACAGTTATTCTGAAGGCTTGCCCGCGTCCTCGCGGTCCTTCCTTTCGACCACCTCCTTTACCGCTTCGACGACCTCCTTGTGGGGAATTCCCTGCTGGGCACGGGCTTCTTCGGTGACGGGCACCGCGTCCTTCGTCGGCACCACGCGCGCACCCGTGCGACGCGAATAGACTTTGGTGAATTCAGCCCCCAGGTACAGGATCTGCGCGGAATAGTAGACCCATACCAGCAGCGCGATGATCGACCCGCCGGCGCCGTAATAGCGGCCGATGCTGGCGCGCCCGAGGTACTCGCCGATCACCCACCGTCCCACCGCAAACAGCCCTGAAGTGAGCGCGGCGCCGATCCACACGTCGCGCCAGCGGATGGTCGCGTCCGGGAGGATCTTGAAGATCATGGCAAACAACAGCGTGACGATCAGGAACGAGGCCACGAGGTTCAGCACGTCCCACGTCGTCGCCAGGCCTTTCACGCGTTCGCCCGCGTAGGCCCGAGCGGCCGACAGCGACGCGCTGATCAGCAGCGATACCATCAGCACGAAGCAGATCCCCAGCACCATCGCGAAAGAGAGAAAACGCTGGCGCAGGAAATCGAGGGCGGCGACGCGGCCCGGCTTGGGAGTGACCTCCCAGATTGTATTGAGCGCGTCCTGCATCTCGGCGAAGACGCCGGAGGCGCCGAAGGCGAGGACCGCGATGCCGAGCGCCCGCGTGAGCGCCCCGGCGCCGGTTTGGCCGGGCACGTCGAGCATCAGCGCGATCGCCGCGGCGCCCTGCGGTCCGATCAGTTGTTGAAACTGATCGGCGATGCGCTCGCGCGCCGCCTCCCGCCCGAAGAGCCAGCCCGCGGCCGGCGTCAGCAGGATCAGCAGCGGCGCGATGGACAGCACGGTGTAGTAGGCCAGCGCTGCGCCCAGCCGCGG
>JBBRCX010000034.1:0-43320 GCA_038204465.1 Tepidisphaerales bacterium | reverse complement strand
TGATGGAAGTGGGGCGGCGGATGGGGCGCTGCTTCTATTTCATGGCGGCGTGGCAGATTTTTCGGACGCACAAGGGGATCGACGGGTTCGTGATGCAGCGGATGGGCGCGTTCAGCGTCGATCGCGAGGGGTGCGACCGCCGGGCGGTGCGCAAGGCGGTGGAGTTGCTCAGCAGCGGGTGCTCGCTGGTGGTGTTTCCGGAAGGGGAGGTGTATCGGCTGAACAGCCGGCTGACGCCATTGCTCGAAGGGGTCTCGTTCATGGCCCTCAATGCGCAGCGCGATCTCGATAAGGGTGGCGCGCCGGGGCGGGTTTGGATCGTGCCAACGGCGATTCGTTACCGGACCGGTATATCGAGGACATCCGCGCGCAGATGGCGGAGTCGATGACGCGGCTGGAGACGCGGGTGGTGCTGAAGCCGGCTCCGGACGTGCCGCTTCACGAGCGGATCGTGCGTTTCGGCGAAGTGATGCTGACGCTGATGGAGAAACGGACGACGGGACATTCCCGCGAGACGGAAGGCGACCTGCGGACGCGGGTGGCGCGGCTGATCAACCTGCTGCTGGAGCGCCGGGAGAAGGAGCACCTGAAAGAATCGCCCTCGGCACAGACGGTCCCGCTGCGCGTCAAAGCGTTGCGGCGGCACCTGATCGAGACGTGGACGGATGAATCGGCCGACGCGGAGAAGCGGCGGGTTGCCCGGCAGGCGCTGGATGACGTGCAGCTGGCGCTGCAGCTTTTCAGCTATCCCGGGGATTACGTTTCGGAGGAGCCGAGCGTCGAGCGGATGGCGGAGACGGTGGAAAAGTTTGAGGAGGACGTGGAGGGGCATGCGCGGCCAAAGGGGCGGCGGGACGCTTACGTGCTTTTTGGGAAGCCGATCGATCTGAAGCAACATTCGGCGACGTCGCGCCCGCGGGTGGTGACGGCGGAGGTGACGCATCGGCTGGAAGAATCGATCCAGTCGCTGATGCGCGAGGCAGCGGAGGTGTGAGTGAAGAACGCTGGCTGCGCGTCAAAAGGAACGCTGGCACTGCGCGTTAAAAAGCATGCTGGCGCTGCGCGTCAGAAACGGGCGGGACGCCCGTTCTACGTTATTTTGACTTTGAGATGCGATAGATCCTGCGGGTGAAGTCGCAGCTGAAGAGGACGGAGCCGTCGGGGGCTTCGACGCAGTCGACGGGGCGGGCGAGAACGGTGTTGCCGTTTGCCGAGAGGGTGCTGACGATCATCTGGGCGCCGCAGGGCTTGCCGGTCCACGGATCGAACATGACGCGTTCAATGCGATATCCCACCTTGTTGGAACTGTTCCACGAGCCGTGGCAGGCGACGAAGGCGTCGCCTTGGTGCCCTGGGAAATAGTCTTTGGTGAGGAACGTCCAGCCGTTGGTTGCCCAGTGCGCGCCGAAGGCCCACTGGGGCGGCGTGGTTTTGGCGGCGAGCGCGAGGATGTCTTCGCGAGCGGCGTATTCGGGGCGCGGCAGCTTCGTGCCGGTGATGAAGGGGTGGCCGTAGAAGTTTCCTTCGATGTAGCGATTGAATTCATCGGGCGGGTTGAGGTCGGTGATGGGCTGGTTGCGCTCGAACTCGCCGTACTTCTTGCCGAAATCATCGGAGCCGTGGTCGCAGCCCCAGAGCTCGGCGGTGGCGGGGCGGAGGCGAAGTTTTTCGGTGTTGCGGATGCCAGCGCTGAAGAGCTTTCGATTGCGGCCGGTGAGATCGAAGCGCCAGACCTTCTGCCGCTCGGTGGTGGTTTCATCGGAGACGTTGCGGCTGTCGCCAATGGAGGTGTAGATCGCGTCGTCGGTGACGAGGAGCGAGCGCCACCAGTGCGAGCTGCCGGAGGGGAGCTTGCCATCGGGGATGACGTTGACGACGTCGTCGGCGACGCCATCTCCATCCTTGTCGCGCGCCCGATGCACGGCGCCGCTCTGCGTGAACCAGAGCCAGCCATCGTGAAAGCACATGCCGTGCGCGGTGTCCTTATCGGAGACGAAGGTGGCGGAGGTTTCGTAGGCGCCATCCCCGTCTTTGTCGCGGAGGGCAACGATGCAGCCGAGGTAGGGCTGGCTGACGTAGAGCGTCCCCTTGTCGTCGAACTCGAGGAAGCGTGCCTCGCGCAGTTTCGGTGGCGAGACGAGGGTGACGCGATAGCCGGGCCGGACAGTGAAGGGAGGCACGTCGGGCCCGAGCTCGCCTCGCTCTGCAGCAGTGGCGGTGGCGGACAGGACGAGCATGAACAGGAGGCGGAGGGAGGCGCGGCGGAGGGATGGAGCGATCATCTCGCAATCGTAGCGCGGTTGAGGCCGGCGGCAAAGTTTCGAAGGCGGAGCCAAATATCGGCATCCTTTGGCCGACGCGCGTTTGGCGTGCCTACGATGCCTGCAGTGGATTCCGGGAGCGAAAAGCCGCAACACAGTGCCGCGGCGGCGGCCGACGATTACGCGTTGATGGCCGGTATTGCCACGCGCGACTCGAAGTCGTTGGTGGCGCTATACGACCGTTACAGCAGCCTGCTTTACGGGGTGTGCCTACGAATCCTGCGCGACCGCGCGGATGCCGACGAGCTGCTGATTGACTTGTTCTGGGAGTTCTGGGATCGGTCGGACCGCTACGACCCGGCCCGAGGCTCGCCGCTCACCTATCTGCTTACGGTTGCCCGCAGCCGCGCTCTCGACCGGCGTCGCGCTCGTCCTCATCGTCTAGCCGACACTAACTCTGAGTCATTCGCCGCGGCCGCGCAGGAGGACGCGTCTTCCGCGCCTTTAGCCAGCGCCGTGGCCAACGAATGGAATTCGCGCGTGTTGCGTGCGTTGGCGGAGTTGGATCAGAACGAGCGGGAGGCGATCGAACTATCCTTTCTGGACGATTTAAGTCATTCCGAGATCGCTGCGCGGCTGAAGAAGCCGCTGGGAACGGTGAAGACCTATATCCGGCAAGGTCTCATCCGGTTAAGACGGCGATTACGTAATTACTGAAGAAGGAAGCAGTGAACTTGGCAAAATGAACTGCGAACAACGGCGCGAGCGAATGCTTGATTACCTGATGGATTTGCTGGAGCCGTCGGAATCGGAGGAAATGCGCGCGCATCTGTCGAGCGGCTGCCCGCAGTGCTCGGGCGCGCTGGCGGAAGCGGAAGCGATGCTGGCGCTGTTAGCGGCGAGCGTGAAGCCCGTGACGGCGCCGGGCAGCGCGCGGGATCGGCTGATCAAGCGACTGGAACGTGGGCGCGCGCCGGCTTCGAATCTGACGATCATGCCCGCGCCTTCCCGATGGTTTCCATACGCGGTTGCAGCCGGTCTTGCGATCTTGGTAGTCGGGGGGCCGCTCTGGTACCTCGCGCAAGAGCGCGAGCAGCAGCTCCGACAGGTGCGGACCGCGTTAGCAAATCGTGACGCCGATATGCAACAGCTTCGTGGAATGCTCGGGTCCGCCCAGCTGCAGCTGATTATGCTGGCCGACCCGCGGCCCAAGGAGAAGGCGTTTGGCCGGGTGTTCTGGGATCGCGATCGGGGCCAGTGGCACGTCTTTGTGTTTGACCTACAGCCGCCCGGACCGGGCAAGACGTATGAACTGTGGTTCATCACCCCCGATGGGCGAAAGATCGCAGCGGGAGTGTTTGACGTCGACTCGAATGGGAAGGGCGCCATCACAGTTGTGGTCCCGAATGTAGGCCCGATCAAGCTCGCCGCCATAACCGATGAGCCCGCCGGGGGAGCAACCCAACCTACCGGTGCGATCCGCCTCGCGGGGGAGGTTGAGTAGCGTTGCCGGCGTCCCGCCAAAAACAGCTTAAAAAAATGTAAAATCTCAAATCCAGGATAAGACCCGGGTGCGTACTCCTGGCATCAGCCTTGCCGATCCGCCTTGAGGGTGCCGCGCCGTAATTGAACGGCCTGCCAATCGTTCGTAGGAAGGAAGAACCTGTGAAGTATCCTCGCGCACGCATTCGTTGTTCTGTCGGCGTCATTCTTGTTATCGCGGCTGCCGCGCCCTTGTCCCGGGTGCGGGCGGGTTCAGTTTTGCTGGACCTGGAAGATCAATCAACGACAGCGGCGGGCGCGCTCTCGAGCCTCTCGCTGAGCGGAGGCGGCGTCACGGCGACGATCACCCGGCCTAACGCGGGGTTTGGCATCGTCGACCTCTCGGGATCCAGCGGGACCATCGCGTTCGGAGCGCGCAGCCTCGCTCCCGCTGACAGCACGAGCCCGAGCCCGTTCGTCATGAACTTCTCTCAGTTGCTGAGTAGCATCTCAGTCACCATGGGCGACTTCGGCGGCGACACTGACTCCCTTCGGTTGCGCGCGTTCAGCGGCGCGGATGGGAACGGCAACGTCATCGGTACCGACGCGATGACTCTCATTGCGGTTGACAACACGTTCAGCTTCAAAACGCTGGTCGTCAACGGCGCGGGAATTCGCTCGGCCGAAGTGTTCGGCGGCGCCGACGGGTTGAATTCCGTCATCTACGACAACTTCGCCGCCACAACGGGCGCGATAAATGCCGTGCCGCTGCCCAGCGCGATAGGTGTTTTTCCGCTGGCGGCCGCCACGGCCGCTATCGCCGCTCGCCGATTGAAGGACGTGACTGTCACACGCTGAAGGCATCTCGCGAAGCCGCGTCCCCCTGCACTGGCGCAAGCGGCGAAGACTTCCTAAGCTAAGGAGCCGTTATGTACGATCTGGATCAACTCCGCCGCAGCCCGGCGAGCCGTCGGTCGTTCCTGGCAGCGATGACCGCCGCAGGTGTTGGACTTGCTGCCTCAAACCTTCTGGCGGGTGACGGGCTTACTCCGACGCCTGCTCCCGGTTCGGGCCCAACCGCCACGGGGGTTCCCACCGACGGGAACGCGCAGTTCAGCGGCATTCCCGGTCGGAACATCAATGAGAAAGTCCTCAATTTTGCGCTGACGCTGGAGATTCTGGAGGCGGATCTCTACCGACAGGCCCTGAACATCGCCTCCGGCAGGTCGCTGGCCACAGCGTTGAATTCGAACTCGGGCGTATATACGCGCAAGGTTGGGAGCGGGGGCCTGAGCGCCGACGATACCGACAAAGGGTTTGTGTTCCTCAAGCAGTTTACGTACATCGAGGCGGCGCACCGCGACTTTCTGATCACGGTGCTTCGTTCCCTCGGCGCGCCGATGGTTTCGGCAAATCCGCGCGGGTATAAGTTTCCATCCGCGCCGGCAGGCAATATCGCCTCCATTCTCGGAAAGATCCTTCCGCTGGAGGAGACCGGCGTTCGCGCTTACCTGGGTGCGCTTCCGTATCTGACGGACCTCGGTATCGCGACCACCGCGGGCGGGATCTATTCGACGGAAGCGCGGCACTCGGCGGTCATCTCTTCCACGCTCGGAATCGATCCAGGGCCGCGTCCGATGCCGGGCGATCAGAAGGTGACGCCAACCTATCCAGGTCAAAACACCTTCGAATACTTCCTCAAGCCACAGACGGTGCTCACCGTGGCCAGGCAGTTCTTCGCCTGAACGTGATTCGGCAGCGACACGGACGCAAGCCTCCGATGAAAGGGACAAAGGGACGAACATGAAGACGACACCTGCCTCCAACAGCAACCGGCGCGCGTTCCTGACGCGAGGCGTGATCGCCGCGGCCGGCATAGCCGCAGCCGGGCTGACTCATCCCGCGACGGCGCTTGCGGTAACGCCCGGGCTGAAATTCAACGACATTCCCGGCACGGGCGACGTGAAGGTCCTTAACTATGCATTAGCGCTGGAAGCACTGGAGGCGGACTTGTACGCCCAGGCGCTTATGCGTCTCACCAATGGCGGAATGAACGCTCTGGGCAAGCGCATCGGCGGTCTTGGGCTGAACCCGAATGAGCCAGACCTGTTCTACCTGCGCGAGTTTGGCGTGGTGGAACGCCAGCACCGGGACTTTCTGAAGACGGCGCTGGGGAGCGCATCGCTCCTGAGGAGCGCCCCTTTCAATCGTGCACGGTTCGACTTCGCGATGGAATCCAGGAGCCGCAAGCAGGTGATCGACCTTGTTTACCTGGCGGAGAAGACCGGGGTGGGCGCCTACCTGGGGGCGATCAAATTCTTCCAGACGCGGACGTACCTGCAGACCGCGGGCGCCATCCAGGGGACTGAAGCGAGGCATACGGCAGTCATCGCCGACGTACTGCGGGACTTGTTCAATGAACCGCTGAACGTTGCTCCACTGTCGAACCAGAACAATGGGATTGATCAGCCGATCGCGCCGGATACGGTGCTGGCCTCGGTGTCCCCGTTCATCATATTTTGAGGCTTGCCGCGCAATGGGCCAGGTCCACGCCGCCGCCGACCGCGCCTTGGAGCGGCGCTTGAGGCGCCGCGTCAGTTCGGCTGCGCGCCGCCGGGGGTTCAGCTTCACCGAGGCGCTTTTCGCGGTGATGATCCTGGGAATCGGCGGGGTGATGGTGGCGGCGATTTTCCCCGTCGCCATTCGGCAGACGCAGTCAAACTTTGAGGATTCGAAAGCCGCGTCAATCGCGAGAAGCGCGGTGAACCTGCTGCAAGCGTCGGTGGACGGCGCGGAAGTGCCGGCCGAGAACGGCGTTCTCCGTCCGGTGCGCGACGCTTCCCCCGAGTTGTGGCATCGCGTGAAGGGGCAGTTGATCGCCGCGTCCGACCCGCGATTTGCCTGGACGGCGTTGATCCGGCGCGATGACAACGCCACAACCGCGCAAGTATTTCTGTTCATTCTCCGGAGCCGCAACCGTCCCGTTTACGACCCGCGGACGGACCTGGAGCATTTTCCGGACGCAAATGACGACACGAATCCCGCAACGCTCGAGCCACGCCTGGTTTCGGTGGAGGTTACCAGCGGCTCTCCGGGCCTCGTGCGATTTCGCGGCGAGGAGGAGCAGTTCTCGGCGGCGGCTGAGGGGTCGTATGTCGTGATCTGCAATGATCAGGAGACCGGCGCAGCCAACGGCAGCATCTACCGCCTGGGGAACGAGTCGGATGCCGCCAGCAACACCTGGCAGATCGCCTCCCCCGGTATCGTGCCGGAAAACCTGACCAGCGCGACCGCCGCGCTGGTAGGCCGCGCGTACGCGAATCCCGCCGACCCGTCGCGGGGGTATGAAGGTCTTGCGCAGGATGTCGCCGTCTACACCAGTTTCATCAAGGTCAATTAGCCCGGCCGCAGCGCGGTGTTGTCTTCGCGTCCTGCGGAGTTCGCGGTTAACCTTCGGCCTCGAGGATGCGGATCGTTCACGTCATCACGCGGCTGATCGTGGGGGGCGCGCAGGAAAACACACTGCTTTCGTGCGAAGGCCAGCACGACATGGGGCACGAGGTGACGCTGATCACGGGCCCGGCGATCGGCCCGGAGGGCTCGCTGATGGAGCGGGCGAGGTCTTACGGGTATCGGGTGGAGACGGTGGACGAGATGCGGCGCTCGATCCTGCCGATCAAGGATTTCCGCACGTATCGGCAGCTGGTGAAGCGCATCGAGGCGCTGAAGCCGGACGTGGTCCACACCCACAGCAGCAAGGCGGGGATCCTGGGGCGATGGGCGGCGCAGCGGGCGAAGGCACCGGTCATCATCCACACGATCCATGGGCTGGCGTTCACCGCGTCCGGTTCGCGGATGGTGAATACCGCCTACAAGATGCTGGAGCGCCGGGCGGCGCGGATGACCACGCGGATCGTCTGCGTCGCGGACGCCATGCGCGAGCAGTCGCTGGCCGCGAACATCGGAACGCGCGAGCAATACGTGACGATCTACAGCGGAATGGAGACGGGGCCGTTTCTGCAGCCTCCGGTTTCGCGCGAGATGACGCGGGCGCGGCTGGGGCTGATGGACGAGCATGTCGTGGTTGGCACGATCGCGCGGCTGTTTCACCTGAAGGGCCACGAGGATCTGCTGGAAACTGCGCCTGAGCTTTGCGGGCGATACCCGCAGCTGCGCTTTCTCTGGGTGGGCGACGGGCTGCTGCGCGATGAGTTTGAGCGGCGGATGGATTCGATGGGATTGCGCGACCGATTCATCCTGACGGGACTGGTTGCGCCGCAGCGGGTGCCGGAACTCACCGCGGCGATGGACATCGTCGTGCATCCTTCGCGGCGCGAGGGGCTGGCCCGCGCGCTGCCGCAAGGGTCGCTGGCTGGGAAGCCGGTGATCACCTACGACATCGACGGCGCGAAGGAGGGGGTGGTCGACGGCGCGAGCGGGTTCGTGATCGCGCCATTCGACAAACAGAAGCTTTCGCAGGCGATCGTCGTACTATTGGAAGATGCTTCGCTGCGAAGCTCGATGGGGCAGGCGGGGCGGGAGTTCGCCTTGAAGCGGTTTGACAAGCGGGTCATGGTGGAATCGCTGGACCGGCTGTACCGGGAGCTTTCGAGGGAAGGGGCGCGGGCGCGAACATGATGGAGAGTGCAGCGGCATGAGTTCCTTCAGCACCAGGAGTTGGCCGCCGGCACGCTCAGGCGCCGTGCGGTGGATGAAGACGTTCGCGGCGTGCGTTCTTTTTGCGGCGGCGCCGTGCTTCGCGGCCGACCCGATCGCGAAGAGCACGCTCATGTCGCGAGCGAGCTTGCTGGAGGGTGAGATTGCCAGCCTGATGGAGCACGCGGGCGAGACCGCTGATGCCGGCACCAATGCCCAGATCGACCTGCGCATTGTGGCGCGGTGGATGGCGAGCCGGGCGGCGGAGTCGGGAGAGGGCGATTTTGCCGCGTGCGCGGACTTGCGTGCCCGCGGCCTGCTCACGGCCGCTGACTTGCTGGGCGCGCGGCTGCGCAAAGCAGCGGTATCGCCGGCCGAAGCGGAAGCGTTGAAGCGGCTGCATGAGATGACTTACAAGCTGGCGGACCTGCGAGGCGTTGGGCAACTGGACGACACCTGCCGGAACGTCGCGGCGAGCCTGATCCCGTTCGCCGGGGCGTTGGGCACAGACGTGAAAGCGCTGCCGCCGATGCGTCCGCAGCCGATGGAGGAAGCGCGCGATCCGCAGGGGCGAGTTCCGCGCACGCTGGGTGAACTGGCGGCGAAGGGGAAGGAATTGTCGGTCTCGCAGCCATTGCGCAAGCAGCTTCTGGCGCTGGCGAACCTGGCATCGGGCGCGGCGTCGGATCCGAACCGGCAGGCGGAGGCGGCGGGCTTGTACTCGATGCTTGCGGATGTGACGGACCTTGCCGAGGGGCTGCAGAGCAATACGGCGGTGGATCCGGATGCGCGCAACCGGACGGAATGGGAACTGACGCAGGCGCTGCTGCTGTTCAACGACGTCCGGACTCGGCAGGCGGGGCAGGCGCGGATCGATGCCCTGGGGAAATATCGCGACACCGTGGGCCGGGTACAGCGGCTGCACCTGCCGGCGGACCTGCAGCAGCAACTCATGCCGGCGTTCGTCTGGGCCCGCGAACACGGGGAGGCGGGGCAGAGGGCGCTGGGGACGATCGAGACGTACGCCCAGCTTTGCACGCGGCTGGATTCGCGAAGAGGTGACGTGACGCTTCCGCCGAATGAGACCAAGGCGCGGCAGGAGCTGATGAGCGCGCTGGAGACGGCGCGAACGGCTTTTGTTTCCGATGCGAGCCATCTTGGGGATGGGATGCGTTCGGTGAAGCCGGAGGCGTTGCAGAAGCACATTGGTTCGATGCGGCGCTGGCTCGAAGCGGTGGATTCGATCGAATCGCTGCCGGCGGCGATGAAGCTGTTCACCACGAGCTACCGGCCCAAGCCGTTCGGTGGGTTGGAGAAGCGAGTGGCGGGCGCGGTGGCGGCGAGCGCTCCGTCGACGCAGCCGAGCGGGAACTCGGGATATGGCGCCCGCGAGAGCAGCGACCCGTTCCTGCAGAATTTGGTGCAGCTGTATCGGCTGGCGAATGAACTTGAGCATCCGACGACGGGGAAGCTGGATGCGGAGGTGGTTCGTCAATACACGGACGGGCGGCTTGCGGAGTTTGACGAGGCGCGGCGGGGGAAGATCGCGGAGCAGCTTGACAGCGCGGCAGGCGGGCGCGAGATCAGCGGGCAGATGCTTGCGGAGCTGGAATCGGCCCGCGGGCTGATGGAGGTGCTGAAGTCGGGGGGGCAGTTGGAGTCGGCGATCCGCGGCGGCGATCCGCTGCGCCGCTGGGTGGATTGGCAGTTGGCGCCGGCGCAGATTCGGGCTGTGCTCGCGCCTTATCGGGAGGCCACCGCCGCCGCTTTTGCCGGGTATACGGAGGGGAAGTCGGTGCCGATGGCGCGTTGGGCGGCGTCCCGAAACCGCTTCGGCCCGATCATTGCGTTATTGACGCGCGTTTCGGCGTACAGCACGCAGTGCGCGGATCTTCCGGCGGACCTGCCGGGAGCGATTGCCATGCTGGCCACGCCGATGGAAGGCCAGCCCTTCGCGAATGAGCGCTGGGCCAGCTTCCTGATCGGCGCATCGGCGAGCCTCGGGCGGTCGCGCGACTTCAGGGGCGCGGACGGCGCGATCGATGCGCTGACGGCGCGGCTGGGTGGCAAGTAGGCCTCGGCGGCTGGCCCATGCGTCTTGCCGCGTGAAGCCCGCGAACGCGATCACTCGCGAGGCTCGCTGGTCGAGTGGCCGGCAAGGGCTACAATTCCCGCATGGCTTCGATCCTCGTCATTGGGCCTCATCCGGACGACCAGGAACTGGGGATGGGCGGTTCGATCCTGCGGCTGGTTTCGCAGGGGCACCGGGTTCACCTGGTGGACATGACCAACGGCGAGCCGACCCCGTACGGCACGGTGGAGACTCGGGCCCGGGAAGCAGCGGCGGCGGCCAAGATCCTCGGGGTGGAACGCACGCTGCTTGGGTTGGTGAATCGCGAGGTGACGCACAGCATCGAGGCGCGGCACAAGCTGGCGGCGGTGATCCGGAAGCACCGCGCCGACATCCTGTTCGTGCCATACCCGATCGATGCCCACCCGGACCACGTGGCGGTAACGCGCATCGCGGAAGATGCGCGCTTCGATGCGAAGCTGACCCGCTCGAACATCCCGGGCGAGCCCCATCACCCCAGGCGGATCATCTACTATTTCTGCACCCATCTGCGCATGAGCTTCCAGCCGAGCTTTTGCCTGGACATCAGCGGGCAGATCGAGACGAAGATGAGTGCGGTGGCGGAGTACCAGTCGCAGTTCGCGCACAATCAGTGGATTGCGGACATGGTGAAGAACATGACGGGATACTTCGGCGGGCGGATCGGGACGACGCATGCGGAGCCGTTCTTCACGCACGAGGTGCTGGGTTTTTCCGGAATCGATCAGTTGATCTGATGCGAAAAGACCAGTTGGGAGGCTCCGGGCGGGGCGCGGTGATAGCATCGGGTTGGGGCGGCATTTCATTTTGAGTCAGAACGATGCAGGCAACACTGGACATCATTTTTCGCTGGATGCACATCATGGCGGCGTGCCTGGCGGTGGGGGGCGCGTTCTTCATGCGTTTCCTGCTGCCGATCGGGATGAGGGAGCTGGACCCTGAGACGCGCGAGTCGGTTTTTTTGCGCACTCGCCGGGCGTTCAAGTTCGTGGTTCATCCGGCGATCCTCGCGTTCCTGGTGAGCGGCATCTACAACACGCTGCGGGTGTGGCCGCGCTACCGGGAGCACCGGGGACTGGCGCACGGGCTGTTCGGCGCCCACCTGTTGCTCGCGCTGGCGGTGATCACGATCTCGCTGATCCTGCTGGCCGGTCGGGAGCCGCGCCGTTCGCATCGCGGTCTGTTGAAACTGAACGTGGTGTTGATGGTGCTGGCGATCGCAGCGGCGTCGTCGCTGAAGTGGGTGCGCGACTCTCGTCCTGGGCCGGATTCGTCGGGGGCGGATTTGCGACTGGTGTCGCAGGCGCGGTGAGGGGCGACCGGACAGGACGAAAATGGGCAAAGCGAACCCATTCTGCGAGGTCAATAACGGGGAAGAAAAGACGTGTGAGGCGCATTTTTCTTGACTGGGCACAAGGGTGTGAGAGACTGGCGCCGGCACCTGCCCGCCTAATGGAGGCGTCGGGACGGAGGGCGAGTTCGGGGGCACGTCAGGGCGATTGCAGGAACGACGTGATTTGACGGGAGAAAGTGCATGCAACGGTTGAAGTCTTATGGTCTGGTCGCAGTTGTCTTCGCGCTGCTGTCGCTGGCATCGGAGAGCCTGGCGACGGTTGTGTACGATGCGCAGTTGGACGCGGGGAATTTCGGCAACGTCAGCCAGTACGTGGTTCCGGCGCAGGGGCCGGGATCGGCGGGAGCGAACAGTTGCGTGCCGACTTCGGTGGCCAACGGCATTCAATACCTGCAGAACGTCTACTCGAATGTGTATGGCGTTGACACGATCATTCCCGCGAACAAGAACACGAAGGACGTGGCGATCGATCTTGCGAACAACTGGATGAACACGACCAACGCGAGCGGCACGAGCGGCACCAGCTGGATCGACGACAAGTATCGGTACCTCGAGGACAAGGCGGCGAACAAGACGGTTTACGGCGGGGAATACAGCGGGTACGGCGGCACGCACATCTTCATCACGAAGGCGAATCCGACGTTCGCTTTTCTCTTCAACAACCTGAGCAACGGCGCGGAGATCGAGGTGGGGATCGTTCCGACGGGCTCGGGGATCGGTCACGCGCTGACGCTGACGGCGCTGCATTGGGAAGACGTTGACGAGGACGGGATGCTCGACGCGAGCGAAGGGGCGACCTTCGACTACATTGACCCTGCGGGCGGCGACCCTGCGCAGAGCACCTTGTTTCAAGCGACTTTGGGGGGCGTGCTTCAGACGGACTACAGCAGCGGCTACAAGATCGTGCTGGACGTAGTCGCGTCGCCGGTGCCGGAGCCGGGCACGTTGGCGGGGCTGGGTCTGGGGGTTGCGCTTTTGCTGGTGCGCCGGCGCTTCGGTTGAAATTGCCACAAGGGGCGAAGAATCGGACCGTTGTGATCACTCCGGCTTTGTGGCGCTCGTGAAGGTAGTTTACCAGGATGTGCGGCGGCGGCGCAGGGCGAGGGAGCTACCGAGGCTCAGCAGTGCGAGGCTCGCCGGCTCGGGGACAACGGTGATGGAGGCTTCGAGGTTGTAGTTCCCCTGGTTGGTGAACGTCGTTGTCAGCAGGTTATTGGGGCTGGCGTCGAGATAGCCGAGAGTGGTAGATCCCTGGGTATTCGTGGAGCCGCCCGTTGTTAGGACAACGGAAAAACCGTCGCCTGGAGCGACGTTTCCAAGCGGGTTGATGTCGCGATAGGCGAACGCGAAGTTTTGAAGGTTGGCGGCTGCGGTCTGTCCGCTGAAGTCGAAGCTTGCCTTCATATCAGAGCCGCTGGACTTTCCGCCACCGTTGTAGTTGCTTCCGGTGAAGGTGGCGGTGGTGTTGAAGGCAGTGGCGATGGGCGTGTAGCTCAGCGTGTCGTTGGTGTTGGAGTCGACGGGCAAGCCGTTGCTGTCGATGTTGAACAGGTCAAGCTGAATCGTGGGGGTATAAATTTCAGCATCGTAGGTGAAGTAGGCGAAGACGATGGTGATCTTGCCGAGCTGCGGGGCGGGGGCGGCGAGCTGGACGACATCGCCGTAATAGGCGGCGTTGTTTCCGTTCTGCTGAATGATGCCAGCGCGCAGCGCATCGTTGGTCTGATAGACGACGGTTTCACCGAAAGCGGCCTCTGAGGCCGCGAGTCCGGCGACGCCAGCGAGCGCAATTTTCCCGAATCGATTCATTGCAATTTTCTCCGCGAATGCCGAATGGTTTCGGCTGATCCCTCACAAGCCCGGAGACCGATTGCCCGAAACAGCCGGGCTCCGGCTCCAATGGGGCCGGCGACCTTGACAGGGGCGAATGTAAGGAGCAGGCCGGAAAAGCCGCAATCTCCAAACTTCTGGGAATTCGACCGGCTATGGTCGAACCATACGGTGGGTAGCTGCAATGGTTCGAGAAGCGGCCAAAAAAGCGATTCAGATATGCCGCCGGGACGGCTCAGCGGGGGACAGGGGCCGTGGTGGGGGCTGCGCTGGGTGCGGTGGTGTAGGGTTTGACGATGGTGGCGGAAGCCTTCACTGTCAGCGGGGTCGTGCCGTCGTCGAACGTGCCCTCAGCTTCGGCCGTGACAGTCTTCGCCGTGCCGGAGGTGGTTTTGAAGACGAAGCCGTCCTTTTCGGTGTAGAGCACGCGTGGGTAGAAGTAGAAGTCGTTGTCACGGGTGGCCCCCTCCAACGGGGTGTCGTCGGGCCTGGTGGCGTCGCCCTTGGTGACCTTGAACTTGCCGAACGACCAGACGTTGACGCCGGAGCTGCCGATCGTCATCGGCATGTCAAACTCGAAGACGGTTCCTTCACTTTTGGCGGAGCCGGCGGTTTGCGTGGTGTGATAGCTGATCGGAGCCGAGCCTTCCAGACGGAAGTGGACGAGGACCGCGCGCGGCTTGACGGAGCTGCCGTCGAGCTGCGCGTACGGGGCATACTTCGGATCGGCGCTGACCTTGCCGTTGGCATCGACGATGAAGTTGTAGTCTTCGTTCCCGTCGCCCGAGTTGTAGAGGTTATCGACGTGATAAGAGCCCGGGACGGCGGCGAACTTCTGGGGAGGGCTGTCGGATTTCAGGGGGGCCGTCAATCCATGGATGTAGTAGGGGCCTGTTTGCCCGCCATTCTCGTTGTACGTGATGGCGTGGGTGTTCAACTTCAAGGTGTTGTCGCCCGGCTTGAAGCCAGTGACCATGGGAGCGAAACCGTCTCCGCCGAGGGTCACCGCGTCGACACCGGTGCCGGCGGCGTTGACCGTGAAGGTGAAATCGCTGGAACCCGGCCCGCTGTTGTGAAAGAAATCGACCTGGTAAGTCTGCGAATTCTGCAGGTTCTCCAGGACGACTTTCTGCTCGCCGGCCGGCAGGGGGATGGATTTCTCGAGCCCCGGCCCGGAGACGGCGCCGCCCGAGGCGTCAGGGAATCCATTCATGTCAATGGTGATCTTCGCGGCACGCGCTGTGACGGCGAAGAACAGAACTGCGGCAACGCCCGCCCAGGAGAAGTTTGAGTGCGCCATTGTTTTGCCTCTGCCAGCGCGATCGGTTCGAACGAGGTGCGCGGGCTCGCCCGCCTGCTCCCACAAGATAGCCAGCAAGGCAGCGTAAGCAAAGCTGAGCCGCTTTCGGCGATCCGCGAACAAACGAAGTATGGGAAAGCGTCGCCTCGCGCACTAAAATGCGGCGAGAGCACTGCGCGTCGGTTGCGTTTTTCAGGGGCAACGCCGCAATGCTCAACCCGGGGGCGAGGAAAGTCGCCATGGCGCTGTTTATGAAGATGCCGGCCGCTTCGGCCGCTCGGATTGTGCTCGTTCCGCTCCTTGGACTGCTTTTTGTGAGTCAGGTTTACTCCGCAACGCCGGAGCAGGTGAATAAGGCGATTGAGGACGCGAAGGCCTACCTTTACGCGAAGCAGAGCCCCAAGACCGGCACGTGGGACACCGAGAAGCCCGAAGGGAACCAGTGGGGCGGGCTCACGGCGATGGCGACATACGCACTGTTGGCCTCCGGCGAGAGTTCCCAGGATCCGCGCATCCAAAGAGCAGTGAGGTTCCTCGCCAATGCTCAGATCACGGGGATCTACGCCCTCGGATTGCGGGCGCAGGTCTGGCCCCTCCTGCCGCCCGACAAGGATGTGACGGTCGCTGCCCTCCGCGATCGCGATATCCTGCTCAAGGCGTGCAACGAGTGGGGTCGCTACGGCTACACCATCAGCCGCGGCGGCGAGCACAACAGCCCGTCGCAGTATGGCGTACTGGGCGTGTACGCCTGCGCGCAAGTTGCCGGCATCGAAGTGCCCCAGGGGTACTGGACGCTGGTTGACGCGGGTTGGAAGGAGTGCCAGGGTCCGGACGGAGGTTGGCAGTACGCCTCCACGAAGCCTCCGCCGGGCGGCGCCTCACCCGCATTCACCGCCGCGGGAATCGCCACGCTCTTCATCACACAGGACTTCCTCAGCGCCGCGCAGGGCGCGCAGTGCAAGGGCAACATCACCAATGGCAACATCGAGGCGGGGCTGCAATGGATGGACAGGAATTTCGCCGCCGCGATTGGGACCGGTGAAGGTTATGTGCTTTACGGCATAGAGAGGATCGGCGTCTCCAGCGGCTACAAGTATTTCGGCAAGAACGACTGGTATCAGGCAGGCGCCGAACTGCTGGTCACCAAGCAGGCGAACGGCGTTCTGCCCAGCGGGCACGGCGCCATTCCCGGCACCGCGTGGGGAATTCTCTTCCTCGTGCGCGGTCGCGCGCCGGTGATGATGAACAAGCTGCAGTATGAGATTCAGTCGTCGCGCAGCCGCGGGGAGCCCAAGATTGGCAACTGGAACCAGCGTCCGCGCGACGCCGCCAACATCGCCCGGTGGATCGGCAAGGAGATCGAGCGCCCGCTGAACTGGCAGATCGTAAACCTGAAGGTGCCGGCGGACGAGTTGCACGACTCGCCGATCCTCTATGTTTGCGGCGACGAAGAGCTTCGCTTCAGCGACGAGGAGAAGCGGAAGCTGAAGGAGTTCATCGAAGGCGGAGGCTTGGTCCTTGGCCAGGCCGACTGCGGCAACTCGCGCTTCTCAAACTCCTTCAAGAAGCTGGGCGGCGAGCTGTTTCCGACGGGGGAGTTCCGCCCGCTGACGCAGGAGAACATCGTTCTCAACCAGCAGTTCAAGGCCGCCAAGTGGAAGAGCAAGATCGACGTGCTGGGCCTGTCCAACGGCGTGCGCGAGCTGATGCTGCTGATCCCGAGCGAAGACCCGGCCCGCGCGTGGCAGCAGCTTTCGTACGTGACCAAGCGGGAGGAATTCGAGCTGGCGGCGGACATCTTTCTGTACGCGGTTGAGGGCAAGAACCTGCGTTACAAAGGCGAAACGTACCTCATCAAGCCGGACGAGAAGATTGCGGCGAAGCGCACGCTGAAGGTGGCGCGGATCAAGTACGACGGCAACTGGGACCCAGAGCCAGGCGGGTGGAAGCGGCTGAACGCCTATCTTCATAATCAGCATCAGATGGACCTGAAGGTGAACACAGTACTTCTGAGAGAGGCGGAGATTCCACAGGGTTCGAGCAAATCCAGTTCGCGAACTTCCAGCGCTGCGGCGCACAAGCCGCGTTCCAATGTTGCAAAGGGGCGAACCGCTTCGACGCAGCCGGCTATCGGTACGAGCCTTGAAGGCTATGCGGTGGCGCACCTCACGGGCACAGCGTCGTTCAAGCTCGGCAGCGAAGCGCGCGAGGAACTCAAGCGGTTCGTGGAAGGCGGGGGAACGCTGGTAGTCGACGCGGCCGGTGGGTCGCCGAAGTTTGCCGAGTCGGCGGAGGCGGAATTGGGCGAGATCTTCGGCGAGCCGGCGCAGTTGGAGCGCTCGTTGCCGCTGAACAGCGATCTCTACACGCTCTCATCTTCGCCGGCGCCGCAGGTGGGCTATCGGGCCTTCGCGAGGCAGAGCGTGCGAAACAATCCGCATGAGCCGCGGGTGCGCGGCATCCGGGTAAAGGACCGCATCGGGGTCTTCTACAGTCGAGAGGACCTCAGTTGCGGATTGGTGGGGCAGCCGGTTGATGGCATCGTGGGGTACGATCCCAAGTCGGCGACGCAGCTCATGGCGAACATGATTCTCTGCGCCGCCGGCGAGCGCGGGACGGGCGTTGCGGCGCCGCTTGCCAGCACCGCGCCGAGCCCTCCGACGGCAGTCAATCCCTTGACTCAGCCCGCAGCCCCGACGACGAGGTCCCGCTGATCGCGAGCGTCGGCGCGACGTCATCGATCAAGCACCGCGGGCGGCGGGCATCACCGTCCGTGGCGACTTGCACGTAAGCATCCCTCATGATCTACCCCAGCCAAAGAAAATGCGCGCCGGGCAAAATATCGAGGGTCGAGACAGAGCAGATCATTGCTATTTTTCCAAAAATAAGGATGACCCTTTTTCCGATTCCTGACGGTGCCGCTGTTGCCGAAGCTGGAGTCGAGGGCGCCGTCGGTGCTGGAGTAGCGGGCCTCGGACGAATCCGGCGTCCCGTCGTTGTCGCTGTCGCCGTCGATCGGCTCGTTCAAATCGGGCGTCCCGTTATTGTTGTCGTGTGGATGGATACTCCATCTTCGGCGTGGGTAATTCGATGTCTACCTTTGTCACCGCGTTCTCAGTTACTTCAAAATTGGCCAGGGCTTTGTCTGCGGGGTGGCGGAGGTAGTCATCCACATCCGTAAAATTAAAAATGCCGTATTTTCCTCTGGGGAGCGCGGCCTCGAACTTGCCATTTTGTATTGTGATTGGCAGCGCTGTTGAACCATCCGCGGACCAAATAAGACGAATGTAAGCCCCCGATGACAGCTTGCCGTCGGCGGTATGAGCAGTGCCCCTGAGGTTGATAGTTCCTGCCATAGGCGGCCAGCGCACGTCCCCCAGGTCAACGACGGCTCCTCGCTTGGCATCTGCCGCCGGGATGCGAATGACTCGGCCGTAATAGTATTTTGAGTGGGCTTGAGAAGGCAGAAGCAGCACGGCGAAGTCGCGGCCTGCAGCTAGCCCGCGGCGCTGGAAACGGCCGTCGGCTCCAATGGGTGGGATCTCGCCGCTCATCGGTCGACCGTCATCGGTCAGGATTCGCACTTTGAGAGTGAAGCCGCGCTTGGCGACAAAGTTGAGCTTTAGGGCCTCGGAGCCGACGTCAACCAATTTCTCAAACGGCGTTGGAGGGCTGTAATTGGCCAGCTCGCCCGAGCGCTCGCCCTCGAACACATAGGGATCGCACTGAATCACGTATTTCCCGTTTTCGGGGGGGCTCAACTCGGCCAAACCATTTTTGTCGGTGAAATTGCCAGCAGTTGCGTCCTCCCGCGCGCCATCGTCTTTTATACGGCAGGCTCGGATGGCGACGTGAGCCAAAGGTTTGGCGGGGACATCATCTGTGAGAAGGGAAACCGACACTCGGCCGCCTCCGGCTGACGCAATAGCCCACAATGCGAAGCAGAGTACCATCGACAACAAACTAAGGCGGAAGATGATCATGTAAGTTACCCGCCAAGACCCATGAAGGTGTCGTCAACCGGGTCGTTTGTGAGTAATTCCCCGACCCTTCCGGCCATCTCATCACTTTGCGGCGCTCCTTTATATCCTGCGATGCCGCCCGTGTGGATATGATGATCGAACTCGTCCCCGAGTTCCGGAAGGGGGTCGGGAGTACTTATTGGCAATTCGTTGCGTCGTCGGTAGCATGTCTCGCCATGGTGAGGCGTCTGCGAAAGGCACCGGGCGGGATTGTCTTTCACGTGCTCAACCGTGCTGCGGGACGAGGAAAACTCCCGTCTTGTAGTGAAAAAGGACTCCTGACCGCCTTACGATGCCCGTCGAATTTGTGCCGCCAATATGCACCGGGCGGGAGGCAAGCGGAGAGCAGCTTCTGTCCGAAGGCAGTCAGGACTCCTGACCCCCTTACGATGCCGACCCCCTTACGATGCCCTTACGATGCTCAAGCTGTGACCTGAAAGGCGTCGGCGGCCGAGCGGTTTTGCGGCGGTCGATGGATGGTCGGCGGCTGGCGAGTGGATGGAATCGCCTGGTCAGGCATCGGGCGTGAGGTGGAGGCGCCTCGGGGGCGCCGTGGGTGGGCGGTGGGAGATTCATGGGGATTCGATGGAGGGTGGATGGTCGCCGGATGGGGAGGCGATGGAGCGGCGACGGGGATCGGATGGGGTGCGCATGGGTTTTTCGCTTGGGAACCGTGTTTTTGTGCTGCTGGCCTTCGCCTTCGGCATCGATGACTATGGCCGTGCTGCTTCTTATGCCTACGAGGGCATGGGACGTTTGGATCGCCCCCGCCTCTTTAAGTTCAAATGAAGACCAAAGCTCAATCGATGTGATGGGCGCTCGAAGGCACGACGAACTCTCATGATCCAACGCGCCAACGCCCCCGCCCACCAACACGACGCGACAACCGCGAAACAACGCCGATGAATCTCAATTTGCCACAGTTGCGAAGCTCAACCCCCCGACTGTTTATCCGCGAGCGGCGTATAATTGAGCACGTATTATTGATCTGTCTCGGCAGCGGAAGCCGGCAACTCGCCCGGCGGTCGTGGCGCGGGGTTGCTCCGTGCGGCGAATGCGGCGAATCCAGGGACGGGACGCTCGGCCATGGCCAAAAGCTTCTACATCATCGATGGCCACGCCCATATCTACCGCGCCTACTTCGCGCCCTTCCGCGATCTCTCCAGCCCCGGCGGCGAGCCCACCAAGGCAACCTTCGTCTTCACGCAGATGCTGCTCAACCTGGTCTCCCAGCGCAAACCCGATTACCTGGCGATGGTCATCGATTCCGGCGACGAAACCGTCTTTCGCAAGGAGATCTTCGCCGAGTACAAATCCAACCGAGTCCAGCCGCCGGATGACTTCCATCCCCAGGAACAGCGCATCCTGCAGATCGTCCGCGACGCCGGCGTCCCCATCTTCGCCAAGCCCGGCTATGAGGCCGACGATCTCATCGCCACCATGGCCAAGCGACTCTGCGGACAGGATTTTGAAACCTTCCTCGTCTCCAAGGACAAGGACCTGCGGCAGATCCTCGATGACTGCACCCGGATGTACGATCCCCAAACCGATGAAGTGATCGACGTCGCCGCTCTCGAGCAGAAGTGCGGCTATGGGCCCCTCGACGCGATCGAAATCCAGACCCTCATGGGCGACTCGATCGATAACGTCCCTGGCATCCCGGGCATTGGCGAGAAGACCGCCGCGAAGCTCGTGAAGAAGTATGGATCGGCCGATGGCGTGCTGAAGCATCTCGACGAGCTGACGCCCAAGCTTCGGGAGAATTTCGAGAAGTACGCCGACCGCCTTTCCATCGCCCGCCAATTGGTCACGCTGAAGGATGACGTCGAGTTCGACTTTGATCCCGAAATCTGCCGCTTCGCCGGCTTGAGCCTGCCGGGACTCAAGCCGCACTTGCAGACCCTCGGATTCAACAACCTGCTCAAGCGCCTGGGCATCGATGGAGAGACCGCCGCTGCCACCACCCCGCCGATGCGCGTCTCCTCGCCGGTGCGCTTCGAAGAGGGGCTTTTTGGCCCGGTCCCCGGCGCCGGCGCTTCGGCGCCCTCCGCGGCGCCGCTTCCGGAGGGCGTTCAGAGCGGCACCAGCTGCAAGTACAACCTTCTGCAGACCGAGGAACAGTTCGAACAGTTCCTGAGCGAGCTCAAAAAACAGAAACGCTTCGCCTTCGATACCGAGACCGATTCGCTCGGGGCCATGAGCTCAAACCTCATCGGATTGAGTTTCAGCTGGACCGAAGGCGAAGGCTATTACGTGCCGGTGTGCGGGCCGGCCGGCTCGTCATACCTGCCGTGTGCGCGCGTGCTTGCCGATCTCAAGCCGATCCTGGAAGACCCAAACGTCAAGAAGGTCGGACACAACATCAAGTACGACCTGCTCGTGATGCGGCAGGCGGGCGTTGAGGTTCGCGGCGTCGAGCAGGACTCGATGGTCTCCGCCTTCCTCATCGACTCCAGCCGCATGCAGTACGGCATCGACCGCCTCGCGATGGACCTCCTCAACTTCAAAAAGGTTCCCACCGCCGACCTGATCGGCAAGGGACGCAACCAGCGCAGCATGGACCGCGTCGAATTGGAGAAGATCGCCTGCTACGCCGCCGAGGACGCCGACATCACGCTGCGGCTTGCCGACTATCTCCAGCCGCGCCTCGATCGCCTGCCCCAGATCAAGAAGTTGTCGGATGAATTGGAAACGCCGCTCATCGACGTGCTGGTGGAGATGGAGGCCAACGGCATCGCGGTGGATCCGGCCGTCCTGAAGGAGCAGAGCAAGGTGCTCGAGGAGCGCGTGCACGAACTTTTCGCCCGCATCCAGACCGAGGCCGGCTTCGAGTTCAACCCCGATTCGCCCAAGCAACTGGCGGAGGTGCTCTACAACCCCGACAAGCTCAACCTCCCTATTCCGAAGAAGACCAAGACCGGGCCCAGCACCGACGTCGAGGCACTCGATAAGCTCGCCGACAAGCACCCGGTTCCCAAGCTCATCCTCGAATACCGGAGCATGCAGAAGCTCAAGAACACTTATCTGGACAACCTCACCGAGTATTTGAATCCGAAGACCGGACGCATTCACGGAAGTTTCAACCAGACCGGCGCCGCGACGGGCCGGCTGAGCATGTCCGACCCGAACCTGCAGAACATCCCCATCCGCACCGACGAGGGCCGCCGCATCCGCCTCGCGTTCGTCCCGGGCGATCGCGAGCACAACGTCCTGCTTACCGCCGACTACAGCCAGATTGAGCTGCGTTTGCTCGCCCATTTCGCGCAGGAGCCCGCGCTGATGCGCGGATTCGAAGCCGACGAGGACATTCACCGCGCCGTCGCGTCGGAAGTGTTTACCGTCCCGCTCGAACAGGTGACTCGGCAGCAGCGGAATTACGCCAAGACGATCAACTTCAGCATCATCTATGGCGTCAGCGCCTACGGCCTGGCCCGCCGCATCGAAGGCCTCACCGTCCAGTCGGCGCAGGAACTGATCGTCGCCTACAACAAGCGCTTCCCCGCCATCCAGAAGTTCCTGCAGAAGTGCGTTGCCGAAGCGCAGGAAAAGGGCTTCGTCGAAACGATCCTCGGCCGCCGCCGCCCGATCCCCGACATCAACAGCGGCGTCCTGCAGCAGCGCAACTACGCCGAGCGGGCCGCGATCAACAGCGTCGTGCAGGGCTCGGCCGCAGACCTGATCAAGGTCGCGATGCTGAACGTCTACCGCCGCCTCAAGGCGGAGGACCGCCCCAGCCGGATGCTGCTGCAGGTGCACGATGAGTTAGTCTTTGAAACGCCCGCCACCGCAGCCGAATCCGAGGCCGCCATGGTCCGCGAAGAGATGACCCGAGCCATGAAACTATCCGTCCCGTTGAAGGTGGAAGTAGGTTGGGGCAAGAACTGGCAGGAGGTAAAGTAGCGGCGGGTTTCAAACCCAAGGTTTCAAACCTGCCCTCCCGGACGGAACAGGAACGAATTGCAAACCGAATCCCCGAACGACTGACTCTCGTCCGATGGAACTAGAACCCGACACCAACTTCAAACCGATCGCCGACCGGCGCCCCCGGATCCCTGAGCCGCCGCCGGTGAAATTGCTCGTGGTGGATGATGTCACCTTGTCCGCGCCGACCGGACTCGAGACGCGTCTCGATGAGTTCTATTCAGCCCTGCTTCAATTCGAACGCGATCCGCAGCCTGAGCCCATCGCCTATCACGCCGAAAACTTTATCGTTCGATTCGTCCTGAGCGAGGTGCCGCCCCTCCGCGACGACTACCGCCCACTGCGCATCCAGGTGAAGTCGCTTGACGAAGCGCAGGATAAATTGCAGAGGGCGGAAATTGGTTATGCCCGGCGCCGCGGCGTCGCCCTCGGCGAACAAGTGCTCGTCCTGCTCGACCCCGCCGGCAATTGGGTCGAGCTCGTCGAGATGCGGGTGATTGTCTGATCGAGCGGCGGGCCTCCCTCGGAAGGGCGGGCAGATCCACGGACCAGCTCTTTTCGAAACACGTTTCACGTTCATCGTCGCCTGACCGAGAACCTTCTGGCGGAGTCGCGGGCGATTTGGATTGACTCCAAACCAGGTGACGGCCACATTGGGCCGAACGTCCGGGGTCCCATGGCCGACCTTGCAACGCCGCCTCAAGAGCCACGCACCGCCGTGCCGGTTTCGCCGCTCGAGCTGACCTACGAGCGGGCCATGCCGTGGTATGCCCACAAGCGCGCGTTCTACCTGGTCCTCTTCCTGTTGCTCTTGAATGTCGTGGCCACGACCAGCATCAGTTGGGGGCCCCCCGCCGTTCAATCCCTGCGCGATTCAATCGTCGCGCGTCGGGCCGCTGCGCAGCAGGCGCAGCTGAATGCCGCCCGGGCTGCGCGGCAGGCGCAGCTCAATGCCGCGAGTGTCGCCGCCGCCAGCGCGAGGGCGCTGCAGCTTCAAGCGGCGTTCGCCAGGTGTCTGCAGTTCGACTTGCCGCCGGGGCAGCTCATCTATACGGACGATCCTCAGCAGGCTGGCGCGCTGCTGGCACGCCGCAGCAGCGCCGAAGGCCCCAGCTATTCGACGGTACCGACCAACGACACAGGCCGCGCCCGCGCGCATTGCCTGTCGTGGTTGCGCAGGACCCCTCGCTACGTCAGATCACTTCCTCACTGGGCACGCCAGAAGGACCCGTGACGGTATTTCTCCACGAGCGCAGGACGCCCTCAGGTCAGAGTCGGCTCGTCTGGGCCTCTCTTCAAGCCAAAGCCGGCTTTCGCGGCGGACAGATATCGGTCCCGATCGGCGGACACGTCGCCGAAAACCGCGCCGTCAAGCAAATGTACGTCATGCTCGGCCTGGGAACACGGGTCCTCGGCCACCCCACGCCCGGCGCAGCCGCAACGAAGCTCTGGTCACACCGGCTGAACATCAACCAGCCCGAGGATCGGCGCTGGTACGTCGAGAACCGCCCACGCGATACGTCCGCCCCCGTGCCCGGGCCGACGCTGCGAATCTTCGCCGGCCGCGCTGATCCGAATGACACGACTCACTTCGCCATTGACTATGCGCTCGACGGTAAACCCGGAACGATCGACGCCTGGCTCGGCGACGACGACCGCATCCGATTCCTCCCTGACCGCGGAAGAAAAGAGATGGCAATGTACGACAGCACCGCCGGAACCGAGCAGTGGAATCCGTACGAAGACTAAGGACAGGCGGTGCCGCGTCGACGGCCGCCCGGTGTCTCATTTAGGCTCCGTTTCCAATGCCAGACCTGGAACAACGTCCGCTCGGCAAGACTGGCTTGAACGTCACCGTCGTCTACGGCGCCATGTTGATCGGCGAAGGCGAGCTGCGCGACGGCGCTTCCGTCTCGCTTCTGCACACGCTCGAGTCCGGCGTCACCTGCATCGACACCGCGCGCGGCTACGGAATGTCCGAGAAGATCGTTGGCCAGACCTTGCGCGCCTACAAAGGCCCGCCGCCGGTTATCGCCACCAAAGTGGCGCCGCTCCCGACCGGCGACTGGCGCTTCTATGTGCCGCTCGAGAACGCTTTCACGCCGCAAAGTATCACCGCGTCGGCGGAAGCCAGCCTCAAGGCGCTCGGCGTCGAGACGATCGACCTGCTGCAACTGCACCAGTGGTACTATCTCTGGACCCACCGCCCGGAGTGGCTTGAAACGTTCCGAAAACTTAAAGCGGCTGGCAAGATTCGCGCCTTCGGCATCAGCGCACAGGACCACGAGCACGATGCGCTCCTGCAGGTGATCGACGAGCGATTGGTCGACTCCGTGCAGTTCGTCTTCAACGCCTTCGAATCGCGGCCGCTCACCAGCGTTCTGCCGCTGGCCAGGCAGCGCGGCGTCGGCGTCATCGCCCGATGCGTGCTCGACGTGGGCGGCCTCACCGGTGCTCTCGAGCCCGATCAGCTTGAAGCGAATCCATATTTCGCGAAAGCACCGCCCTCGGCCTACCTCGCGCGCATCGAGCGGCTGAAGGCCGCGTTCTGCGCCGATGGCACATCATTGTCGGAATTGGCCATTCGCTTCGCCCTGACTGCCGAAGGCGTCACCACGCTCACGCTCTCGATGCCCCAGCCGCGCTTCGTCGACAGCAACCTCGCCGCCGCGCGCAAGGGTTCCTTGGATCAGGTGACCTTCCAAAAGATTCATCGCGAGCACGGGTGGTTCAAGAACTTCTGGGCGTAGCCTGAGCCTTCTCGTCCCGCGCGATTTGCCGATACAATCCAAATCTGTGTTTGCGGGAAAGCCAGTCATCGGGATCGCGGGGGGCATCGGAAGCGGCAAGAGTTTCGTCGCCAACCTGTTCAGTGAACTCGGCTGTCTCGTGATCGATTCCGATCAGCAGGTGCGCGCGGCGTATCGCGACCCGCGCATCAAAGCGGCGCTGCGTGAGTGGTGGGACGGCGAGGTCTTTTCCGCGGAGAACGAAATCAACAGGTCCGCGATCGCCCGCAAGGTGTTCGCGGACCCGGCCGACCGACAACGGCTCGAAGGCTTGCTCCATCCATGGGTCAACGAGGCGCGCCGCCGGGCGATGGAAGCCGCAGCCAACGATCCACAAGTCCTTGCATTCATTTGGGATACGCCGCTATTATTCGAGATGGGCCTCGCCCGCGAGTGCGATGCCGTGGTGTTCGTCGAATCGAGCGTTGAAGACCGCATGGAACGACTCCGCCAACGCCGCGGCTGGGACGAGGCGGCGATGGCTCAGCGAGAAAAATTGCAGATGCCCCTAGACAAAAAGGTTCGATCATCCCATTATGTGCTGACGAATACCGCCGACGCGGATTACGCCCGCGGTCAAGTCAGAGAACTCCTTTCCCGAATTCTCGCTGGATCGTCGAACAGGCCTAGCCAAGGGTAGGAAGGGCCGGATACGGGGCCTATCATTTAGGTATAGGGCTCAGCCGCTTGTCCTTTCAGGCAGCCTAACCTCGACGCATGACGGTACTCGATTAAGAAGCAGTTTTGCGCCTTTTGGCGAACATCCGGCTCGGGCCAGATGTATTAACTTCAATCTCTCTCATGAAGATCTAAGGTTCGCTGTCGAAAGTGGAGTTGGTGCTCCCTTCGGCGCTCGGAAGTCTCTCGCGGGTCCGGGCAATCGGCGGCGGGGAGCGCGGCCTGACGACCGATGACCGGCCGCAGCGCGGCATGAACCGGCGGGCCATGGTCGGCCGATCCGTATCGATGGAGAAGCGTCAGTTACTGGTCCCTCCTTCACGCGTCGAGCGGTCGGAGGTGAGGCATGCAGCCTCACTTCAATACCGCCCCGTAAGCTTGAGTCCCCGTGACGAAAACCGGGATCGGGCAATTCGGCGGAGAAGAACTTCCTGGAAATCCTCAGACGGTGAATCGCGTCAAGGGAACCGTCACACGTTGTGACCTACCGCCGCGATCATTACCGACGATCAAAGCAATTATCGTATCCATCCCCCCTCATTCGGAGGCCAAGCCAAATGGCTAAGTCCAACCCCCGGTCGCGCCGGCCGCAGCGAGAGCACAACGAGCCGGAAGAGAAAGAACAATCCCAGCAACCCGCCCCCGGCACCGGCGCGGCTACCGCGGTGGAGGCGCCTCCAGCGCCGCCGCGCCCGGAAACGCAGTCGCAGGAGCCTGTCAGCGATGATGTCGCCAGCTTCGACGCCGAGACCAATGCCAAGTACGAGCAGGTCAAGGGCGGAAAGCTCTACATCAAAGACCTGCAGACGATGGACATCCATCGGCTGCACGAGATCGCCAAGCAGGAAAACATCGTCGACTACATCGGGCTCAAGAAGCAGGACCTGATCTTCCAGATCCTGCGCAGCCGCATCCGTCAGAACGGCCTGATGTATGGCGAAGGCGTGCTCGAGATCCTTCCCGACGGCTTTGGCTTCCTTCGCAGCCCGGAATACAACTACCTGCCCTGTCCTGACGACATCTACATCAGCCCAAGCCAGATCCGACGCTTCGGTCTGCGCAACGGCCACGTCGTGCAGGGTCAGATCCGTCCACCCAAGGAGAGCGAGCGCTATTTCGCCCTGCTGCGCGTGGAGGCGATCAACGGCGAAGACCCCGAGCGAATCACCGATACCGGAAATTTCGAAGACCTCACGCCCCTGCATCCCAACAAGCGCATCACCCTCGAGGCCGATCCCAAAGATCTGAACATGCGCATCGTCGACCTCGTGACGCCCATCGGCATGGGCCAGCGCATGCTCATCGTCGCGCCCCCGCGCACCGGCAAGACGGTTCTGTTGCAGAAGATCGCCAACAGCGTCAGCAAGAATCACCCGGAAGTCGTGCTGATCGTGCTGCTGATCGACGAGCGGCCTGAAGAAGTCACCGACATGGAGCGTAACACGCAGGCCGAGGTCGTCAGCTCGACCTTCGACGAGCCGGCGTCGCGCCACGTGCAGGTCGCCGAGATGGTCATTGAGAAGGCGAAGCGCTATGTCGAGTTCGGCAAGGATGTGGTCATCCTGCTCGACTCGATCACCCGCCTCGCCCGCGCCTACAACACCGAAGTCCCGCACTCGGGCAAGATCCTGACCGGCGGCGTGGATGCCAACGCCCTGCAGAAGCCCAAGCGCTTCTTCGGCGCCGCCCGTAACATCGAAGAAGGCGGCTCCCTCACGATCCTCGCAACCGCGCTGATCGACACCGGCTCGAAGATGGACGAAGTCATCTTCGAAGAGTTCAAGGGCACCGGCAACGCCGAGTTGCACCTCGACCGCCGTCTCGTCGACCGCCGCGTCTACCCCGCGATCGACATCAACTCCTCCGGCACCCGCCGCGAAGAGCTGCTGCTCGATCCGAAGGAGCTCGAGCTCGTCTATCGCCTCCGCCGTGTCCTCTCGGACATGAACCCGGTGGAAGCCGTCGAGCTGCTCAAGGGACGCCTGGAAAAAGTCCCGAGCAACGCCCAATTCCTCATGAGCATGAACCTCGACTAAGTTCAGCGGGGATCATCCGAGAACAACGCCCCGACGTTGCGACGCCGGGGCTTTTAGCTTGCGCGCTGCCGCGCATCTTCCGCGCCTCCGAGATCTAATTAACGCGCCCACCCTCTGCGTGAGAACTGCACTTGCAAGGCGCAACCTGGTGTTGACTTCGCCGATTGCGCGCGGGAGCTACGGCGTGGGTGGGGGCGTGAAGAGGTTGTAGTACGTCTGCTTCTGGTCGAAGTCGGCGACGATGAGCCTTCCGTCGCGCAGCGCACAGAGGGCGCCGGCGGTGCCGTCGCCGGGCGGGAGGGGGACGCCGTTGGGGGCGAGGTGGCCGAGATAGATCCGCTTGCCGGTCCGGGGATCGAAGCAGGCGACTTTGCCGGGGTTTTCGGCGTAGCCTGCATAATAGACGCGGCCGTCGGCGCCGGCGGCCATGGCGATGCAGAGGTCAACTCGCTTGCCGGGGACGACGTCGTCGCCGAAGGCGGGGCCAAGCGATCGGATCGAGCCTTCGGGGCCGTCGTCGGGCTTGTATTCAAACAGCAGCCCGCTGGTCCAGCCGGTGCCGTAGATGGATTTTTCATCGGCGCTGACGGCCAGGGCGAAGGGATTGTTATGCGTGCGATCGGTCTGGCCGCTGAAGAGCGGCACGGCGACGGAGAGTTTCTCGAGCTTGTCTTCTTTTGGTGTGTAGCGGACGACGTGGCCGTCCTTTGTGAAGGTGAAGCCGCGACCATCCTTCAGGGCGACGGTGGTGCGCGAGGGGTAGTCCAGGATCGCGCCCTTGTCGGTGATCTTCCGCGTCGCGATGTCGTAGACCACGAAGCGGCCGGTCGGGTGCATGACGCAGTAGATCTTGGCGACACCTTCGGCGAGCGCGAGCGACATGATCGATTCGTGAGGCGCGAGGATGCCAAGGTCGGAGGCTTTAGCGGTTTTGGGATCGTAAGTGACGAGATGCCCGCCGGTGTAGGCGTTGGGGGTAGCCTGGTACTTTTCGAGTGTGTCCCACTGGTAGGAATGCGTACCGAACCACCCGAGGCCCTTGTTGTCGAAGCAGATCTGGGAATGGATCTTGCTCTGGGGAAACGTGTCGGCGGTCTGTTCGCCGGTGACCTGATGCATGTCGGCGAGGACTTCCTGTTTTGCCGTGGTTGGATCGAGCCGGATGAGCATGGCGCCGAGGCGCTGTTTCTCCAGGCTGTTGCAGGTGCCGGCGTAGACGAGGCCGTCGGGGCCCTGCGTCATCGCGGAGAACATCTCGAGGCAGTGAGTTTCCTGCGGCCAGCCGATGCGCTGGCAGGTGAGAAGCTTGTCGGCGCTCTTGGGTGGCTCGGCGCGAGTGAATCGAGAGACGACGAGAAGAATTAAAATTGCGAGGAAGGCGCGTCTTTGCACGAATTCTCCGGTTGGCATAGGGACGGGCGAGCGGCAGGGATTTATACGCATCCGAGCGAGCGGCGTTGATGGAGTCTGAGGCGCCTCCCGCCCGCTGCGTCGCGATGATTACCACGCGTTGCGGGCGCACCGCCGGCGCAATAGGCTCTGCCGTATGCGAATCCAGTTCTGCGGCGCGGACCGGACGGTGACGGGGTCGAGTCATCTGCTCGAAGTCAACGGCCGGCGAATCTTCCTCGACATGGGGATGTACCAGGGGGCGCGCGAGGAGGCACGGCGGATCAACCAGTATCTTCCGGCGGACGTAAAGTCGGCGGATGCGATCGTTCTTTCACACGGCCATCTCGACCATTGCGGCAAGCTGCCTGTGGCGACCCGCGCCGGTTACAACGGTCCGATTTATTGCACGCCGGCGACGGCGGAAGTTGCGCGCATCGTTCTGCTCGACGCGGCAAAGATCCAGGAGGAAGACGCAGGCTATCTGAACACCCGCTCGCGCGGCCCGAGCGATCCGGCGGTGGAGACGCTGTTTCGGGTTGCCGATATCGCCGCGGTACTCAAGCTGTTCCGCAAGGTGAACTACCAGCAGAAGACCGATCTCGGCAACGGCATCTCGTTCACCTTTTACGACGCCGGCCACATTCTTGGCTCGGCGTACGTCGTCCTGGAATGGTCTGAAGGAGCGCGAGCGTGCAACCTGCTTTTCACGGCCGATGTCGGGCGCTACGACACGCCGATCCTGCGCGACCCGTTTACCATTCCCGGGCCGATGCAGAACATCATCACCGAGAGCACCTACGGCACCGCGTCGCACGGCCCGATCGAGCAGGTCGGCCCGCAGTTTCTCGACGCCGTGAAGTTCTGCATCGAGCACCGAAGCCGGATGATCGTTCCATCATTCGCGGTGGGGCGGACGCAGACGGTGCTGTGGTACATGCAGAAGTTCATCCACGAGGGTTTGATCCCGCAGATCCCCATCTTCGTCGACAGCCCGATGGGCGTGGAGATCAGCAAGATCCACAGCACCTTTCGCGAGAACTATGACGAGCAGACCAACAGCATGATCGGTACGAAGGACCTGTTCGGCCTTGCCCGCGCGACGTTTGCCTCGTCGAGCGATCAGAGCAAGCAGATCAACAATCAGAGCGGGTCGTGCGTGATTATCGCTTCGAGCCCGACGTGTGAATTCGGGCGTGTGCTGCATCATCTGAAGGTGAGCCTCGAGCGGGAAAACGACGTCGTCGTCTTCTGCGGGTGGACGCCGCCCAACACGCTGGGCCGCCGGCTGCAGGACGGCCAGCGTCGCGTGCGGATTTACGACCAGTGGTACGACCTGAAGTGCCAGGTACGCACGATTCATGGCTTGAGCGCGCATGCCGATCGCGACGAGCTGATGAGATTCCTGGGACCGGCGCTGACGCCGGAGACGACGGCGTATGTCGTGCACGGCGAGGTGCCGCAGGCCGAAGGGTTCGCCCAGCGATTGATCGACGCGGGGGTGTGGCGGTCAAGCGTGCCGGCGATGGAGACGTCGACGCTGGGCTACACCGGGGGCCCGAAGCCTGAAGCGACGGCGCCGCCGGGACGGACCGATCAGGATTGATTGTCAGCCGGCAGATCAGCCCGCGCGGGCACTTCGCCGCTGCGAAGTGTTCCGCGGCACTGCTCGCAGGTGTAGTTTTCTTCCACGCAGCCGGCGACGCGTTTACCAAGGAGATCGAGGATCAACTCATCAACTCCGAGCGTCGGCGTGACGTGAAAAGAGGTGCGGGGAAACTTCCGCGCCGCCTCTGCTGTGAGCCGGGGGATGTCCTGCGTCCAGTGCTTGCCGGGGCCGAGGAAGAAGGGGCAGACGACCACCCGCTCTGCACCGCGCTCGACGCAGCGGGCGTAGGCGCTGGCGATCGACGGCTCGGCGATCTCCATGTGGGCCGGCTCGACGACCGGGTACTGGCTCGCGAAGCGTTCGGAAAAGAGGCGCGCGATCTCCTCGAGCATGCGATTGCTTTCTTCGCGCGTCGAGCCGTGATCGACAATGATGACGCCGTTTTTCATGCCGGAGTAAGAGGTCGCAAGTGGCCGCGCTTCGTCGCGGGACGTTGCTAGCCTTTTCGCTCAGCGAGCACCGCGTCGACCTCGATCCGATCCTTGTTTCGCAGCAGCACCAGGTGAACTTTCTGGCCCGGCTTGCCTTTGGCGAGCTGGTCGGACAGGTCGTATAGAGTTTGAATCTTAGCGTCGCCGAACTGAACCAGCACGTCTCCATCCTTCAGTCCCGCTGCCGCGGCGGGGGAGCCGGGCACGGTTCCCTGGATGCGAACTCCGCCCGCGGCGGGTTCTTCGGTTGAATAGTCGGGCACGACGCCGAGCGTGACGTTGGCGCCGGCCCCGCCGATGCGCGGCGCGCCGACGTCCGCTGAGTCAACGTACTGCTCCTTCGGCATCGTGAGCATCTGATCGGCGATGTCCGCGGCCAACTTCACCACCTCGTCGATGCCTCCATAGTTGATCTTCGACGGAACGTCGGTGGGTCGGTGGTAATCGGCATGCAGTCCGCTAAACAGGAAGAGCACGGGCACTTTCTTCATGGCGAAGGACATGTGATCGCTGGGTCCAAAGCCGCCCTTGCCCAGACTTCGCAGCGCGAGTGGAGAAGCGTCATCCGCTTTCTTCAAGATCTGTTCAAAGCTGGGGGCAGTTCCGCCTCCGCCGATGTAGAGCAACTCGTTTCGCACCCGGCCGACCATGTCGAGATTCATCATGGCGACGATCTCGCCCAGCGGCACCGGGGACTGCGCGACAAATCGTTGCGAGCCGATGAGTCCCTCCTCCTCAGCGGTGAACGCGAGGAAGATCAACGAGCGCGGCTGAGGCCCCGCGCGGGCGTAGTTCTCCGCCAGCGCGAGCATCGCCGACGTTCCGGAAGCATTGTCATCCGCACCATGGTGGATATCTTGCGATTTGGGGGACAAGCTCCCCTGGCCGCCTCTGCCGAGGTGATCGTAATGGGCTCCGATCACCACGTACTCGTCCGCGTGCGCACCTTTGCCCGCAAGCCACGCGACGATGTTCTTCGTGTCGCGAACGGTCCGTTCGACCGCGACCTTGCCCTGCAAGCGCACGCCCTTCAATGCGACGGAATGCGGCTGGACTTTCTGATCGATCTGCGCCTGCAGTGCCTTCAGGTCCGGGGTGGCGCCGCGCTGCAGCAGGTTTTCGGCAACGGCGGGCGTGATATGGAAGACCGGAACGGAAGCGGTTTCGCCAAGGAATCGCCTGGCGAAGGGCATGAGCAGCCCTGGCTCGTGGTGCATCGGCGGATCGACGAGGAGCAGCGCGACCGCACCATGCTCGGCGGCTGCGCGCGCCTTGCGGTAGAGCGGCGCGTGCTCCGACCAATCCTTTGCCGCGAAACGGCTCTGGCCCTTTTCGTCATGAGGCTCGAAGCGCATCGCCATGACGACGGAGCCCTTCACGTCGAGACCTTCATAGTCGTCGTAGCTGCCATCCGATTTTGAAATTCCGTAGCCGACAAATACGAGCGGACCATCGAATTGCTTCTCAGCCGAGAAGCTCAGGGGCACGAAATCGACGCCGGCGACGTAGTTCTTGTCGCCCGCGCGAAAGAAGCTGGACGCGCCAATGGTCGCGCCGGTCGTGACGGTGAATCGCTGCGAATAGCCTTCGAGTCCCGGCAACGGCTGCAGGCCGAGCTTGCGGAAGGTCATCTCGATGTAATCGGCCGCCTTGCTGATGCCGGGCGTGCCGATGCGCCGGCCTTCCAGCTCGTCTGAGGCGAGATACTCAATCGAGCGGCGCACGTCGACATGGAATTCGGTTTGCTCGGACGGTCGAGTTGTTGGGGCGAACACTTGCGGCGGCGGCGCAGCGGTGTTCGAAACGCACGCGAGGGGAACGAGGATGACGCTCCAGACGACGAGCCCGCGAAGTGGTACAAAACGCATCGGAAGCGATTCTATGACTGCCGCCGCGCTCGAACAAACCAGCACGGGAGACGAGAGGTTGCTGCAGATCGGCGTCGACGTCGGGGGCACCTTCACCGACCTCGTCGCGTATGACGCCGTCAGCGGAGCGCTGCGCGTCGTGAAGCTTCCATCGACGCCGCCCGAGTTCGATCGGGCAGTCGTAGAAGCCGTGGGGCGGACAATCGGCAGCGCGCGGGCGCGCGTGGTACATGGATCCACGGTCGCGACCAACGCACTGCTTCAGCGGGCCGGTGCGCAGGTGGCTTTTGTCACGACGGAAGGTTTTCGCGACATGCTGCTCATCGGCCGGCAGAACCGGCCACGGCTCTATGCGCTGCATGTCCAGCGCCCGGCGCCGCTGACCGCTGCGGAGAACTGGTTCACCGTGCGCGAGCGGATCGCCCCGGATGGACAAGTGGTCGAGCCGCTGGAAACCAGTGAGATGGAGCGCGTTCTCGAACAGATTTGCGCCCGTCATCTCAAGCACGTCGCCGTCTGCCTTCTCTTTAGCTTCGTCAATCCCTCCCATGAGCGCCTGCTCGGCAGGCTGTTGGAACAGGCCGGGCTAACGGTGAGCCTGAGCTGTGATGTACTACCGGAGTTTCGCGAGTATGAGCGGGCGAGCACGACGGTGATCAATGCGTCGCTGCGACCAACGGTTCAGCAGTATCTCCGGTCGCTGGAAGAGGGATTGCCGCCAGCCGTGCGCGAGCTTCGAATCATGCACTCCGGGGGCGGAACGCTCGCGCCCGCGCAGGCAGCGGCGTCGGCTGCGAAGCTGGTGCTGTCTGGCCCGGCGGGGGGCGTCTGCGGCGCATCGCTCGTCGCGGAGGCGGCGGGCTTTCGCGACGTGATTACCTACGACATGGGCGGCACCAGCACCGATGTCGCGACGATCATCGACGGCAAGCCGCGCTGGACGACTTCGAGCACCATCGACGGCCTGCCGATCGGCTTGCCCGCATTTGACATCCATACGGTCGGCGCTGGCGGCGGCTCGATCGCTTATCTGGATCCGGGCGGCGCGCTGCGCGTGGGCCCGCGATCCGCCGGCGCTGTGCCTGGCCCCGCCTGCTACGGTCGCGGCGGCATCGAGCCGACAGTGACGGACGCCAACCTCCTCCTGGGCCGGTTGATCCCGGAAGCCTTCGCAGGCGGAACCATGCGGATCCATCGTGACCTGGCTCGGGCTGCAATCGAGCCGCTGGCGCAGCGAATGAGCAAGAGCGTGCTCGACACCGCCCTTGGCATCCTGCGCGTGACGGAAAACAACATGGGCCATGCGATTCGCGCCGTCAGCAGCCGTCGAGGGCTGGATCCGCGCCGATTTGCCCTGGTGAGCTTTGGCGGAGCAGGCGGGTTGCACGCATGCGCCCTGGCGGAAAGCCTGGAGATTCCGCAAGTGATCGTTCCGCCCTACTGCGGCGTGCTCAGCGCGCTGGGAATGGTGGCGGCGCCTGCGGTCGCGGATGCGTCGCGGACGGTTGTTCAGCTCAAGGACCTGGACGACCGGCGACTCGCCGCCGAGTACGCCGCACTGGCGATGGAAACTGCGCAGCAGGTTTCTGAGCAATTCACGGAGTCGATTGAAACTTTCGCGGATGTTCGCTTCCGCGGCCAATCTCACGAGCTGCGCGTCCGCGCCGCGGGGCCGGCACGCGATGGGATCATCGCGACATTTCTTTGTGAGTATGAATCGCTTTACGGCCATTTGCCGCAGGGAAAGGAGCCGGAGATCGTGACGTTGCGGCTTCGCAGAATCGGTCCTCGGCCGGATCTGAAGCTGCCATCGCTGCAGGCTGGAGGGGCGGAGGTATATGGCAATGAGGTTGATCTGACGGACGCTTGCGGCGTTACGCGCCGCGCCAGACCGCTGACGCGCGGGGAGGTTCTTGCCGCCGGCATAGTTCGAGGACCGGTTGTTTTGTTGGACCCGGACGCGACGACGTATGTGCCGCCGGAATGGCGGGGCGTCGCGAGTTCGAGCGGCACGATTGTATTGACGCGGTCTTGAGTGTGGTTGATGGCCCCAGCGAGCGCGGGTTTGAAACCCGCCCGGACAGGCCCAATGGGTTTGGAATCCAGCAGCAGCATGGACTTTTCATGATGGCGATTGACCCTATTGAGCTGGAACTGACGCGCAACTTCCTGGAGGCGGCGGCGGATGAGATGGGGATCACGCTGCAGCGCCTGGCGTTCTCCGCGAACATCAAGGAGCGGCGAGATTTCTCGTGCGCGCTGTTCAATGCCGGAGGCGAGTTGCTTGCCCAGGCCGCACATATTCCTGTCCATCTCGGCTCGATGCCGGCTTCGGTGACGGCAGTGCGAGAGCGTCTGGGCGCGCTGAGCGAGGGCGACGTCGCGATTGTGAATGATCCCTTCGCGGGCGGGACACACCTGCCGGATATCACGCTGGTCACTCCGATCTATCACGATGGGGCCCTTGCAGGCTACGCCGCGAGCCGGGCGCATCACTCCGACGTTGGGGGCATCAGCCCAGGCTCGATGACGTTGAGCCGGCATATCGATGAGGAGGGAATTCGGATCGAGCCTTCGCTGCTGTATTGCGCAGGCGCTCGCAACGAAACCTTGCTCGAGCGCATCCTGTCGGCGGTGCGAACGCCCGAGGAACGAGTGGGGGACCTGGAGGCGCAGACGGCGGCCAATCTGGTCGGATCGCGCGCGATTCACTCAATGCTGCAGCGGCAGGGGCGTGAAGTGCTGTCACACTACGGCGCGGCGCTGCTCGATTATTCGCAGAAGTTCATGGCCCAGACCATCATCGCCATTCCGGACGGCGACTGGTATTTCGAAGATGCGCTGGACGATGACGGCGCCGGGAGCGGCCCGGTGACGATCCGGGTGAAGCTCAGGATTGTTCGCGATCGAGCGGTGATCGATTTGCGCGCAAGCGATCGACAGGTTCCCGGCTGCGTCAACTGTCCGGAGGCGGTGACTAAATCAGCGGTCTACTATTGCTTCGCCTGCCTGCTGGACGAGCAGATGCCGCTTAACGGCGGCTGTTTTCGCAACATCGACGTGCTGAGCGAGCCCGGGACGGTTGTCCACGCGGTCTATCCGGCGGCAGTCGTTGCGGGGAACGTGGAGGCGAGCCAGCGGATCGTCGATGTCCTCTTCGGCGCGCTTGCCGCGGCGCTGCCCGATCGAATCCCGGCCGCAAGCTGCGGCACGATGAACAGCATTGCGCTGGGGGGAAACGGGTGGACCTATTACGAAACCGTTGGCGGCGGCACCGGCGCGGGGCCGGGTTATAACGGCGAATCGTCGATCCAGTGCCACATGACCAACACGCTGAACACGCCGGCGGAGGCGATCGAGATTCAATATCCGCTGCGCGTCCGGCGCTTCGAGCGCGCCGCGAAAACGGGGGGCGCGGGTCGTTTTTCCGGCGGCGATGGAACCATCCGCGAGTTGGAGGCGCTGCAAGACTGCGAAGGGACCCTGCTCAGCGATCGCCGGGTCTTGTCGCCTTATGGAATTAACGGTGGAGCGTCGGCGAGCCGCGGCGAGAACTCACTCGTTTATGCGGATGGCTCGACGACCAGGCTGGGCGGAAAGTCCAGATTTGTGCTGCGGCGTGGCGAGCGACTGCGCGTTCAGACTCCTGGCGGCGGCGGTTGGGGCGGCGCCTGATCGCTGTTGCGCGGCTTCGCGAATTAAGCGCCTTACGAATCAACTGGATTGTGAGGTTGAGAATCGGCCGCTCACAGACGATGATGGCCGGCATCGTTTTAAGATGTCAGCCAACGAGATTGACATCTCATGGCAGACGCTCCGCTCGGTCGTGCAGGACTGGGCGGGCACGTCGGCGGAGCTCGACGAGATGACGCCGCTCACGGGCGGCAGCATCAACACGACCCTCGCGCTCACCACACGCGATAAGCAGAAAGCCGTCCTTAAAATCACGCCGCATCGGGTTGATCGCGCCCATGCGGATGAAGCGCATCAGTTGAAGCTCATGCGCAGCCTGGGGCTTCCTGTTCCGGAAGTTTATCTGTGCCACATCGGGACGCTCGAGCGCCCTTTCAGCTACATCCTCATGCAGTTTGTCGAAGGCGTCGACCTTGCCGCCGCAAAGGCGGCATGCGGCGCTGACGATTTCGATGATCTCCAGGCACACCTGGCTTCACTCGTGCTGACCCTGCACGCGCAGACCGCCACGCACTACACCCGCGCGACGGCACAGGAGAGCAGACAGTTCGAGCACTGGTCGGACTGTTACCGCGACATTTTCGAGCCGATCTGGCAGGAGCTGGAGAAATCGCCTGCGCTGCCGAACAAGCCGCGCAAAGTCGTCGCGAAGGTGCACGAGCGGCTCGGACAGTTGCTCGCCCATGAAGACTGCCCGCGGCTCGTTCATTGGGACATCTGGGCGACGAACGTGCTTGCAAAGCCCGACGATAAAGGGAAGTGGCGAATCACCGCTCTGCTGGATCCCAACTGCAAATACGCGCACGCGGAGGCGGAGCTTGCTTACCTAGAACTATTCCACACCGTGACCCCCACGTTTCTGAAGGCATACCAGCAGGTGCATCGGCTGCCGAATGAGTATCACCGCGTGCGCAAGCCGGTCTATCAGCTCTACAGCCTGCTCAACCACCTGCGGCTATTCGGCTCGGAATACCTGAAGATGACGCTGGGCGCGATCGAGCGCATGTCATCCATCGTGTGAAAGCGTTGCAACCGGCCCTGCGCGCGACGGAGTGCGCGCCTCGTGGATGTTCTTTTCGCAAGCGAGGCCGGACAACGACAGGAGCAGTAGCACGAGGATTCGCATTGAGTTCTCCGCAATGTTGGCGTTGTTCTATCGCAGCCGCTTCGATCGCACCATCAACCCATCGCGGTTGATTTGCGTCGCGTACACGCTGCCCAGCGATCCGGGCCGGCCCGCGTGCTCCGTGAGCCGATCGCGAAGTCGCCCAGCCTGCCCCGCATCCTTGCACAGGAAGTACGCAAAGCCGCCGCCGCCCGCGCCGGAGAGGCCGGCGGCGAGGTAATCGCGCTGCGTCTCCAGAAAAAGCAGGTCGATTGATGGGGTCGTGCTGCCGGGAAAAAGCTCTTTCTTGATCCGCCAGTAGCGCGCGATCTCGCGTCCCGCTGCCCGCCAGCGGCTCTTCAGCAACGCGGTGCGAAGATCGGCGGCGCCGCGCTTCAGCGCCCCGGTGAGCATGACCCCGGCCGGCTCGCGCGCCAGCCACCGGCCCATCACCCGGCGCAGGATGTCGCGGGCGAGCCGCTGCTGGCCTGAATAGTAGACAACAAGCCGGTCCTCCAATTCCTTGTACTGCTGATCGGAGAGTTCGAGCGACTCGATCATCGGCCGCTGCGGGACCCCCGGCTCAGTGATCGTCGATTTCACTCCCGGCGCAATCCCGCCGACCTGATCCTGCCAGCCGCCGCCCGTACTCAGTCGCTGTTCGAGAAGAAGCGTCTGCTCGACCAGGTCGGGGATGCTTGGCTCAGAGCCTCGGACGCGCTGAAGCGCCGCCAGCAGGGTCGCACCGAGGATGCTGCTGGTCCCCAATCCAGAGCCCTTCGGCACGCGCGACTCGGTGATGACGTGCACACCTGCCCCAAGCGACCGCAAATGCGCGGAAACGTCGGAATGCTCCTCCGGCAGCAGACCGGTCATGCGCAGCGCGACCTTGTGCAGCGCGAACGGGTCTCGGACATCAACTCCAGCGGCCGGGTCTACTCGATCGATCTCGACCTGTTTCCCGAGATCGTGGCTCTCCAGGATCAACTTCGGCTCATGCAGCGTGCGGACGATCGCGGCGACGGGGGGGCGGCCATCGAGGTTGATCGAAACGTTCACGACGTGCCCGCCGCGCTCGAAGCAATAAGGCGGTGTGTCACTCCATCCGCCCGCGAGGTCAAGCCGGACCGGCGCGCTGGCGGTCACTTCCGTGTCGGGGGATAGCTTCCCGCGCGGCGCCGTGGCGATGTCAACGCTGCGGTAGCCGATCTCGCTGGCCTCGGCGACCTTCGCGAAGGCGGCGATGCGCAAGGGTTCGATCTGAGGGCGGGCCCGGTCCGCCGCCGGATGATCGGGCCGCTGCAGCAGCTGTGCACCGGCCCAGAGGGCGCGGGCCTGCTGAAGGGCAACACTCGCATCGGAGGGCCGCGGACGGGCGAATTCGCCGAGGCTGTCCAGCGCGGCGAAGTATGCGGTGGGCGTGACATATCGGCCCAGCAGCGCGTCGGTCGGCGTGTCATCCCCGCGCGAGACCGCTTCGAGGAGGCTGGCGGTCTGCAGCCGCGCGGAGATCACGTCGCGGTGCTCGATCAGCGCGAGTGGATCCGCGCTCTGGAGCAGCATCGCCATCGAGTAACGTTTCGAGGCCCGCCACTTCCTGCGTGCCGCCGCCGAGAGCTTTCCGGCTTCCAGCACCTCGACGGCGAAGCGGACGCCACTCCGGTGGGCGGTGGCCGGGAAAAGCATCGCGTTCCACAGGCCGCGGTCGCCTGCGCGTATCCTGGGCCAGACATCTGCGGCGGTGATCCCCTTTGACTCCAGCCACGGCTTGATCGGCTCGTTGAGATAGCGGCACTTTTGATCGATCAGCCGGCCTTTGAAGTCGTCGTCGACGCCGCAGAGGACATGGGCGAACCAGACGGATGTGGTCTCAGGCGGTATGGCGGCGGAGGCAGGCGATGCCCCGCGTGCGCGCGGGCGACGCCCCGACTCCCCGATTTGAACCGGAACCTGAAACAGCAATCGTTGCGGGGCGAGCGTTAGCGGACCGCTGGCAGCGCTCTGGCTGATGACGCTTCCGACGCCGACGTGTACCGCCCCGCGCAATAGACTGTGCTCGACGACGGAATCGCGCGCGATCGTTCCTGTCTCGCCCCCATCCGCGAGAAGCAGGCTGTGGTACACGCGCGCGCCCTCTGCCGGCGGCCACTCGCTGCGGGCCAGGATGTTCTGTTGGAAAAGCTGCGCCGCAGGGCTCTGGTCGTGGCCGACCATTGAGTCGCGAAACTGTCGGGTCGTGCCCAGGTGCAGGAACTGGCCTTCGAGCTGCTGGACTTGAAACGGCACGCCGTGAAGCTTGCGCCAGAGCAGACGCCGCACGGGGCGAGATCCGCCGCTGAGATACGAACGCTCCTCGGTCGCGGCGGCCAGGGCGACGGTCATGTCCTCGTAGAGATCGATGCTTCCTCGCGACTTCAGCTCAGCCAGGCCGCGGGTGATGCCGGCGTCAAAGAAGAGCAAGCCGGTGTCGATCAGCACACGGTCGCGCTCGTCGGCTGCGCCTTCGCTGCGCATCGCATCAACCGAAACCTTCTGAAGCGTCTTGCGGATGCGCTGCTTCGGGTCGATGACGAATACACCATGCCCCCGACCCATCTCGGCATCCACCCGGATGCTGAGTGCCGTTACGCCCGCGGCCGGCGCAGAGACATGCCGATGATCGAACAGAAGAAACACGTCGCCTGCAACGACCAGCATTCCGGGCCCGAGCCGCTCGGGCAGGCCGGCGAGCGTCAGATACAGGTGGTCGAAAAGCGTCGCGATCTGTCCGTCCGGGCGCAGCAGCGGCAAGGCAGCGAAGATCTTGCCGAGCGGCGAGTAGGCTGGGAGACGCTGGCTCATTCCGCCGGAGTGGATGAGGAGGATGCGCAGATGGTCCAGGTCCGACGATCGTACGCCGTGCTGGTCGAACAGGTGGCGCAACGCGGCGAGCGTGGCGCCACCGGAGCCGATGCGCGGGCCCGGTGGGTCTGGAACGACGACGCTATGCTGGATGGCGGGAAAGAACGCACCGGCTGGCCCGACCGCGCGGTCACGCAGCGCCAGTTCCTGGCGGTAGCCTTCGGCCTGTTTTTCGTTGGCGGCGGTAAGGATCAGGAAATCCCAGCACTCGCCGGGCACGCTCGTCTGCAGAGCGTGGCGATAGGCGGCGGCGTTGGCCTGCATCGCCACCTGCAACGAGTTCCACACCGAGCGGTCCTTCAATTCTTTCCCGTCCTTTACCGCGCGGCCGCTTGCTCTAGGATCGAAGCGATCCGCGCGCACGCGACACGCTGCTCATAGTTCTGTTCGAATGCTCGGCGTGCCCGCGTGCCTATCGCCTCACGCTGCGCGGGATCATTCCGGAGTTGGCGCAGCCGTCTGACAAGCGTGTCGGCGTCTCCGTTTGCGACGATGAATCCAGCATCCGCAGCCGCAACCACGCGCGAGCACTCGGCGTCCGCGGGGCCGATCATGACCGTGGGTTTGCCAACCGCGAGGATGCCGAACAACTTGCTGGGAACGACGACGCCGGTGAAGCTTGGAAGCTGACTGACCAGGTGGACGTCGGCCAGGTTGAGCGATTCGTTCAGCGAGTCGCGCTCCTGAAATGGGAAGAAGCGCGCGTTGGCCAGCCCCGCCCCGCGAACCTGTTCCTGGAGCAAGTCGAACCGCTTGCCCCCGCCAATGAAAACCCAGCGGGCATCGGCGTCGTCGCGCATCAGCTTCATCGCGGCGAGCATCGTGTCGAGATCATGAGCGACGCCGAGGTTTCCCGAGTAGACGATGTTGAAGGAGCCGTTGAGACCGAGGTTTTCCCGCATCGGATTGGCGGCATCTGCCATCGGAAACAGGGCGTTTCCATCCGCCCACGGTTGCACGACGTGTATCAATCGAGGAATTACTGCTTCACTGTAATCGCGCTCGAGGCGGCGCCGCATATCTTCGCCGAGTGTAATCACCGCATCGGAGAGCTTCAGGGCGCGGGCGGTCAGCCGATGGAGGGCGCGGTCGATCGGATTGCCGGGCCGCATCAGACCGGACGCAACGGCGGCTTCGGGATAGAGGTCCATCATGTGGTAGACAAGCCGCACCCGCGACCCGTCGGGGCGGCGCCGAAACTGCTTCTGGAGCATCGCGAGCGTCGAGATCATCGGCGGGCTCGTGAGCGACAGGACCACGTCCGGCAGCGGGTGATTCTGCAGGTGGCGAGCGGCAGCGAGGTAGAAGCTGGCGAAATCGAGCAGGCGGGAGAGCAGGTTGCGCTTTCCGAGCGCGGTGCCGCCCAGGCGGTGAATCTCGATGTCGCCGATCCACTCATGGGCGAGGTCGTGCTGGCGGGTCGTGCCGTAAAAGTTTCGCGAAGTGACGGCGGTGATCCGATGCCCGCGCCTTTCCAGGTGGCGCGCCAGGTCCCACATCAACTGTCCCGTCGCCGCGACGTCGGGGTAGAACGTCTGGTTGAGGATCAGGACGTGCATGCCAGCTTTTGATTGTGAGTTTTCGGGAAGGTATTTGCCAGCGGCGCGGACCGCGTTCCGACCGGCTGCAGCGGTGGCGGAACTACTTTGCACCCGCGGATTCGAAGGCGCGCTCGGGGAGTGCGTTCATGTTGGCGTCGAACCAGTCGATGGTCTTGCCCAAACCCTCTTCGAGCGACGTGCGGGCACGAAAGCCGATCGCGTTGTAGGCGCGGTTGACGTCAAGACAGCGGCGCGGCTGGCCGTCCGGTTTGCTCGGGTCCCAG
>JBBRCX010000033.1:0-43606 GCA_038204465.1 Tepidisphaerales bacterium | reverse complement strand
GGCATGGTTCGACTCGTTGGGGCTGATCAGCCTGACCGCGAGGTATGCAACGTTAAACGGTTAGAAGAAACCGCCGGATACGCTGAGTACGTCCGGTGGTGTGGGAGGACGGGCGCCGCAAGGCGCCCTCCTACCCGATTTTGGTGCGCGTTCGGCGCGGCCGCGTTGCAGGCCCGACGGGCGTGTGGTAGCACTCCGCGAACCGCGGCGCGATGGGGCGCCGTTGTCGCAGGAACCCGCCTTATGCGAGGGAATGACATGAGCGCCTTCTCGCGTCTCGTGAACCGCGTGTGGACCCGCCGGGAACCGTTTGACCTCGCGGCGCGGGGCTCGGTGGAACCGTTGGAGTCGCGGCTGTTGCTCTCCGCGACGGTGACACAACCCATCGCCGCACAATCGCTCGCGGTTGGAACGTCGACGACGCTGGACCTGTTCCGCAACGTGAACGACACGTCATTGCCGACTCGAGTGCACTTCGACACGAGCCAGGGCTCATTCGACGTTCAGCTTTTCGATGCGCAGGCGCCGCGCACGGTGGCGAACTTCGTTCATTACGTCGCTACGGGGCGCGACAACAACACGGTGGTGCATCGCTCGATCGCCGGCTTCATCGTGCAGGCGGGGGCCTTCGACATCAACCTGCAGGCGATCCCGGCAGACCGTCGCGTCATCAATGAGTTCAACGTCTCCAACACCCGCGGCACGATTGCCCTGGCAAAGGACTCGCGCGCGAGCGGCGGGAGCAATAGCTTTTTCTTCAACACGGCTGACAATTCGTCGAACCTCGACAACCAGAACAGCGGGTTCACCGCTTTCGGGCAGGTGCTGGGGAACGGAATGCAGGTGGTTGATCAGATCAACGCGCTGACAACGACCACGGTTTCAGGGTTGAGCGATTTCCCGGTTCTTCACAATCCGCCGGTCGGTTCGGCCGACTTCGTCAAGATCAACAGCGTATCGCTTACTCCCGAGCTAACGATCACCGCGACCAGCGATAATCCGTCGGTAGTCAACACCGGCACGTCGGGGATGAACCTGACGCTGACGGCGGGGGCCACGCAGGGAACGGCGAACGTGACGGTGAACGCGACGGACGTCAATAGTGTGTCGGTGGTGGACACATTCGCAGTGACGGTGGGAACTGTCGACGTGGCGATTGGCGGCGCCGCGCCGGCGAGCGTGCAATTCACGGACGCGGACGGTACCAGCGGCACCGTCAGCATCAAGGGGCCGGGGACGGCAACCGTGCGGTTCAGCGGGTCCAACCTGGTGCAGGCGGCTGCGGGAAAGGCGATCGCCGTGACCGGCGACGCGGTGAAGATCGCCCTCGTAAGCGTCAGCGACAGTGAAGGCCTCAGTAGCGCACTCAGCTTCACCGCCAGGGGAGGAGACGGCGTCATCGAAGTGGGAGGAGTGAATGTCGTCGGCGCGCTCAAATCCATCGCGGGCAAGGGCGTCATCGTGAATGGCGACCTCGTCGTGGGCGCCACGATATCGAAGATCGACCTGCGATCGATGACCAACGGGACGATCGATCTCGGGGGCGGGGCCGACTTCCCCTCCATCACCAACGTGAGCATCGGCAGCGTCCAGGATGCCGACCTGGTGAGCAGCTCGCCGATCAAGGCGCTCAAGGTAACGTCGTGGACCAATACCGATTCGCTTGTGGACCTCGTGTCGGCGGCAGCCCTGGGTAAGCTCACCGTCAGCGGCGATTTTGCGGCGGGCCTGGACCTGGCCGGCGCGCAGGCGGCGCAGCATTTGGGCAGCGCTAAGGTGGGTGGGCAGGCTAGCAGCGGAAAGTGGCGCGTAGTCGGCGACGCCGGAAAGATTTCAATTGGGAGCGTCGCAGCGGGTTGGACGGGACTGGTCACCGGGACTCTGGCGGGCCTCACTGTTTCGAACGACTTCGCCGGCGACGTTACCGCCGCGGCGATCACCAGCATGAAGGTCGGCGGCAGCATGACCGGTTCGAACGTCACGCTGACGCAAGCGCTGTCGGGCACGACCAAATCGGTTGGGAAGATGACGATCGGCGGCGCCGCGAGCAACGTGCACATCCGCTCTACGGATAACCTCGGCACGATCAGCGTCGGTTCGCTCAGCGACAGCACGATCTATGCCGGCGTCAACACGGAGGGCGGCGCGCTTCCGTCGGCCGCGGGTGATTTCTCCAACAGCGCGAACATTGCCGCCCTGACAGTCAAAGGGAAGGGCTCAGCAAGCTTCATCGATTCCGACGTGGCCGCTTTCTCGCTCGGCAAGCTCTCGCTGGGGGTGGTAAGGCTGGCCAACGCGGGCGTTCCATTTGGGATCGCGGGCAATATCATCGCTTCACTCACGACCGCCGACGACGCGGGGCACTCGATCAAGCTGAAGAACCTCGACGATCCGGCGGCCGCGAGCGCGCAGATCGCGGCGCTGGGCTTCGGCCTCGGCGACTTCGTCATCCGCGTTGTGTAGGGTTTGCGTCGCGAACTCTTTTCACGGGCGCGGTGGCGGTGCGCTGCGAAGCGTACGGAGCTTGCTTTACCCTGAGCCCGCGCGCGCCTACCCTCTGACTTTGCCGGTTGATATGCACTTGATGAAAGCCGCAGTTGAACATGAGCAATCCCCCCGCGGGCGCCACCGCAACCGCGTCGCAGCCCAATCCGCGCCAATCACCTCTCGATGTCCTGCGGGTCGGCACGGGCTCCGCCGGCACGTCGCTTGACTCGCCCGCGACGGACACCGCCAGCCGCGCTTACGTCACCGCCGCCCTGACGCTGGTGATGGTCCTGACCGCGATGGAGATGACGGTCACCAGCACCGCCATGCCGACGATCATCGGCGAATTGCACGGCCTGAAGCATTACTCCTGGGTGGCATCGATCTATCTGCTGGCTTGCACCGTTACGATGCCGCTTTACGGCCGGCTTGCGGATGCGCTCGGCCGCAAGCGGGTGTTGCTGGGATCGATCGCGCTGTTCGCGGCGGGGTCGGTTCTGGCGTCGTCGGCGCATTCCATGCTTCAGTTGATTCTTTACCGCGGGCTGCAGGGTCTGGGCGCCGGCGGGACGATGCCGACGACTCTGACGATCCTCGCGGACCTGTTCACGCTTCAGCAGCGGGCACGGATGCAGGCGCTGTTCAGCACTGTCTGGGGCGGCGCATCGCTCGCGGGGCCGGCGTTGGGCGCCTTTCTCGTTAACACGCTGGGCTGGCGCTCGATCTTCTTCGTGAACCTTCCGTTCGCCCTGCTCGCGATCGCGGTCATTGCCTGGAAGTATCACGACCATACCAAGCCGCACTCGACCGACCTGGACTTGCCGGGGGCGGCAGCGCTTGCGCTGGCCTGCACGATCATCCTCGCGCTGGTGGCAAGACTCGGCCCCGACGGGTGGTCAATGCCGATGGCGGCGCTGCTCGTCCTGCTTGCGACAGCGGCCGTCGCGTACTTCATCCGGCACGAGCGGCGCAGCGAGAACCCGATCATGCCCCCGGACCTGATGCTGCAGCGCGAGGTAGGTCCTTCGATCCTTGGGAACTTCCTGCTGGGCGCGGGCTTTCTCTGCGTCGACACGTACGTGCCGCTCTACGTGCAGGGTGGTCGCGGGGGCGGCGCGACGGCGGCGGCGGGCGTCATCACGCCGGTGATGGTCACCTGGGCTTTCAGCAATTTGGTTGGGGCGCCACTATTGGTGCGCTGGGGGTTCCGCAAGACCGCGCTTTGCGGAGCGTTTTTCGTGGTGATGGGCTTCGTGGGGCTGGTCCTCTGCGCCCAGTTGGAGGCGCCGCGGTGGGCGCTGACCGTGGTGCTCGCGGTGACGGGCTTTGGGTTCGGGCCGTGCTCGATGAGCTATCTGCTCTCGGCGCAAGAGGCGGTGGGTTATCACCAGCGGGGGATCATCACCGCGAATTCCACGTTCTTTAGGTCGATCGGCGGCGCGATCGGCATCGGCCTGATGGGAGGGCTCTTCAACACACTCGTCGCCCCGGAGATGGCAACGCTGCAGCGAAGCGGCGTGAATCCCGGCGCAATCCTCGATCCCATGCTGCGCCGCGGCCTCGACGCGAAACTCGTCCATGAGATCGGTCATGTGATCAGTTCCGGGCTGATGTGGGTTTTCGGGGCGATGCTGGGGGCGGCGGTGCTGCAGCTATTGGTGACAACACTAATGCCGCCGCGGCACGCGAGCCACAAGGTCAGCCCGACGGAAGGGCTGGAGGCGATGGGGGCGTAGCGAAGGGCGACTGCCTTTCGACTGCCTGCATTTGTGCGGTACAGCGCTTTGCGGTCTCCAGAGTGCGTCGATCAGGCTCACACACTTTAAGCCTTGTTGAAATCAAATCTTATCATCCGTGCGCGTCAATCGCGGTTTTGTTCCTGGCGTTGTTCCGACTGGGCGGGCAAGACCTGCGTGTGTCCCATAATCCTAAAGTTTTCAGGCGCTGAGCACCGATCTGAAACGCAGGCAGTTTTCCGATTCGCTTATTTCAATCGGCCAAGCGATTGGCCGCGGGGCATGGAGCCCCTCGATGCGGAGACAAAGACGCCTCCGAAGCCAAGGAAGGTCAGCAATGCGAACGATCGCCATCATCAATCAGAAGGGCGGCTGCGGGAAGACGACGACGAGCATCAACCTGGCGGCGTGCCTGGCGCGACTGGGGCACAAGACGCTGCTGGTGGACATGGACCCGCAGGGGCACTGCGGCGTAGGCCTCGCGGTTCCCGAAGAACAGATCGAGCGGACCGTTTACGACGCGCTGATCGAGGCGCACGATGGGAAGGTCGCGCGGCTGGGAGAGATCGTCTGGCAGATCGCCAGCGATTTCGATCTCGCGCCCTCCAACCTGAAGCTCGCGGCGTTCGAGCAGGTCTTTGCGGGCCGCGCGGGGCGCGAGGATCGTCTCGCCCGCGGGCTCGACAGCGTTCGCGATACCTACCAATGGTGCATCATCGACTGCCCGCCGAGCGTGGGGCTGTTGACCTTCAACGCGCTGCGCGCGTGCGACGAGGTGATCGTGCCAGTGGAGACCGGCTACTTCAGCCTGCACGGCCTGGGCAAGATGATGGAGACTTTGGAACTGCTTCGCGAGCGGTGCAACAAGGACATCGTCATCCGCGTGCTCCCCACGCTCTACGACACGCGGACCAAGCTTGCCCGCGAGGTGCTCTCGGAGTTGCGGGCCAAGTTCCGCGACTACCTGATGGAGAGCACGGTCAACTTCAATACGAAACTGAAAGAGGCGGCCAGCTTTGGGCAGCCGATCACCGAATACGATCCGGGCAGCCGGGGCTACAAGGACTTTGTGAATCTCGCCCGCGAGCTGATGGGTCATCGCACGCTCGACGTCGAGCCGACGCTGAGCGAGAAGCTGTCGCGTCCGGCGGAGTTGGTGCAGCGGGCGAAGCAGTTGGCCCAGCTGACCAACTTCCAGTTCGGGCGAAACGCCGCGGCAGCGGCGCCGGCGGCTGAAGAGGAAACCGCAAGCTTTGGCGAGACTGCGGCGACGGCCGCGTTTGGGACGGATGCCGGCGTGCGGATCGCCGCCGAGGTGGAAGGTCCCCCGGTAACGGCGGCGGTGGAGATCAAGAGCACGGCCCAGAAGATCGAGGAGTTTTACGGCGTGCGCCAGTTTGGCGATGAGGTGATCTTCGCGGCCAAATTCGACGCCAGCGAAGTGCTGGTCGCAGGCGACTTCAATGACTGGGTGCCCTCCGCTCCGATGCGCAGCCTGGGCCGTCCGGGCGAGTGGACCATGAAGCTGCCGCTTCGGCCGGGCCGATACCGTTACCGTTTCATTGTTGACGGGAAATGGGTGACGGATCCGAATAACAAATATGTCGAGAGCAACCAGTTTGGGGAGTTGAACAACATCGTCGAAGTGGAGTGAGGAATGTCGCGAAATGAGTAGCCAGGGCTGCTGTAAAGCCTGGAGCCGTCAGCACGGGCGGGACGCCCGTGCCACGATGAGCGATCGACTCATTCGTTGATAAATCGGGAACTTTCATGTCTGAGCAGCCACCGCAAAAGCGAAGCCTGAGTGAGATCAGTCACTTGTTCCTGAGCAGCGTTCGCGATCGTCAGACGAACGGCGCTCCGCGTCCGCAGCGCACGCCGCCCGGCGCTGCGCAGCCGACGCCGCCGGCTTCCCAACCCGGGCAGGCAGCCCCGAACACGAATATGAGCATTGACCTGACCCCTGAAGAGTTCGCCCAGGTATTCGGCGAGCGCGACCCGGCGGCGTTGGAGCAGTCGGCGCCTGCGGCGCGCCCGGCGCAGGTGACGGCGGTCATCGGGACACATCTGAACGGGAAGCAGTTTGACCGTGTGAAGGAATACGCGCGGCACCTGGCGGCGCAAGGCGCCCGCATTGGCCTGATCGAGTTGGACGCCTCGGAGTTTCGCCTGATGTGCTTCGAGCCATCGGGTGCTTCAGAGTCGTATGGCTCGCCCGCGGAGCCGCGCGGGGCCGAGTGCTTCGACCCACGGCAGATGGCGGAGGCCATCGAGGAGATGAATTGGGACATCGACCGCTGGCTGCTGCTGGTCCCCAGCCCGCGCATCCCCGAAGCCAAGGCGCTGCTGCGGCAGGTCGGGCACTGGACGCTGCTGTCGACCTGCGACCATGACGGCGTGGTCTCCAGCTATCGTTCGCTCAAGGGGCTGTCCGAGGGCCACCGCCCCCGGCTTACGCTCGCGCTGCTCGATGCGCACGACGAAGCGGAGATGGTCCGCGTGTTTCGCAAGCTGTCCGGGGTTTGCCAGCAGTTCCTGGACTGGACGCTTGAGCCGGAGCCGGCCGTGCGAAAGAGCAGCCGGGTCAGCGAGCACCTCGTTCTTTTCTACCGGCCGACGCGCGACAAGGCGCTGATCGCCGCCGCGCCGCAGTGGGAGATTGTTGAAGAGTTCCTGAGCCGGGCCAAAGAGGGTGTGGTTGCTCAACGCAGTGAAGGCGCTGCAATAGAGGAGCCGGTGGAACGGGCGCAGCCGATCGAACAGGCGGAGCCTGTGCAACGAACGATGGTGGGTGAGCTGGTGATCCAGCCCTCGCAGCCGGAGCCGGCTGAGGCAACTGATTGCGAGGTCGGGCAGGAGCCGAAAGCGGCGGTCGAGACCCTGGTCGAACCTGCTTCAACGCCCGCGATGGCGGCGAGCGAATCAAAACCGGAGTTGAAGATGAGCCTCGCTTCGGATTCGACGCCTCGCGCGGCAATTGATGAAGTGCTGGATCTGCCGAACGGAGCGGCGACGGCCGACGCTGTCGTGGGCGCGGTGCTTCGTCAAGCGGCCGGCGAGATCGTGGAGTGCCCGGTGCGCGCCCCGATGTGCGGGGACGCGAGGATTGCCATCGCGCGGGACGGGAGCATTGTGTTGCTGGCCGTTGCCCGGCAGGGACTGGGCGATCTGCGGTCGATCGGGAAAGCCTATCGATGGCTCATCGAGAATCGGCCGCTGTTGGCGATGGCGGTTCCGCAATTCGCGATCGATCCGCACCTGCTTCCGCGGTTGCGGCTGTTCGTCGATCAGATTGACCTGACGGCGGAGGTGCTTCAACCGATGCTGCAGGCCCAGACCGTGAGGGTGCAGGCATATCGCACACTTCGCTGGGGTGAGAAGACGGGATTGCTGCTGGAAGCGGCATGAGCGTGAGTGGAACGTCGCGTGGGCGCGCGACGGCTAAACCAGCAGCTCGCCCGACACAGACGTCTCGCAGCTTCGCTTGACCTTGTTGGGACGCCCCGCGATTCTGCGTGGCATGACGCAGGAAGCGTCGGCGGCGTGGGACGGTTGGGAGCAGCTTTCGCCCGTATTGCGATACGCGAACTTCTACGACGCCGCCCGGCGGCGGCTTTGGTTCCCGATACATTGAAGACTCTAAGATTTTGCTCGTCCAATCGGGCCGGGGACCGCGCACATCGACGGGGGGTCGTTCGACATCGCGGGCGGCGATTTGATCTTTTACGATTTGCTGTTTGAGGCATGGCACGAGGTGACGCAGCGCGTGGTGCTGCAGCCGGCCCTTGCGGGTTCGGCCATGCCGGATAGGCTGGTTCATCGCGCCGAAGTGAATCCTGAACAATCAGCAGAGGCCCCATCATGGTTGCAGCGTCGCAAGAGGTTTCAGCGGAATTCAAGCCGTTCATTGTGGCAAACGATGCCTTGGGGGACCGCCCGCGTCTTCGAGAGATGATGCGTGACAACGGGTATCTGTTCGTGCGGAACGCGGCGCCGCGGGACCGCCTCCTGGACCTGCGCCGGCAGATCCTCGAATTGTGCCGCGACGCGGGTTGGGTGGATACGAAATCGGACCTGTTGCAGGGGAAGTGGAGCGGCGCGGGGCCGTTCACGGAGGGCGAGCAGCCTTACATGGAGATCTACAAGAAGATCGTGAACCTTCCGGCGTTCATCTCATTTCCGGAGGATCCCGCGCTCACCGGCCTGGTGGGGCGGTTGTTTGACGGGGAGGTGCTGTGCCATCGGCTCCGGATCGGGCGCGTGACCTTCCCCAACAACACCGAGCAGACCACCGGCATGCACCAGGACTGGCAGTACATTCACGGCACGCCGGAGACGTATACCGTCTGGATGCCGCTGGGCGACTGCCCGGTTGAACTGGGCGGCCTTTCCGTCCTCCGCGGCTCGCACCGCGGCGGCTTCATCGAGCATCGGGTGTTTGATGGCCACAAATACGCGGCCGCCGGCGTTCCCAAAGAGCGCCTCCCCCACGGCTCCGACGTCGAATGGCACGCGGGGAATTTCAATCTCGGGGACGTTCTGGTCTTTCACTCCCACACGATCCACAGAGCGCTGCCGAACCTGACGAAGGATCGGCTTCGGCTGTCAGTGGACAACCGCTACCAGATGAAGGGCGAAGCGGTGGAAGAGCATTCGATGAAATCGCATTACGGGTTGTGATTTGTCGCGAGTCATTGTCAGTTGCGAATGAGGCGCAACTGACGAGGGAGGACGAGTCCTACTCCGCCGTATCGGGTGGGGGCGGGGCCGTGTCTTCGACATCTCCGGCATCGACAGCGCCTTCGAAATCCATCAGGAAATAGATGTTCTTGAGGCGCTCGGCGTCGATGAGATTACGCAGAAGGCGCCAGGCCCGGCGGATGCCCGTGCGGCGGGTGACGTGGGTGAGGATGATGTGCTGATTCTTGAGCTTCGGCACGAGCTCCGCGAACTGCTCGACATGGAGGTGCCGGCCGGCCTTGGCCTTGGTGCGATGGGCGGGGTCGAAGAAGGTGCACTCGGTGATCAGGATTTCGGCGTTCAACACATCGGGGTGATCGAAGACAGCGCCGAACGCAGTGTCGCCCAGAAATGTCACGAGCGGGACTTCGAGGCGGTACTGAATCTCCACTCCCTGCCGCCGCAGCGCGGCCAGTTCGGGGCCGGGGCGCTCGAAGAATTCGGGCTTCAGCTTTTCACGGATGCTGATCAGCGAATAGCCAAGGCTGACACCACCGTGGTGTGTGGCCAGGGCGCGGATGCCGAAGTCGCGGCGGATTTCATGGAGTTGCCCGGCCGACATTGGCACGAGGGTGTAAGGCGTCCCCTGGCGCTCGACATCGCGCCAGCAGCGGAGCATCAGGTCGACGGGCCGCTCGATCTCGGCCGGCAGCAACACGGTGCCCGTCTTCATCCCCTGGAAATACCTCTGGGAAAGGTAGTAGGGGAGGCCGGCCAGATGATCCATGTGGCCATGGCTGAGGCAGACAATGTCGCTGGTGAGGGCGAAGTAGGGGCAGCGGCCGATGTCGAAGCAGACATTGAGCTCCGGGACCTGTACGACGGTCTCCTCGCCGGCGACGCTGTACCCGACGACGTGGTAGGGCCCGAGTTCGAGCCTGGCGAATTTCTGAACCAGAAACGACTTGTTGGGCATAGCGGGCGGGCAGCGTAATCGACGGTTGGGGCGGTGACCAGAGAGGCCGAGGTCGCAGGCGGAGAAATGACCTGTCTCCAGAAAACAAGCCGTTTTAGTCGAACCACAGCCTAAGAAAGAATGTATAACGAATTAATCGCGCACAGGTTGTGCGCTGATGCGTGGGCATACCAGAGTGATGTTTCCGGGCATGTTTCGCCGGGCCGAAGGGAGCCAATTGACCCGGTGGGGAGGCGCGTTGAAATCTCCAGTGGTCAAAACGAACCCATCATTCGGGGCCGGCGGCGATGGAAAGGCCGGCGGCGTCAATCGCGTTTCCTTTGCGTTTCTTCACGAAAAACGGTAACTTTTCGGTCAATGCGCTGCCCGTTTTGCGACGCCGAGAAAGAAAGTTTGCAGGTCAAGGATTCCCGCACCTGCGAGAACGGGAAGTCGATCCGGCGGCGGCGGCAGTGCCAGAAGTGTTCAAAACGTTTCACCACTTACGAGCGCGTCGAGCAGCCGACCCGGCTGATGGTCGTGAAGAAGGACGGCCGGCGCGTCCCCTGGGAGAAGGACAAGGTCCTCGCCGGGCTGGAGCGTGCGTGCTTCAAGCGTCCGGTGCCCGAGACCGAACTGGTCCGCATCGCCAACGAAGTGGAAGAGGAAGTCTTCAACCTGCACGATCGCGAGGTGGCGAGCACGGTGGTCGGGCAGCTTGTGATGGGCCGGCTCCGGCGGCTGGACCAGGTGGCGTATGTGCGCTTCGCAAGCGTCTACCGGCAGTTCAAGACACTGGAAGAGTTGGTCGAGGAAGCGCGGGCCGTACTGGATGCACGCCGTTATGAAGATCCCGGCCAAGGGCGGCTTTTCATCGACCCGGCGGCGCCGGCGGTCGCGAATGGAGAGCCGATCAAGGGCCCCGAGAGGCCGCGCCCGCCACGCCAGCGCGCCGTGCGCAAGGCGAAGACCGCCGCCGTCGAGCCTTAGCGCCACCCCTTTTTCCGCTGTTTCAGTGGCGAAAAGGCCGAAGGAATCCTCGCCTTCCGTCCGATAATTACCGGAGGCTCGCCCGATGGACCCACGCGTACGACCCCGCCGACTCCGACTGCTTGCGATCCTGGGAACGGTTTGCCTCGTGGTCGCGTTCGCCGGCTGTGCCGACAAACCGGTGAAGAAATTCGCCCAGCGTTACCCCAATCGGGGGCCCAAGCCTGGGATCCCCAGCTACCTCGCGGGGTCGATCCTGGAGCGCACGGACCTGGGGAATGTAGAGGCGTTCCCGATCTCATCGTACGGATTGGTCGGGCAACTGGACGGCACGGGAGACTCGACCGCTCCGCAGAACGTGCGACTGTGGATGCTCAACCAGATGAGCAAGCACGGCTGGGGGAATCCGCTGATCAGCGGCTACAGTCATGTGTATCCGCGGCAGGTGCTGCAGGACCCGAACTACGCGATCGTTCGCGTCGACGCGGTGCTGCCCCCGGGCGCCCGCAAGCAGGAGGATGACACTGCCGCTGACGGATGGATCGACGTCACCGTGACGGCGCTGTCGAAGAACAAGACGACGAGCCTAAACAAAGGGGTGCTGTTCGAGACGGAGCTGAGGGAGAACGGCGCCAATGCGACGAACCCCGGCGGGGCGATTACGATCCTCGCCAAGGCCAAAGGCCCGATCGTCACCAATCCTGCCTACGCGCTGGAGTATTCCACGACTTCGACAGGTCCGGCCCGGGCGAGTTTGCGGACGGGGACGGTGATGTTCAGCGGGCGGGTGATGCAGGACCGGCCGATCTTCCTGCAGCTTCGCCAGCCGCAGTACAGCACTGCGCGGGCAATGGAGCAACGGATCAACGACCGGTTCCAGGGACCGCTGACCGATCACAACAAGAACAACGGCCACCCGGGTCTGGCCGAGGCGGAAGACGAAGGGTTGGTCGAGGTGTACGTGCCGCGCGCGTATCGAGGCGACTGGCAGCACTTCATGGGGGTGGTCAACCACATGTTCCTCGACGGCTCGCCCGCTTTCTCAGCCGCGAAGGCCAAGCAGTTGGGCGAAGAGGCGCTGAAGCCGGGCGCAGCGCTGGAAGCGATCTCGTACAGTTGGGAGGCGCTGGGCAATCCCGCGCTGCCGGTGGTGATGGGGCTGCTTTCCAATCCACGGGCGGAGGTGGCGTTTGCGGCGGCGCGGGCCGCAGCGTACATCCAGGAGCCGACTGGCGGGGCGCAGGCGACACTGCTGCGGATGGCGCGAACACCGGATCATCCTTTCCGGGTGCCGGCGCTTCGGGTGCTGGGCGAGATGCCTTCGTCGGGTTCGCTGAACTACGAGCTTCGCAGGCTGCTGGAGGCGGACGCAATGCTGGTGCGGCTGGAGGCATACCGCATCCTCGCGCGCAATCGCGACACGTCGATCAACACTCGCTTCATCAAACTTGGAAACGGCTACGAAAAATTCGCGCTGGACGTCGTGCCCTCAAACGGGCCGCCCATCATTTACGCGACGAGGCGCGGAGCGCCGCGGATCGCGCTGATCGGCCGGCCTCCGCAGATCACGACGCCGCTGACCTTCACGGCGATCAACGGGAAGTTCATGATCGCATCGGACACGGGCGAGCGGCAGGTGCAGATGTTCTATCGCGGCGACTCGCGCCACGAGATGGTGAAGATGCTGACGCGGCCTGAAGCGGCGGAGATCATCGCGAGGCTGGGAGGCGAGGGCGCGCCGAGCGAGGCGCGGTTTGACTTCACTTATGGCGAGGTTGTGGCGATACTGCAGCGGCTGACGTCGGCCCGGCTGATTACCGCGCCGGAGTCGCCGGGCGCGCAGCGCGTGGTTGCGGCGGCATTCGTCTTGCAGGAGTCGCCCGTTGCACAGGATGTGATTGGCGGGGCCCGGCCGATTGAAGGCAGCCGCCCGCAAGCAGATACTCGCAGCCCGGTGGGGCTGGAGACCGGCGGTTCAGGGATGAACAACGCCGAAGTCTCGTCCGGAACGCAGTAAACAAAGAAGTGTCCGCCGGGGCCGGCGCAGGGGCAACTGCGGCGGCCCATACGCGGTGGAGACTTCAAGCTGGTCAGGGAGGACCACAGGCCCATGCGTCTGAAGAAACTGATCCTACAGGGATTTAAGAGCTTCGCCGACCGCACCGAATTCGTGTTCGACGCGCCGATCACCGGCATCGTCGGCCCGAACGGGTGCGGCAAGAGCAACGTCGTCGACGGGTTTAAGTGGGTCCTGGGAGAGCAATCGGCCAAGAGCCTGCGCGGCGAGGCGATGCTCGACGTGATCTTCAACGGCAGCGGAGGCCGCAAGCCTTCCGGCATGGCCGAAGTAACGATGATCTTCGAGAACCCGCTGCGCGCCGACGGCACGCGCGTGCTGAACGTGGACGTTGACGAGGTCTCGGTGGGCCGGCGGCTGTATCGCGACGGCACCAGCGAGTACCAGCTCAACAACTCGGGCTCCCGCCTGAAAGACATCCGCGAGCTATTTTTGGACACCGGGATTGGCGTCGACGCGTACAGCGTGATCGAGCAGGGGCGCGTGGCGCTTCTGCTGGAGAGCAACCCCCAGGAACGCCGCCTCATCTTCGAAGAGGCGGCGGGCATCAGCAAGTTCAAGGCGCGCAAGAAAGAGGCGCAGCGCAAGCTCGAGCGCGTGGACCAGAACCTGCTGCGGGTGAACGACATCGTGGAGGAAGTCGACAAGCGGCTGCGCAGCGTGAAGGTGCAGGCGGGGCGGGCGCGAACATACCAGGAGTATTCCGAGCGGCTGGCGGCTCTGCGGCTGACATACGCGCTGCAGGAATACCACAGCTTCCACGGTCAGACGTCCGAGCTTCAGCAGCAGCGCGACGATGCGCAGTTCCGGCTGGACGATGCGGCGGGAGATTTGGCGCAGCGGCAGAACGAGCTGGCGCAGAAGCGGGAGCAGTTTGACGCGCTGAGCCAGCAGCGGCAGCGCGTCGAGCATGAGCTCGTGCAGGCGCAGGCGGCGATGCAGTCGGCGCATCAGCGCCAGCAGTATGCCCAGGAGCAGTTGCGGCAGATGGCGGAGCAGATCGAGGCATTCCGCGCCGATCGTGAGGCGGTGCAGGCGAAGCTCGAGGAGGTTTCAGCAGCGCTATCGATCGAGAGTGAAACGCTGCAGCGCCTGAGCGATGAGCTGGCGAAGCACAGCCAGATCATCGATGAGCGGCAGCAGGCGTTCCGCGACGGGCAGCTTCGGCTCAATGCGATCAGCCAGGAAATCGAGCAGCACAAAGCCAGCATCCTCGATCTGATGCGCCGGCTGTCGGGACTGAACAGCCGGATCGGGGCCATCGAGATCGAACGAAAGAACATCGCGAGCCAGCAGGCGCGTCTTTCAGAGCGCCGGCGAACCGTGATTGGCGAGGTGGAGGCGCTGGAGCAGCAGCGGGAGGAGTCGCAACAGAAACTGCAGACGGTCCTGGCGCACGCGTCGGAGCAACAATCGCAACTCGACGAGAGCCGCAATGAGTCGGCGCAGCTGGGGAAGCAGATCGCGCAGATTAGCGAGAACCTCGGCGCCGCCAAGGAGCATCGGTCGGGAATGATCTCGCGGCAGCGATTGCTGAAGGACCTGGAGGCGAAGCGCGAGGGCGTGAGCGAAGGGGTGAAGTCGGTCTTGCGGGAGCGCGAGCAGACTTTTCCGTTCGTGCGCGGGCTCGTGGCGGATGTATTGCGCGTGGATGTTGAACACGCGCACGTGATCGAGGCGGCGCTGGATGGGCGCGATCAGTGGCTGGTGGCAACGGATGTTGACGCGGCGGCCGGTGCGGGCGAGGCGTTCGATGATCTCGAGGGTCGGGTGAATGTCCTGTGCGCCGATGAGCTCTCGGCTCGAGCCACGGATGCGACCGAAGACGCGTACGACTGGAATCAGCATCCACAGCGCATCCGATTGGCTGCCGATCTGGTGAGGTTTGATGGGGATGTGGCACCGGTTGCGCTGCATCTGTTGGGCCGGACGGTCGTGGTTGACGACCTGAGCGCCGCTACGGCGCTGCACCGCAACGGGCCGCGGGGATACCGCTATGTGACCGCTGCAGGCGAAGTGCTGGAGGCGGACGGGACACTTCGCGCCGGGCCCCTAACCGCGGCGATGGGATTACTGTCGCGGCATGCGGAGCTGGAAGCGCTGGGCCAGCAGATCGCGGACGTCGACCTGCGCATCGAGCAGCTGACGCGCGAGTTGAGCGACGGCAACACGACGGCGCGGTCGCTCGAAGAGCAGCAGAACGGTCTCCGCAACGAGATCTATCGGTTGAACACGTCGAAGGTGGAGCTCACCAGCCAGATCGCCCAGAACAGCGACAGGCAAGTTTCACTGCGGCGCGAGCAGCCGCTGCTGGAGCGCGAGCTGGAAGGGCTGCTGGAGCAGACCGGGAGAATGCAATCGGAGGAAACGAGCCTGTCGGAGCAGCGGCGAACGCTGGAATCGGAGCAGTCGGATCGCCAGTCGAGAGTTGAAGAGCTGACGGCGGCGCATCAGTCGCTGGCGGAGGATTTGCGGCAGACAGGGGAGTTGCTGACGGCCGAGCGCGTGCTGCTCGGGCAGATCCAGGAGAAGCAGCTGGCGAGCCAGCAGCAGGTGCAGAGGCAGACGGCCGCCAGGGGCGAATTGGCCGGTCAGGCGGATCGGCTGGCGCGTTCCGCCGAAGCCGTGGCGTCGCGGCGCGGCGCGGTTGAATCGGAGCTGGCGGCTGCGCACGCCGCCGAGGCAGCGCTGGTAGAGAAACAGAAGACGCTCGCAACGCAGATTGAGAAGGTCGCGACCGACGCGGCGGCGGCAGGAGAAGCGGTTCAAGCGCTGGGCGGTCAAGTGGAGACGCTTCGAGGCGAGCATGCCGAGGTGGAGCAGGCGCTTCATATGGTGCAATTGCGTCTGGGCGAGTTGAATGTGCGCCTGGAGACGCTGGTGCAGCGCACGCTCGAGGAGCTTCAGCTGGACCTGCCCGGCAAGTACGCGGACCTCACCGCCGACGGCGGCTCCGGGTATGAGCCGGCGGCGATGGACTGGGACGCGGTGGCGGAGGAGATCAAGGAGCTGCGCGAGAAGATCCACCGCCTGGGCAATGTGAACCTGGACGCGATCGGCGAGCAGGACGAGCTGGAGCAGCGGCAGCAGTTCCTCACGACGCAGTTGAACGACCTCACCGATTCGAAGAAGCAGCTGGAAGACCTGATCGAGACGATCAACAACGAGAGCAGCGTGCGCTTCGAGCAGACCTTCAACGCGGTGCGCGAGCACTTCCAGGGGATGTTCCGCAAGCTCTTCGGCGGCGGCAAGGCCGACGTCTATCTCGAAACCGAGCTGGAAGATAACTCGCCGCCGAAACAGGAGTTCGGCGCCGATGGGCAGCCGCTGTTGCCCGTCGAGAAAAAGAAAGTCGACATTCTTGACGCCGGCATCGAGATCATCGCCCGCCCCCCGGGCAAGCAGCCCGTTTCGATCAGCCAGCTTTCGGGCGGGGAGAAGACGATGACCTGCGTGGCGCTGCTGATGTCGATCTTCAAGAGCAAGCCGAGCCCGTTCTGCATTCTCGACGAAGTGGACGCGGCGCTTGACGAGGCAAACAACCAGCGCTTCAACCTGATCGTTCAGGAATTTCTCGAGCAGTCGCAGTTCATCATCATCACCCACTCGAAGCGCACGATGCAGATCGCCGACGTGCTGTATGGCGTGACGATGCAAGAGCAGGGCGTGAGCAAGCGCGTGGCGGTGAAGTTCGACCAGGTGGATGCGCAGGGTCGGATCTCAGAGCAGGCGGCGGCGTGATGGTATTTTCGGCATGCGCAGCCGGTGCGATCTTGTAACGGTCAAGATTTGAGTGGCGCGTGGGTGATTACCCTCATCAGGGCGGCGGGCGCTGACTGCTTCCAGAACACGCTCGCCCAGCGAGCTCGCCACACGAGCCCGCAACTTTATGATTTTTGCGATTGACGTTCGACCCGCGGCGGTTACATTCGGCTTCGGCAGATCGAATTCTTCCGACAGGAGGTCGACGTAATGAATCTGCAATCCTATCTCGATGAAATGGGGGTCCATTACCGCGTGTCACGTCACGACACCGCGTACACTGCGCAGGGACTGGCGGAGACGGAGCACGTGCCAGGCCGGCAGGTGATCAAGCCTGTGGTGGTGAAGGCGGACGGACAGTTTGTGATGTGCGCGCTGCCCGCATGCCATCGCATCGACCTGAACGAGCTGCGCGAGCAGCTGCAGGCGCGCGAGGTAACGCTGGCCGACGAGGCGAAGCTGCGCGAGCTGTTTCCCGACTGCGAGCTGGGCGCGGAGCCGCCGATCGGCCGGCTGTATGGCATGACGACGCTGATGGACGAGTCGCTTATCGCCGACGACCGCGTCACGTTCCAGGCGGGGACGCACCGTGACGCGGTGACGATGACGCTGGCGGACTATCGGCGCATCGCCCAGCCCGAGCTGGCGTACTTCGGCCGGCATATGTAGCCGGTGAGCGCCGAGTTCGGAGGGGATTCTCGATTGACAACTCGTCCGCATGGGCGGGACGCCCATGCTACGGCGCAGTTCGTTCAGCGTTATTATCGCATTGTGCGCGTGAGCGTCAGCTCGATCACTTCACTGGGGCAGAATGCGCGCACGGGAAGTCCGGAGAAGCCGAAGCCGCGGCTGACAACCAGCCACGTGTCATTCCAGTTGTGCACGCCGCTGCACAGGCGGCGCGGCAGCGAGTCATGTCGGAGGATCGGAATGCGGCCGGGGAGGCAGACTTGCCCGCCATGCGTGTGACCCGCGAGAAACAAGTCGGGGCGCAGCGAGCCGGTCCGGCGAATGTGGTCGGGATAGTGGGAAAGAATGATCCGCAGCGTCCCCGGCGCTTTAGAGCCGCACGACGCGACGAATTCATTTGTCAGATCGCGCCGGTGAACGCCGGGAAGACCAATGATCTCCAGCATGCTCCCCTGATGATCGATGCGCGCGGTCTGCCCGTTCAAGAGGGTGACGGGGGTACCGTCCAGCCGCGGCGCAAAGTGATACCTGTCGTGATTCCCGAGGATAGCGAAGCAGCCGAGCCGTGCGGTGAACCCGTCGAGCAGCCGGTGTACGAACGGCACGGCGGGCACGTGGTTCCTCTTGCTCTCAACGAAATCGCCGGTGAACAGGAGCAGGTCCGGCGGGTCGCGCTGGATGCGCTCGATCAGCTCATCGTAGACCGGCCACCACCGCGCCTGCATGTGCAGGTCGGAGACGTGAAGGATGCGCAGACCTTCCAGCCCGTCGGGAAGCGAGCGGATCGGCGTGCGGACTTGATTCCACTCGAAGTTGCGCGGCTCCCAGAGTTGCAGCCGCGGCCCGGTGCCGGTCGCGCTCTGGGAGACCGCACAGGGTTTGATCGCCCAGGTTGTGCTGAACGCCGCGGGCTGGGGGTGGTCGCTCGATCGGCTACGCAGTTCCATTGGGGATCTGGGGGACGAACCCGCAATTCTAAGCGGTGAAGATGAGGGCGCGGAGCGCGTTTGGGCCGGCATGTTGATCTTATCGGCCTGCGCGTGCATGAGATTCTCATTTTCGAACGGGAATCGGCCGCGCCCCAGGGATCAGCGGATCGGCAACGGCTACTGGAACCTCCTGGCACACCAGTCCTGCTCGCTGCTGACAACCAACTCCGGCTCGCGGATGCTGCGAGCCAGATGGCCTCTGGTTGCGCGAAGCGTTTCCTGCGTGGCGTCCTGATAGCGCCAGTCGACGCTCCAGCGAATCGTGCGGGCGTGATTGGGGAGGCCCTGATGAAAGAGCAGGTTGTGAGACAGGATGACGTCGCCGGGATCGACTGCCAGGTCGACGGCTTTTTCGACGCGCGGGTTCAGCACGTCGGGCTCGAGCTCGAGGTAATACTTCTTCATCACGTGCGGCATCACACCCAGCTTGTGCGTGCCGGGGATGAACTGCATGCAGCCGTTTTCGACGTTCACCGGCACGAGCGGCGTCCAGACGTTAACCATCCTCAGCCTGCCGACGTCTGACCCGCCTGCGCCGCCCGCGGTGTAGCCGCCGTCCTGATGCCAAAGCACCTGGTGTCCACCCCATTCGGGAAATTTCGGTCTTAAGGTGTAGTTCGGATAGAGACGCAGCTCGCTGCCATGCAGCGTTTCGACCATATCCAGGAGTTGCTCGTGGAAGAACAGCCGGTAGAAGGCGGGCCGGTGAAGGTTCTCCCGGTAACGGGTCGGCGCAGCCTCGGTATCGCCTTCATGCAGTTTGAAGAGGCGGGTCTCGAATGGTTCGTTTGTGAGCGGGTCGCTGATCTTCCCGGCCTGCAGGAGGCGCTGCGCCTCTTCTTCGACGATTTTGAGGCATTCGGCGCGAAGCTCGTTGACCAGCCGCGGCTCAAGAACCTTCTTCAGGACCAGATAGCCATCACGATCAAACCGCTCGGTCAGTTCATCCGCCGCGATTAGCATGTGATTTCCTCCGAGTGGAGATTCAATCATGCCCATTCACGCAAAACAATACATCGCCACGATGGTAATGTTGTTCAAGCGGACTGATATCTCCCGGCAAACCCTCCAGCGGAATTACCAATGACAACGGCATCGACGCTTGCGATTGGGATCATCGGCTGTGGGCATCTTGGCCGGATCCACGCTGAAACCCTGAAGCGAATCCCGCGGGCCCGTGTGATCGGCTATGCCGACGTGGTGGAAGCACCGGCGCAGAAGGCGCTGGCAGATTTTGGGGGTGAGTACGCCACCACCGATCCGCACCGGTTGATCAACGACAAGAAGATCGACGCGCTCTACCTCTGCACGCGGCACGACTCTCATGCGCCCCTTGCGATCGCATCGGCCAAAGCGCGTAAACACGTGATGATAGAGAAGCCGATGGCCCTGACGGTGCAGGAGTGCAAAGACATCGAGGCGGCGGTGAAACAGGCGGAAATCCATCTGATGCCGGCATTCAAGATGCGCTACTACTCGCTCGTGCGCAAGGCGCACGAGTTGATCCCGAAGCCGCAGGTGCAGTTCGGGCAGATCATCAAGCAGCCCTGGGCGGCCGATCGATGGGACGTAAAGCCCGAGCAGGGGGGCGGCAACGTGCTGACGCAGGGATGCCACGGCATCGACCTGATCCGCTTCTTCGCGGGCAGCGAGGCGACGCACGTCTTCGCCGCAGGCGGCGCGTTCACTCACCCGGGGCACCCGTTCCCGGACCAGCTGATGGCGTCGGTGCGATTCGCCGATGGTCGCGGCGCCTCGTGGATCCAGGGTGACGCCGGCGCGGCCCGGATGACGGGCGATTTCTTCTGGGAGGTTTTCGCCGATGGTCGCAGCGTTCAACTCTACAACCGCCTGATGCACGCGACATTCAACGATGGCGGGAAGGTTTGGACGGAGCAGACGACGGAGGAGGAAGGCTTCCTGAACGAGAGCATCGACTTCGTTACGTCGCTGCTGGAAGGGCGAGCGCCCGCGACGACGGTTCACGATGGCACGGAAGCGACGCGAATTCCCTTAGCCGCGATCGAATCCATCCGAACCGGGGAGGTGCAGCGGTTGTGACGCAAAATTACCCGCGCGAGGAGCGCAACTGGCGAAATGTGTTGCTATGGAATGCTTCCAGTTGCTGTTGGGTGAGGTCCGCGGACACGCCTTCCATCTGTCTCACGAATCGCTCGACCATTCCGCCGGGCGCGTTTCGCGACAGGTCCCAGCGGTTCAGTTCCCCGTCGGAGATCACGTCGATTCCCGCCGCCTCCTGGGCGCGCATCGCAACGACCATGGCGTCGACGAGCGTCTCTTCGTTGGGATGCGACTTGAGCCAGTCCGGCACCGGATAGCTGCCGACGACTGTCGTGCGGATGGAATGCGCGGTTTTCATGTTCAAGGAATGCAGACCTGATCGCACAGAAGATCGGTGACGAATGCATGGGCAGGAGCATGGGCGATCAGCAGGGGAAGCTTGCACGCCAGCGCGGCGCTCTGTGGCGTGACGCCGCAACCCCAGAAAACCGGCAACATGCCGGCCGGGATTTGCGAGAGCGGCTCACCCAGCATCGGGTGCTGCAGATCAACCCCGATGGCCGCCGGGTCGCCCAGGTGCAGCGGTGCGCCGTGGTAGTGGGGGAATCGGCTGGTGAGCTGGCAGGCGATGATTGCGTGGGCCGGCGTCATGAGCCGCATGGTCACGACGACCGGCCCATGGAACCTGCCGGCGGGCACCGTGGGGATCGTTGTGTCGAATACCCAGGTGGTCATCTTCGGAACGCCCGCGCGCTCCAGCGCATCGTCCCAGGTCATTCCGGAGCCAATGAGAAACCCGACACTGTCGTCGCGCCAGAGGTGACGAATGTCGGTGACGTCCTGCTCGCGCACCCCGTCGCGGTAGACGGCGTACTTTGGCAAGTCTGTGCGCAGGTCGGCGCCCGGTGCGCATCGCTTCGGCTGCGGGTCACCCACGTCGGTTATTTCGACTAACGGGCAGGGCTTAGGATTGCGCTGACAATAGGCCACGAAGTCGTAAGCGTGCTCCCGCGGCAGCACGACGAGATTGCATTTAACAAATCCCGGCAGCGTGTGCTTGGTCGTGTCGGTCCACTCGCCGCGGCGCATCTGCGACCGAGCCTGTTGGGCCGCTGTCAGTTCCATGCGGTCAAAAGTCTCTATCGAGAGCACGCCGGGTTCAAGCGCGGTTCCTGTCACATCCGCAATGGCTACACAGAATGGCTTATTTGTTGTGGGGAATGCGGGCGGACGTATAATGATCGGTTGTCAGGCAGCCGTGTTTGTGCATCCGGAGTTCCGATGAAGCGACCCCGCCGAAAGACGCCGATTTTTTACGCGCTATGTGGCAACGCACTCTTGCTGCTCGCGATATTGATCGTGTTGGCGGGCAAGCGAAACGACTTTTCGAGCATGGCCTTCGCCGGGCCCGGACCGCAGCAGCCGATTGCCGGCGGGGCCGGCATCTTCCTGATGCCCGGGCAATTCTCCAGCAATACCTGGGGCTGTTACGTGATGGACGTGGACATGCAGACGTTGTGCGCGTACCAGTTTTTCCCGGGCGAGAAGCAATTGCGGCTGGTCGCGGCGCGAAATTTCCGGTTCGACCGTCAGCTCAAGCAGTTCAACAACGGCCCGCCCACGCCCGCGGAGGTCGAAAAGCTTGTCGATCTTCAGAACGCGGCGCCGCGCGGGGTGACCTCCAAGCCCGTCGAGGCACACGAAGACGAAAAAGATTCGACCGGGGTCGGCACCGGCGAGCGGGAAACACCGTAAGACTTGAATGTTGCAGCGACGCCGCAGACGCACGGCGGAGCATCGTCCAACCGAGGAGTCGCACCATGATGGCCAAGATGTTTTACACGCTCGACGAGGCCAGGGCCGCGTTGGGCAGGTCCGAAGAGGACATCAAGCAGTTTGCCCGCGAAGGTCGGCTGCGCGAGTTTCGCGACGGCCCGCGGCTCATGTTCAAAGCGGACCAGGTTGAGCAGCTTAAGGCGGACCTGGGCGCGAATCCCGACCAGGTAGATTTAGGCAGCTCGGACTCCGGCGGCATGATTGGGCTGGTGGACACCACCGGCGCCAGCGGCACCAGCATCACGCTCAGCGACACCGACGGTGGCGGGGGCCAGAGCTCGGGCGCGGGCATGCAGTTGAAGGATGATACGGCGCTCGCTTCCGACCTGGGTCTGGCGGGTTCGATCGGCGGGTCGATGACCGCCTCCGGCACCGGCATTCCCTCACCCGCTCGGCCCGCCCCGGGCGCGAGCGGCTCGGGCATGGGCGCGGCGGGCCTCACCGGCACGGGCATGTCCATGAGCGGGAGCGGGATGTCCATGACCGGCACCGGCATGTCGATGACGGGAACGGGGCGCGCGCCCGGCGTGAATGTCTTTGGCGGCGAGGATCTGGAAGGTGTCGATCCATCAGCGCAGACTTCGATTTCAAGCGGCACCGGCCGCGAACAGATCAACCTGGAAGGCGTGGGCTCCGGTTCCGGTCTGCTCGATCTGACGCGGGAGAGCGACGACACGAGCCTCGGCTCGGTGCTGGATGAGATTACACCGGGCGGAACCGGCCGCCGTACCGCGGTCGATATCCCTGCCGGCAGCGGTTTGGCGGAGATCGACGAGCCGAGCGGTTCGCGCGCGATGGGCGCTCCCATCCGCGTTGAACGGCTCGATCCAGCAGCGCCGGCCTTTGGAGCGGCATCGCTCGCCGGGTTTATTGTGCTGCTGGTCGGCGTACTGGCGCTCATGTCCGCGGTCACCGGAACGCGTCCTGGGATGATCAGTTTCCTGGCTACCAAGGGGTTGTTGATGACCTTTGGGATGGGCATCGGCCTTGCGATCGTGCTCGGCGTGATCGGCTTGATCGTCGGCCGGTCGGTCCGGAGATAGGGCCCAGTCAAGACGCGATCGACCTGTTCCCGACCCATCCCCGGTTTCGCCGCCCGTTTATGTGGCGTGCTGAGTCCGCTGGCCCTCGCCTGACGGTAGCGGCAGGTTTCAAAACCTGAATTCCCCCCGAAGGGTTGACTCCGTGAAGAAAGAATGTATAATGAGTCGTGCCTCGGCAACGGCTGGGACCGTGCCGCAACGCTCTTTGAGAAAATGAATCGGTGAAACCGTCGGGCCGCGCCGAATCGGCATTCGCGGCTGGGGCCGTTCGGGTCGGCATTGAGGCCTGTGGCGCGGCGGTTGAGGTCTTCCTGGTCCACGATAACCCCGCAAAAGCCCACCAAAGCCCTGCATCGGATCGCCAAAGCCCGTGCAAAGTCGCCTGGGCCGGCGGCGAAAAGCCTGGCCCCCACGCGGCGCGACCGCGGGATCGACTCGATCCGACTGCCGATCATTGCCGCGGATTCGTCGCTGAGTTTGAGGAAACCGGGGATGAGTCAGGACCTGTTCGGGTTGATTTTTAAGTCATCGCACCTGCGCTGCTTGGCGCGAGAGCCCTGGCCGGGGGCGCGAAATGAATGAGAATTTTTTCCATCCGCCCACTTGCAATTTTGCGATCTTCACGGACACTGGGCCGTAGTCGGACGACCGGGCAAGTCTGTTCCGGCCCATGTGGCTTGTCGTAAGAATGGGAATTCGTTAGGGTTTCGCCTGCCGCGCATCGTTCCGTTTGGAATGGATGTTGCTACCGCGAGACGACTACATTTCAAACACACGGAGGTAACGCTTATGGCACGGATGCATCACTGGATCGCTCTTTCTCTTCTGGGCATTTCCCTCACCGGTTGCGTCGCACAGGAAAAGTACAACGCCCTGAAGCTCGACCGCGACACCTATGCGTCGCGTCTTGCCAAGGCGGAGATGGACGCACAAGCCGCGCGCAGCGAGGCTGAGGCTTATCGGAACCAGTACGGAGCGGTCGTCGGCAGCGCCGGCAACCAGAACGCGCTGGTCGCCAATCTCACCCAACAGCAGATCGAGCTCCAGAAGAGCTACGATGAGCTGAACCGGCGATACGAGGAAGCGGTGCGGCACACCGGAACGGTAAATATCCTGCCGGTCGAGTTGAACAAGGCACTTCAGGATTTCGCCGCCGCCAACCCCGACATCGTCGATTTCGACAGCAGTCGTGGCATTGTGAAGTTCAAAAGCGACGTGACCTTCAACACTGGCAGCGACGAGATCACGGCCAAGGCGCGTGAGCCGATCGACCGCTTCGCCTCGATTCTGAATTCACCCGCCGCCGCCAGCTACGAGTTGCAGGTCGCCGGGCACACCGACAGCAGCCCGGTGGTGAACCAGGAGACGGTCCGCCGGGGACACAAGGACAACTGGTATCTGTCGGCCCACCGTGCGATTGCCGTCTCGCGTGAGCTGCAGAGCCAGAACGTGAGCCCGTCGCGCATCGAGGTGGCCGGCTACGCCGACCAGCACCCCGTGGCGTCCAACGCATCGGAACAGGGCAAGGCCCAGAACCGGCGCGTCGAAGTGTTGATCCTTCCGAGCCAGGCGCGCTCTATCGCGCAGGGCGGCTCGCGCGGCGCCCCGAGGCCGGCGGCAAAGCAGGGCTACAACAAGGACACCGTCGGCGTCGATCGCACGCCGGTGATCAACAAGTAGAGATTGAGTCTTCCAACGCTGTGACAAGCCTTCACCCCATCGGTTCGCCGGTGGGGTGATTTCTTTGGTTAGGGGTTGGTTCCTTCGCGGCGCACAGAGCTGACCTCTTTCGCGTCATTGCACCGATGTTTCTAACGATCAAAAATCGCTTCGCGGATGTGCCGTGTGGGGTGCCACCACCATCGAACTCGAAGATTGAAATCGAAAATCGAAAATCCCTAGAATCCAGTCCGTTTGAACTGCTTCTCAAGATCGCGCAGCGATAGCCGCAACGTCGTTGGTCGTCCGTGAGGACAGTTGCTGGAACGTTCAACCAACTCCCGCCGCGCGAGCAGCGCTTCAATCTCGGCGGTTGATAACGCATCGCCGGCCTTTACCGCGGCTTTGCATGCCATCATATCGAGCACCTCGTGAAGCAGTTCCTCCTCGTGAAGGTCGAGCAGTTCCTGTTCGCCGCGCTCCAGAAGCTCGCGCACGAAAGTGCTCGGTTCGAGCTTCTCCAGGAACGACGGGAACGAATGGACCGCAACGGCACCGGGGCCGAAGGATGACACTTCAATGCCCAGGCGCTCGAGGAGCGGTTGGACGTGCTCGAGCATGGCGCTCTGCGCCGTCGAGATCGCCATCGTTTGCGGGATCAACAGTCGTTGCGACTCTAGCGTTCCCCGGTTGACGCGGGAGAGCAGCTCTTCGTAAAGGATCCGCTCGTGCAGCGCGTGCTGGTCGATGATCACGAGCCCATCGCTGCTCTGCGCGACGAGATAGCTGTTGTGAAGCTGAATTGCAGGGGCGTTGGGAGCTCCGTCTGGAGCAGAGTCGTCGACCTGACGATCGAGCTCCGGAACGAAAGGTATTGAGTTTTTCAGCGGCGAGTCTGTTTCAACGTGTGCAGGGCCGGAGCCGCCGCTATGAGGTGCATGACTGTCGAACTCCCTCCGCGTTGTGGTCGATGGAAAGGCGGAAGCATTTCCAGCAGGCGCCGCGAGCTCCGCGGGAAACTGTCGGAAAAACGCCGCCAGCTTTTCGCGCAGGTCATGGCGCGGGGGTTCCTGCGAGTCATTCGTGAAGGGCACGGCGCTGGGAGTCAGGTCACTGCCCAACAGCTTCTCGCGAACGGCCGACAACACCAGGCCGTGCACGCGACCGCTGTCGCGGAAGCGCACCTCCGTCTTCGTTGGATGAACGTTCACGTCCACGTCCTGCGGCGGCATCTCCAGCAGGAGGATCGCCGATGGATGGCGCCCTGGTTCGGTCAGTCCCCGGTACGCCTCGCGAAGCGCGTGCTGGATGAACCGATCGCGGATTGCGCGGCCATTCAAATAGATATACTGATACTTCGCAGTTGGCCGTGCCAGCTCAGGGAGACCGACGATCCCGCCGAGGCGGACCTCCGAATCGCGCACCTCCAGCGGCAGCCGCTGCTCGTGGAACTCCTCGGGCCACGCGGCCAGCAGCCGAACCGCGGGCTCCGCCGGCGGAAGATCCAGCGCCGTGCGGCCATTGTGCATCAGCTTGAAGCCAACCTTAAAATGCGGCAGCGCGAGCCGAAGCAGCGCCTCGGAGATGTGACCAAATTCCGTTGCCGAACCCTTGATGAACTTCCGGCGGGCCGGGGTGTTGAAGAACAGGTTGCGCACCTCGACGGTCGTCCCGACGTTGCCGGCTGCGGCCTGCACGGTTCCGATCACACCGCCTCGATTCTCGACTTCGTAGGCGCAGTCCGAATCGGGCGTGCGGCTGAGAATGCGGGCTTGAGAGACGGCGCCGATGCTCGCCAGCGCCTCGCCACGAAACCCCATCGTTGCAATGTGAAAGAGGTCTTCGTCAGTGGAAAGCTTGTTCGTGGCATGTGGTGCGAAGGCGAGCGCGAGATCGCTGGCCGGAATGCCGTCACCGTCGTCGATAACCCGAACGAGCGCCCGGCCGCCGTCTTCAACCTCGACGATGATCTGTGTCGCCCCCGCGTCGATGGCGTTCTCGACTAGTTCCTTCACCACGGCCGCCGGGCGCTCGATCACCTCGCCGGCCGCGATCCGGTTGACGAGCGAGACGGAGAGTTGATGAATCGGCCGGCGGTCCACGGGGCGATTATAGGGTCAGACCGTAGACGCACGAAGCCGATCGGAGGCAGCCACACAGGTTACACACATCCGGGAAGCTCGGAGCGGACGAACTGCGAAGCCGCAAACAATCCTGATGATCCCGGCTTCATCGCTGGCCAGGCTGTTCTTCGCGGCTTTGGGACGTTCGGGATCCCGGCGGGAATCTCTTCATCACATTCTGGGGTCGTCTTCGTCGGATTGCTCGCCCTTCAGGTCGTAGAGCAGGTCGACATAGTCTGCGTCATCGAGCTCGAACCAGCCTGGAATGGATGCGACTGAACAACCGCGACGGTCGGCAAGCGCAATGAGAATGCGCTGGCGAAGTTCCGGATCGGGGATATCGCGGATGCGGATCATTGGCGTCGACGGCGCGAGGCAGCCAGCACCCTCAGGCTCAGCAGGCCGATGCTTGCAGGCTCGGGCAACGCAGTAATGTGCCCATCGATACGAGCACTCAACGTACCCTGTTCGAAGGAGTCGTGGGACGGCTAAAATAGAGTGCCCTGGCGAAGCAGCTTTGAGGCCGCGCTGGAAAGGAGTTGGGGGGCGCGCTGCATCGATTCTTCGACGCTGAGCGAGCCGTCATTGATGGAGTGGTAAGAAATGATTCCCTCGGCAAAGGCGGCATCGGCGCCCTCGCCTACCGAGCCTACGAATGCAATGCAGGGAACGTTCAAGCGCTTACAGAGGCGGGCGATTCCGATCGGCGCCTTGCCCGAGAGACTCTGCCGATCGAGGCGGCCCTCCCCGGTGATACAGAGGTCCGCGTCGCGGAGGCGCTCGGTGATCCCCGTCGCTTCGATCACGATATCCACGCCGCTGCGCAGCGACGCATTGAAGAAAGCGAGCATCGCAAAACCTAATCCGCCGGCGGCCCCGGCGCCGGGCGTCTGCGCCTCACGCGTCTTGCCGAGTAGCTCCGCCAGACGCCGAAGATCTCGATCGAGATGCTCGACGACTTGCGGCGAGGCGCCTTTTTGGGGGCCGAAGACCGGCGCTGCGCCGTTGGGACCGTACAGCGGATTGCTGACATCACAGGCGACTGTGATCCTGCAGCGCTCGACCGCGCTACCCCGTGCATGCTTGATCAACACGATGGCGGGCAGATCGCGGCCGCACAGCGGCCCCGTCGGCGCGACCGGTTCGCCCTCCTGCAGAACGACCGGCAGCCCGCACGCCTGCGCGCAGCCGATGCCGGCGTCGATCGTTGCGCTGCCGCCGATGCCGAGGATAATGTGATCAACGCCCCGGTTGGCCGCCGCGAGCAGCAACTGTCCCGTGCCGTAGGTGGTTGTGTTGAGGGGATTTCGATCCTCCAACTTAAGCAGTGCCAACCCGCTGGCGGCCGCCATCTCGATGACCGCCGTCTTACCGTCCCCTAATATTCCGAACCTCGCATCAACCTTCATTTCCGGCAGTGGTCCCACCACGCGTTCGGTCACGAAACGTCCGGATGTGGCCGAGACCAGCGCCGCCACCGTTCCTTCGCCGCCGTCCGCGATGGGGCACTCATCGATCTCGGCGGCTGGGATGACTTCGCGGATGCCGCGCGCGATGGCCGAAGCGACTCCCGCCGCGTCGAGGCTTCCCTTGAACTTGTCCGGTGCGATGACGATTTTCATGCAAAGCGGTCCGGTGCCGGGATCAATCGCACGTAAGACCACCGCCATGCCCCGTCATACCGGTAGGGCCGCAGCATTGAAAGTTTAGAGGCATCGAGGAGGCGGTCGGATAGAATCGCCGTTGGAGGTTCGCCATGCCATTCACTTTGCGGATCGGAGAACAGGCGCCGGACTTTGACTTGCCCGCCACCGACGGCAAGCGTTATTCGCTGAAGAGCTTCCCCAATGCGCGCGTGCTCGTTCTGTTTTTCACGTGCAACCACTGTCCGTTCGTCATCGGCAGCGAGGAGCGGATGATCGAGTTCTGCCTCAAGTATGCGACGCGCCATGTGCAGATGGTTGGCATCAATTCCAATGAGAGCGACAATCATCCGCACGATTCGTTTGAGAATATGGTGCAACGCGCGCGCGACCGATGCTTTCCCTTTCCTTACCTGCGGGATGAAAGGCAGGACGTGGCGCGAGCCTACGGCGCCCTGAGGACGCCGCATTACTTCGTCTTCTCCCGCGATGAGGACGGCCCGTGGCGGCTCCGCTATACGGGACGGATGGACGACAACCCGCGCCAACCCGGGAAGCAAACCACGCATGAGCTGCAGGACGCGGTCGAGGCAATCCTGAAGGGCAACGAGCCGGCCGTGCTGATGACCAACCCGATCGGCTGCAACGTCAAATGGCGCGGCGAGGCAGAGCATTGGATGCCGCCGGAAGCGTGTGACCTGGTCTGACTTGACGCGGGAAAGCTTTGCATGTCCACGACACCCGAGCCGGACGCAACGGAGCAGATCCTCGCGCGTTTGGCCCGCGTCGAAGAGCGACTGTCAGAGCTCAGCCGCGATGTTGAGCAATTGCGAAGCGGCACGCCTCCAGCGCCGGCGTCGCGCGTGCGGCCACGGGTCAATCCGCCACCGTTGCCGATCACGTACGACATGAACTCGCCGACGGTGGCGCCGCCGCCGCTCGCGGTGGAGGCTCGACCGTCAGTTGGCGTGGTTCCGCCATTCGCATCCATTCACAAATTGCCTTCGCTGCCTGCGGCCCGCAAGCCCGAGTGGGAGGCGATGATCGGGAAGCGATGGGCCAGCTGGGTTGGCGGTCTGCTGCTTCTTTTCGGTGTCTGCTTCTTCCTCAAGTATGCGTGGAACCAGGGATGGATCCAACCATCGCCGCAGATGCGGGTGATTGTGGCAATTGCTCTCGGTGTGGCGCTGGGTGCGTTGGGCGAGTGGGTTTACCAAAAACAAATGACCGGACTGGCGGCGGTGCTGTATGGCTCTGGGATCGCGATCGTCATGGCGAGCCTGTTCGCTGCCCACACATATTTTGATCCGCCGGTTCTGTCACGCGCTGCTGCTTTTGTTGGCGTTGCGATCGTGTCACTGGCGGGGCTGCTGCTCGCTGTGCGCGTCAATCTGCTCTCGCTGGCGGTGATCGCCCTCGTCGGCGCCTATGTCTCGCCGGCGATCCTGCACAGCGGGGAGGATAAGTCTGTCGCGCTGCTCACCTACGTGGGGCTCGTCACGACGGTGGGGCTGTGCATCGCTCATCTGAAACGTATCCCGGCGCCGGAGGAGGTGCATGCGGACCGACGCTGGTTCACCTATTACCGATGGGGCGCCTTGCGCTGGTTGGTTCTGGCGTCCACCGCCCTCTGGTTCTTCGCATGGTGGTACGGGCTTGGCCAGCTGAAAGGCCATTGGACGCTCGCGCTGATCTGGGCGGGCATCGTTTACGCATTTATTCTGCTCGAATCATTCGTAGCCGTGCAGCGGACGATCGCCCGCTCTGCGCCGGCCGCGGAGGAAGGTGCTGGCCTCCCAATTGCGAGCAGCGCGAACACGCCACTCTGGATGGTCTCCTTCGACAAGGACCTCGCCGCCTTTGCGCTCGTCGCCACCGCATGGGCATTTCTTTGCATCTATGTCACGTTGGAACCCTTCGGGCAGGCGACGCCGGGCCGTCTCGCCCTTGCCCTGGCGGCGGCACAAAGCGCGGTCGCCCTCCTGACGGTTTCACGGCGTTTCATGTACTCCGCCATCCTGCAGGCCGCCGCGCTGGTGACCCTGGCGGCGCCACTGCTGCTCGACCAGTTCAGCGTCACGCTTGCCTGGCTCGCGCTGGCGGTGGCCCTGGCGGCGCTGGCGTGGCTGCTGAACCTGAAGTCCGCGCGACCATGGGCGATCGGGCTGCTGTTGCTGAGCGCCTGCCGGCTCTTTCTGATCGATCGCCCGACACTTCTAACGACCATGTTTCTGATCGGCGATCAGCCGCTGTCACGATGGCTCCTGATGATGTGGGGGACGGCGCTGCTGTTTCACCTCGTCGCATGGGCAAAGCCTACCGTCGTGCACTGGGGAACTGCGGCCCAGTGGGTGACCGATGTTCGCGAGCGCAAGGTGTGGGTCGCCGGCGCGCCGGGCGGTGCGACCAATGTGACGAGTCATCCGACATCCAGCGTCCTGAGTTACGCAACACCTCTGCAGCACGCCGGCCCAGGAGCAGCAGCGATTGACGTGGTCGGATTCGTGGTCGCTGCGATGGGGACGGTTCTGTTCGCGCTCGCCACTCTGGATCAATGGAGCGGACCCGCGGTTACGCTCGCCGGCCTTGTCTGGCTCTTCGGGCTGGTGCTGCTCGCCGACCTCGGACGGCACCTGCTCTATGGCCCCCATGCGCTGATCCTCGCGGTGATCTTGTCCATCAGATGGTTACTGCACGATGAGTTCGGGCCGCTGCTGAATGCCTGGACAGAGCCAGCGCTCGACACTTCCAGGCCGTTTCTGAATCTGATGACCCTGGCAGGACTACTGCTCTGCGCGGCGGTTGTCCTTCTCGGCCGAAAGCCGGCTCGATCGCGAACTCCTTTGACGAAAGCAGAGACATGGTCAGGCCCTGACAACATGCCGCTCCCCTCTGCGGCGGTGGTATGGACGGCGCTTCTGCTGTTCGCGCTCCTGAACTTCGAAAGCTGGCGGGTCGTCGACTTCGTCTCCAATCATCGCCCGGGCGGGCTCGATGAGCCGGGGATCGTGAAGCAGATGGCGATGAGCGTCCTCTGGTCGCTGCTCGGTTTTGCCGGCGTCGTGATCGGGTTCGCGCGCAAGATCGCCCCGATGCGCTACGCCTCCCTACTGCTGTTGGCGGCGACGCTCGCGAAGATCGTGCTCATCGACATGTCCAACGTCGAGGCGGTCTGGCGCATCCTCTCGTTCATCGCGCTGGGCGCCCTTCTGCTGGGCGTCTCCTACGTCTATCACCGACACGTCGAGTCAAAAGTGCAGGCACCCGACTCGGTCCCGGGGGCCCCGCCCGCCCCATGAGGCGACTCTCCAGGCATTTCTTGAATCCGAAAAGCGGGGGGTTAAACTTCGCACGCTCTGCCGGGCGGGTTGCCCGCAAATAAGCCGCGATTCGCCCGGCGAGCCCGGAAGCGGACAATCGATCGCAGGAGATAGCGCATGGCCAAACAGCCGATCAACGTGTGTCTCGTGGGCCAGAAGTTCATGGGACGCACGCACAGCAACGCTTTCCTCAAGGTCGGAAAGTTCTTTGACGTCCCGCTGCTCCCGGTGATGCACACGATCTGCGGTCGCGATCGCGCCGAATTGGAGGAGTTCAAGGATCGCTGGGGCTGGCAGAACGCTTCCACGGACTGGAAGAGCGCGGTGAAGAATCCCGAGATTGGCCTGGTCGACGTCGGCACGCCCAACCACCTGCACCGCGAGATGTCCATCGCTGCCCTCGAGGCGGGCAAGCACGTCGCGTGCGAGAAGCCCCTCGCGGGCACGCTTGACGATGCCCGGCAGATGCGCGATGCCGCGAAGAAGGCGAAGAAGAGCAAAACGTTTGTCTGGTACAACTATCGCCGCGTCCCGGCTGTCGCGCTCGCGCACCAGTTGGTGAAGGCGGGGAAGATCGGGCGCATTTTTCACGTCCGCGCGTTCTATCTGCAGGACTGGGGCGGGCCGGGGGTGCCGCTGCTGTGGCGCTTCCAGAAGAAGTTCGCAGGCTCCGGCGCGCATGGCGATCTCAACGCGCACATCATCGACATGGCGCGCTTCATCACCGGCGACGAGATCACCGATGTCGTCGGATCGATCGCCGAGACCTTCGTGAAGGAGCGCGACATTCCCAGCGCCGGACCTGCGGGCGGAATCGCCGGCGGAACCAAAGGCGGCGGGGGGAAGGGCAAGAGCGACGTCGATGACGCGGTGCTGTTCCTCGCCCGCTTCAAGGGCGGCGCAGTCGCCAGCTTCGAAGCGAGCCGCCTGGCGACCGGAAATCAGAACAAGAACGGCCTGGAGATCAACGGAGAAAAGGGGAGCGTGCGGTTCAATTTCGAGGACATGAACTACCTCGAGTTCTACGACACGACCCTCGACCGAAAGCAGCAGGGTTGGACGCGAATCATGGTCACGCACGGCGGCGATCACCCCTACGCCGATGCGTGGTGGCCCGATGCCCACATCCTTGGCTACGAGCATGGGTTCATCAATCAGACCGCCGACATGTTGAACATGCTCGCAGGGAAGGAGCCGGTCGTGCCGATGCCCGACTTCGAAGACGCCTACAAGACGCAGCAGGTCCTGGAAGCGGCGATCGTGAGCGCCCAGCTGCGGCAACCTGTCAAAGTCTCGGAAATGAAGTAGTCTGATTGAACCGGGAGGGCCGGCGCGGAGACTGAATGATGAATCCTGCCCGTGAAGGGTTCCCCGGTTGCACAAAGATGAACTGTACCGTCGGCGCTAATCGGCTGGCCCGGATAGCGGCGCTCCTGGCGCTGCCGCTCGGGGTCGCGGGATGCCCGCCGGCGCGGTCGCCGACTGAGGTAAAGCCGCCGGTGCCCAGGCAAGTCACGAGCGACCCAGCCAAGTTGCAGGCGCGTTCACAGGAACTTCAGGCGCAGGCACGGCGGTTGAGCGAGATCGCCCATCAACTGCCGGGGCGCAGCGATCAGCAGCACCGGCAACTGATGGCCCAAACATTCGCCCAGCTCACGCAACTGCTCCCGCTCTTGGGGGGGCCGGAGCAGAGCGGCTCCTTTCAACGCGCGCGGCATGTGATCGAAGCCTCGCGGACGCAACTCGGACAGGCGACGCAGCTCTCGCCCGATCCGACGATCGACACCGGTTTGCGCGCCGCCTATCGCGCCGTGGCGGAGCTGGCCCAGGATGACTACTTCCAGCAGGCGAAGCTGCCTGCCGCGGTAGATCATCTGAAGGCGAAGCTGGATGAATTGGACAGCGTGCGGGGTTCGGGACATCAATGGGTGGCTTCCGAAGTGGTCCGGCTCGTGAGCGGGATCGTGACGCGAATGGCGGATGTGCTTTCGGGATTCGTGGAGCAGGCGGAGGAGCCAGCGACAGCGCCTGCACCTTCGACGCCGAAGCAACAATCGCCCGATTCGGCGCCCGCACCCGCGGCGCAGTGACCGAAAGTTTAACTGAGCATCCTTTATGCCATGGACTTCGTTGTGCGAATGGGCTGAACTTCAGGACAAGCAGGGCAAGTACGTCGAGATCGGCGGTTTCCAGCTGGCCGTCTTCAAGACCGGCGAAGAGATCCACGTGATCGACAACACCTGTCCCCACGCCGGCGGAAACCTCGCGGGCGGTTTCATCGAGGACGGCTGCGCCGTCTGCCCCTGGCATTACTGGGCGTTCAAGCTCGACACCGGAGAGCTGCGCGACATGCCCGGAGTCTCCATCGCAACCTACAAGACGCGCCTGCTCGACCAGGAAGAGGGCAAGCCCAGGCTCGTTCAGGCGGACCTGCCCATCTTCTGACTCCGCGCACGAATGGTTGCGCTTAATCCGTTCACCCTCTCGCGGGCGATCCGATTTCGCCGCCTTTTTGCGAAATCGCGAATCCTCATTTCGGGTTCGGGACAAACGCTCCGCCTCGACACTGCTTGAGATAGTTGAGCGCGTGCACCTGCCCGGTCATCTCCAACTCATCCCTGTACACCGGGTCGTGCCACCCCTCGATGTCGATAGAGCCCCTGTAGCCGCCCATCCGCAGGATGCTGATCACGTCTGTCCAGTTCGTGTCGCCAAAGCCAGGAGTGCGGTGCCACGCGTAGGTCCGGCCCCCGCGGATGCCGTACTCGCGGATCACGTCCCACGCCACCGTCGCATCCTTACCGTGAATGTGGAAGATCTTCTTCATCCACTTCCGCAGTTGCGGCAACGGCTCGATCAGCGAAACCAGCTGATGGCACGGCTCCCATTCCAACCCGACCGAGTCGCTGGGAATCTCGTTGAACAGGACCTCCCACGCCGAGGGCGAGTGTGCGATGTTCACCAGGCACCCGTGCCACCACCCGCCGGCATCGCAGTTCTCCCAGGCGATCCGCACCCCCTTGTCCTCCGCTCGCTTCGCCAGTTCGCCCCATACCTTCTTGAACTGTGGAAGCGACTCCGGGAATGGCTTTCCGTCCAGCGCACCCGCAAACCCGGCGACCAGGTCCGTATTGAACAGCCGCGCCGCGTCAATCACTCGCGCGAAGTCCTTCGCCGTCACCTCATCCTGCAGCACGTTCCCGAATAATCCGAGCGAGCTGATGACCGCCTTGTCCCCGATCGCCTGCCGCACCTCCTTGGCCGTGCGTTCCAGGTCAACCTCGCCGATCGTTTGCCAGAAGGTCAGGCCGAAGCTCTCGAAACCGTGTGGGAGGATCTGCCCAATGTGCGCCGCCGCCTGCGAAGCAGGAACGAGCGTCCCGATGCGAAGGTCAAAGTGTGACAAGAAAGCTCCTTAAAAGGTGACACAGCTTACGCGCCCACGCCCCAACTTGCTCGCTCGTTCTTATTCTCTTCTCGGCGGCATATTCAGCCCTCGCGTCCGCACCGGCCCGCGGATAACTTCCGTCCTCTCCGATGAGCGCCGAACCGATCGACATTTCCGTCATCGTCCCCACCCTGAAGGAGGCCGAGAACCTGGCGCTGCTCGTGCCGCGGATCGGTGCCGCCCTGCAGAACCGCTCCTACGAGATCCTCATCGTGGATGACGCCAGCGCCGATGGCACCGATCGAATCTGCGCCGAGATGGCGCAGAAATATCCCCTGCGCCTGCACGTTCGGCCGCACCTCGATTCAGGGCTCAGCGGCGCCGTACTCGAAGGGATGAGGCTCGCGCGGGGAGAGTTCCTCGTCGTCATGGATGCCGACCTGCAGCATCCGCCCGAACGGCTCAACGATCTGATCGAACCGCTCGAGCGTGGCGAGGCGGATTTTGTGCTCGGCTCGCGCCACGTCGAAGGCGGCAGCATCGAGGAGCGGTGGGGGCCCTTGCGGCGGCTGAATTCGCGGATCGCCACCTTTCTGGCAAAGCCCTTCGCCGGCAGCACGCGCGATCCGATGTCCGGCTATTTCGCCCTGCGCAAGAGCACCTTTGAAGGCGCGCGGCGATTGACGCCCCTGGGATACAAGATCGGGCTGGAGCTGATGTGCAAGGCGGGCGTCACGCGCATCAGGGAAGTGCCCATCCATTTCACCGCACGCACCCACGGGGTCTCGAAGCTCACCGTTGCCCAGCAATTCAAGTATCTTGAGCACCTCTCCCGCCTCTACGACTTCTGCTTCCCGCGTCTCGCGCCCATCGGGAAGTTCCTCATCGCGACGGGGCTCGGCTGGTTTCTCGCGTTCGGCGTCTACCTCACGCTGATCCGCCGCGGCATCAACCCGATGTGGTCGGCTGCGCTCTCATACCCGGCGGCAATCCTGGTCACGCTCGTGTTCCATGCCCGCTACGTGCGGACGCAGAGGGCGTTCCTCGTGACCCGCTGGCCCTGGCGCGATTTCGCCATCATCTCGGTTGCGGAATGGGTCGCATGTTTCCTGGCGGCCGCCTGGCTTACGGCACGATTGAAGGAGGCTTACCCGCTGGAGATTTTCCTGATCATCTTTGGCATCGCGACTCTCGTTCGTTATGTGCTGCGCAAAGAGCTCATGCAGGACATTCGCGGCCTGCGGCAGGAACTGCGCCCTCTGGAGTGGAGCGATCGCCCATGAGCAGTGCAACGACGCATGAACCTGCCGCGGACCTGCTGCCCGAAACCGACTCGTCGCGCAGCCGCTGGCCCGTGTTGATCGCGGCGGCGGTCTTCGCCTGCCTTTCGCTAGTCTGTGCCGTCAGGTCCGAAGGATTCATCGCCGCCGACTCCTGCCTCCACTACCTGCTCTCCCGCTTCGCCTTCTCGCAGCCTGCCGTCCTGGTCGATGTCTGGGGCAGACCGTTCTGCACCGCGCTCTATTCGCTGCCTGGGCAGATCGGAAATCTTCAGGAGGGCAGGCTCGCCGTCCGCGTCACGAGCATGCTGCTGGCCCTGTCGTGCGCCGCCGTCGCGATGCGAATTGCCCGCGCGCAGGCGATGCGCTGGCCCCTCCTTGCCTTCATCTTCACGCTCGCAAGTCCGCTGGTATTTCTGCACTCCTTCAGCGAGATGACCGAGCTCCCCTTTGCGGCGTTGATCGGCTTCGCTTTCTCGGCATACCAGGCCCGCCGCTTCGGTGTGATGGCGCTGCTCGTGGGCCTGAGCCCCTTGGCGCGCCCGGAGGGCTTCGGCTTCGTCCTTCTTGCCGCGATCGCTTTGCTGCTTCACCGCAAGCCCTGGTGGCCGCCAATCCTGGCGATGCCGCTCGTCGGCTGGAGCCTCGCCGGGTGGCATGTCTATGGCCGCCACGGGCCCTGGTGGCGCTGGCTGCCCGAGCATTGGCCCTACGCGGCAAACAGCGCATACCCCGCCGGGTCCCTGTGGACCTTCGTTCGCCTGCTCCCGCTGGTGGTTGGCCCGTTCGTCTTGCCCGCAACCCTGATCGGAATCTTCTTGACGCTGGACGAGGGCGTGCGCCGCCGGCCGACGCGCCGCAATACGCACGATGAAGATTCCGCCTCACGTCATCTTGCTCGCTGCCGCCTGCTCATCGCGCTGCTGCCGTTGATGGTGCTGTCGGTGCACAGTCTGCTCCACTGGCTCGGCAAACTCGGCAGCTATGGCGAGCCGCGCTATCTCATCGTCACCGCTCCGTTCTGGGGACTCTTATCCGCGCGGGGGTGGGAATGGGTCTTCGACCGGCTGCACTGGAAGCGCCCGCTCCCGTGGGCGACCATCGCGGCGCTGCTGCCGCTACTCGCCAACTTCATCGTGCCAATCCTGCCGCTTCGGATGCCCGATCATTGGCGGGCAGCGAAGTGGGTCGCGTCCGAGTTCTCCACAGAGCTCGAGCACCACGGCTATCCCTACATCATCAGCTCCCACCCCGGCGTCTTCTACTTCCTGGGAATCAGTCCCACCGAAGGCACGCGCACGCTGGAATGGAGCCGCGAGACGATCGAGAAATGCCCGCCCGGCGCGATGCTCGTATGGGACCCGGTTTACAGCTTCCGAAATTCCGACGCCGCCCGCGTGATCCCCGCTGACGATATTTCGAAGTATGGATGGGAAGAAAATCGCGCGATGGAGCGCGAGCTGGAGAAGATCAATTCGCAGCCGCAGCCCTGGCCAACCGTGGATCGATCCACCGACCTGGACGCGCGAGGGCCGTGGCGAGTGTTCCTGAGTCCACGAATTAGCGACAAGCAAGCATCAAGGTAGCGTCCGCGCCGCGGACCCTGGGCTTTCGGCTTTCTCACTTCCGTGAGCGAGTGAGGCCTTGAGTGGCGCGGGCTTGCGCGCTGGCGTCGTTGATGAATTCCTCGAAGCTCAGGCGGGCATCCGCGTCGCGCATCTGCTTCGGCGGATGCTTCATCGTCCAGGCGCAGACCGGCTCGATTGGCCCGGCGATGCCGGCGTCGCGGGCGAGCTTGCAGCAGCGGACGGCATCGACGACCACCCCGGCGCTGTTCGGCGAGTCTTCCACGCTCAGCCGCAACTCCAGGTTCATCGGCACGCCCCCGAAGCCCGTGCCCTCGACGCGAATGAAGCAGACCTTGTTGTCCTTCTGGAACGGAATGAAATCGCTCGGGCCGATGTGGATCTGCCCGGGATCCAGCGGCACGTCGAGCTGGCTTTGCACCGCCTCGGTCTTGCTGATCTTCTTGCTGCTCAGCCGCTCGCGGCTCAGCATGTTCAGGAAGTCGGCGTTTCCGCCCGTGTTGATCTGGTACGTCGAATCGATGCGCACGCCGCGATCCGCGAACAGCCGTGCCAGCGTGCGATGGGTAATTGTCGCGCCGACCTGCGCCTTGATATCATCGCCCACGCACGGAATTCCGCGCTCGACAAAGCGGCTCGCCCATTTCTGATCCGAAACCACGAAGCACGGCACGCAGTTGACCAGGCTCACGCCGCTCTGCAGGCACGCCTCGGCGTAAAACTCCGTCGCCTTCTGCGATCCCACCGGCAGGTAGCTCACCAGGATTTCGGCGCCGCTCTCGCGCAGCGCACGCGCCACGTCCACCGGCTGCGCGGTCGATCGTTCAAACCGCTGGTGCGCCGGGTAGCTCTGCATGTGCGGCGCGATGCCGTCGAGCACCTCGCCCATCTGCACCGCCACGCCGCTGCGCGGGACGCCGGGAAAGAATTGCTTGGTGTTGTTGGGCAGGGCGAAGATCGCCTCTTCGAGGGGCCGCCCGACTTTTCGCGAGTCAATATCGAAGGCCGCGACAACCTCGATGTTGCCCGTCCGGAAGCCGCCGATCACCGGGTTCATCAGGCCGATCGTGTCGTCTGGATTCGCCCCGTAGTACGCGATTCCCTGCAGCAGCGAGCTGGCGCAGTTTCCGATCCCGGCAATGGCGATTCTGATTTGCGGCATAAAGACGAACCCGACACAACCACTCGAAACCAGTCCCGCAGCCGCTGCCCGAGCTATCATAGGGGCTTGGCCGCTCGGAGTTTAGCCAGCACCTCGACGTTCCCCTTGGCCCCTTTGATGGGGCTCAGCACCGTCTGTATTACCTCTACGTCGGCACCCTCAACGTTTGTCTTTACTTGATTTACGACGGATTCGACTTCGCCCGCCGGCAGCACGCCCTTCACCAGTAATGACGCTTCCGCCTCGTAGTGCGGCTTGATCAGGCTGACGATCCATCCACCCGGCTTCAGCATCCGCGTGGCGGGCGGAATGATGTGCTTCTGCTTCGTCCACGCCACGTCGATCGTGACCAGTTGAACCAACTCGGGCAACTCCGCGTGCAGGGCATTGGTGCGCTCCATGACAATCACCCGCGGGTCCTTGCGCAGTTTCCAATCGAGCACGCCATAGCCGGTGTCGATGGCGTACACCTTCGCCGCCCCGCGCTGCAGCAGGCAGTCCACGAAGCCCCCGGTGTTGCATCCCAGATCAGCGCACACCCACCCCGTGACGTCGATCTTAAAGACATTCAGAGCGTGATCGAGCTTCAATCCCGCCCGCGATACGAACGTTGACATATCACAAGTATCACCGCGACCCCGCCAACACGCGACCAGCGCGGCTTCCCCGCGGGCAAATGGTACGGGCGGGACGACCGCGATACTTTCTCGTTTGATTCACCCCGAGCTCAAAAGCTCCACAGTGCAGTCGATCACCGGATTGGGGCATGACCAAACCAGGAGGAACAGCGCCTCGCGCGCCAGCCGCTGTGCGGGGTGGGTGGTCAAAAGGGCGGTCCCCTTATACAGCGTCACCGCAGCGTGCGTGATGCGAAGCGCCAGGTCATTGCACGCCGCGCGGATCTCCCCAGCCGCGGCGGCGGCTCCCTCTTCGCGGCCTTCCGCGGAAAGTTCGAGCACGCGCTGGCGAAGTTTTTGCAGTTGCTCCCCGAACCGCTCTGACGCCTGCCGCGCAGCAGCGGAGTTGTGGGCTTCAATGAGGTCCAGCGCGCCCCTGCACAGTCCCGTGCCAAGGAATGCCTGCCCCAGCGCGATGCTCTTCTTGCGGCCCGCCAGCGCGCTGGGAACCGGGCTGCGCAGAAGCTGGCTGCCGCTGATTGTCACTCCGTCGCATGCGATGCGCGTGGTCCAACTCGCGCGCAGCGAAACCAAAGGCATCGGCGGATCAACCGTCACGCCCTCCGAGCCCGTAGGCAGGGCAAACAGGATCTGCCCGCCATCGTCCAGCACCGCGCCGGTGATGATGATCTCCGCCTGCGCGGCCCCGGTGGCCCAGGGAATGTAGCCGTCGATCCGATACCCGCCGCCCGCGTGCGCGGCGCGCAGCACCGGCGGGCCTCCCTGCCGGCTCGTCGTGAGCTGCGCGATCCCGACCGTGATGAACAGCTCATTGTTCGCCAGCCGCTTCAGCATCCCACCGCGCACGACCCATTGATCGGCCGAGTCGATCATCGCCACCGCGGAGTCGCGCTGCGAGAGGATCAGTGCCAGCGTCAGCGTATCGCCCGCGATTGCTTCGTAGCGCAGGTACAGCTCAAGCGCCGAGCAGTCTTCGCCGCCAAATTCACGCGGCACCGCCCACTTCATCGCCCCTGCTGCCGCCAGCGCGTCCAGCTCGGCCTGCGGCCAGTTCCCCGCCTGGTCCACGGCTTCGGCGGTTGCGCGAAGCCGCTCCGACAGATCCGCTGGAAGCTCAAAGTGTTTTTGTGGCATAGAACTCGATGCACTGCGCGACGGTGAGAGTACCAGGCGCCTCGGCGGAAACTAGTTCTGCCCCGCGCGCTCGCTTCGCGGCTTGCCGAGCGGATTGGCGAGAAATTTACGCTGGCAGGGAAAACACAGGTGATATTCGAACCGGCGGTGGACCGTGTCCTGCAGCTCGTCCGCCGACATGTGCTTCATCTCATCCATCAGCATGTCGAGCGTCTGGTCGAAATCGGTTCCGCCCAACTGCTCAGAGGTGATGGGCGGGACCGAGGGGTGCGCAAAAACATCCATCCGCACCACGTAGCACGCATGCCGCTCGACGCGCCGGCCGCACAGATTGCATTCCACTTCATCGGACATCACATGGGGATTGTAACGCGGGCCGCCGCTACTCTGACTTGATGAAAACTTCCCCGCTGCCGATAATCCGTCTATGAACCATCGTCCCGTCCGAATGATGTCGATGCGATTGGGGTAGCCGTCCGCTCGCCCGGAAGCTCCGCCCCTGCTGTGCGACCTCATTCCGACCCGGCGATGGTCTTTCAATTTAAGGCGGCCGAAGCGATTCTTGAATCCAATCGCAAATCGCAAATCGAAAACCCTCCGAGTCCCCATGACCGACTGCTTCTACATCACCACGCCGATCTACTACCCCAACGCCGAGCCCCACCTCGGGCACCTGTACACCACGTTGGCCGCCGACACCCTCGCGCGCTATCACCGCCTCGCCGGCCACGACACGTTCCTCCTCACCGGCACCGACGAGCATGGCATCAAGATGGTCAAGACCGCGGCCGAGCAGGGCGTTGAGCCAGGCGTGCTCGCCGACCGCGTCGTGAAGATATTCGAGGACGTCTGGCGCGAACTCGACATCACCCACGACGACTTCATCCGCACCACGCAACCCCGTCATAAACAGGCCGTGCAGAAAATCGTCGAGCAACTACAGGCCAACGGCGACATCTATCTCGGCAGCTATCAGGGCTGGTACGACGAAGGCCAGGAAGAATTCGTCACCGAGACCGCCGCCAAGGAGCAGAAATACAAGTCGGCCATCAGCGACCGGGCGCTGGTGCGATATGAGGAGAAGAGCTACTTCTTCCGCCTCAGCAAGTATGCCGATCGCGTGCTCGCGCACATCCGGGAGCATCCAGGCTTCGTCCAGCCGCAGGCGCGGCGCAACGAAGTGATCAGCAAGCTCGAGGCGGGCGTCGAAGACCTCTCGATCAGCCGGGCGACGCTCAAGTGGGGTATTCCGATGCCCCACGATCCGGAGCACGTCGTCTACGTGTGGATCGACGCGCTCAGCAACTACATCACCGCGCTCGGCTATGGCACCGACGATCCATCGCGCTACCAGAAGTACTGGCCCGCCGACGTTCACCTCATCGGCAAGGAGATCCTCTGGTTCCACGCGGTCTACTGGCCCGCGATGCTCATGGGGCTCGCTCAGCCGCTTCCCAAATGCGTCTTTGCCCACGGCTGGTGGACCAGCGAGGGGCGGAAGATGAGCAAGACGATGGGAAACTTCATCGGCCTGGAGAAGATCCGCGCCATCGGGGCCCAGTATGGTTACGACGCCTTCCGCTACTACCTGCTCCGCGCCGCCCCGTTCGGCAGCGACCTCGATTGGACCGATGCCGATTTCAACAAGTCCTACAATGAGCTTTCCAACGTCCTGGGGAATTGCCTCAACCGGATTGTGAAGATGGTTGGCCGCTATCGAGGCGGCGCATTGCCGGCGCTCGCGGACCGCGATGCAGCCGACGACATCGTGCTGGGTCCGACGCAGAAGCTCACCGGCGCGCTCGCAGACGCCTACAGACGAATCGAGCTGCAGCAGTGCTCGCTCCTGCCGGTCGAGCTGGCTCGCGCCACCAACGCCTACATCGACGCGACCGCGCCCTTCACCCTCGCCAAGGACCCCGCAAAAGCAGGCCGGCTCGACACGGTGCTCAACCTCTCCGCCCAGGCAATCTACCGCGCGCTCGTCGCCCTCATTCCCATCCTCCCGCAGAGGGCCGCCGCCGGTTTGCGGCAACTCGGCGTCGACCCTGACGGCAAATCCCTCGCCGACCTGTGCGCCGCGCCGCTTCCCGCCGGCCAGAAGTTCGGCGAAGGCCAGCCGCTCTTCCCCAGGCTGGAGACCAAAGAGGGCTGACTCATCCCCAGTTTCCTCAAACTCAGCGACGAATCCGCCCCAATGATCGGCAGTCGGATCGAGTCGGTCCCGAGGCCGCGCCGCGTGCGGGCCAGGCTTTTCGCCGCCAGCCCAGGCGACCTTGCAGGCTTTCGCCGGCTTTGGCGATCCGATGCAGGGCTTGGGTGGGCTTTTGAGGGCTTTCGTGGACCAGGAAGACCTCAACCGCGCGCCACAAACCTCACTGCGGGCCCGAACGGCCCCAGCCGAGA
>JBBRCX010000032.1:0-44432 GCA_038204465.1 Tepidisphaerales bacterium | reverse complement strand
TCGAGCGCGACGCCTTGGCGCAATGCGATGCTGGTGGTGCTGAAGTTGCGTTTCCATCCGGGGCCGCCGTGCGCGACTTCGCCAAAGTTTAAATCGGTCACGACCTGCCCGGCGCTCAGACTTACGTTGTAGGAGCGGGCTGTCGGGGCGGTTTGCAGCCAGTGCTTTTGTGGAACTACGCCGAAGGAGTAATCGCCCGCGAGCAGGCCCGTGAAACTCCATTGCCCGTCGCCGTTGGTGCGCGCGGTCCGCTCTTTGCGGTCGTAGCGACCATTTGTGTTGGCGTCGAGATAGACCAGCCAGTTGGAAAGTCCCACCTCTGACCCACCGAGATTGCCGTCGCGATCGGAATCGCCAAAGACGATGCCGGAGACGGTTGCGGTCTGCGCGAAGCCGAAGTCGTTGCCGCCGATCTCCTGGGCGGCCGCGGCGGAACCGGTGTATTCGCTGCCGGTGGGCACCGTCCCGATCCAACCCGTCGGCGGGAGGATCACGATGCGGTAACTCCCCGCCGCGATGGCCAGCTCATAGTTGCCCTCGGCGTCGGTCGGGATGACGGTGTCGAGAGAGGCGTTCCCATCGGTGTCGAACTGCACGCTCCAGCCGATCAGTCCTGGCTCCGCGCCCGTTCGGTTGCCGCTGGCGTCGAGGTCGTTGAACACATTGCCGCTGAGAAGGGCGAGCTGAGTATTCCCGAACACATTGCCCGAAGCGTCCGCGTCAGCAGCCACAGTCACATCGTAAAAATCGTCCGGCGCAGGTTGGGTGCGGCGATAGCCGCCCTGCAGCACTTCCCGCACGCGATACGTCCCGGGCTCGAGATCGGGGAATTGATAAGAGCCGTCGTTGCCGCTCAGGGCGACGGTCTCACCTGTATCGAGCGAGCCGCTGTCGTCGGCGTCGATATAGAGCTGCCAATTCTCCAGGGGCGTGTCGCCCGTGTTGTTGCCGCCGCTGGCGTCGGCGTCATCATACACGCTGCCGGAGATAGACCCGGTGGCGACGATGTTCACGTCGAAGGTCCCCAGTGAGCCTGCGGCCACCGGGTTATCGCTCTCGTCAGCCACCGATGACGGCTGCATCTCGACGGTATAAGTATCATTGTCCGAAGGGTCCCAGGCCCCGCCCGGGGCGGCCAGGGCGTAGCTTGCGGTGACCGAGCCGTCGAGATTGCTGACGCTGCCGGTGTAGGTGACGCCGAGGGTCGAATCATTGGTCAGCCGCACCAGCACGTCGTCGTCGCCGAGGGTGGAGGTCTTGATTCCGCCGGCGTCGGCGTAGGTGACGCTGAAGGTGTAAGGATCGACGCCCGCGGTCGTGAGGTCGCTGGCGGTCAGCGTCGCGGTCGGCGCGATGTCGTCGGTGATCGGCGGAGCGCCCGGTAGGTCCAGGCCGAGCAGGCCATTGGGCTGATCGAAGGTGATCCAGTCGAAGGCGCCGGAGCGGATTTCGAAAGTCGAGAGATCGAGGCTGGCGACGAGGAAATTCATGCCGAAATCGCCGTCGAGGGTCAAGCTGTCGCCCGTGATTGGGTCTTCGACGCTGATGTCGGAGACGAGCACGGGGGCGTGGGTGAAACGCATTCCCTGCCCCTCGACGGTGGGGAGCGTGAGGTCGTCGATGAAGAAGCCGGCCGCGGTGAACGAACCGCCGATGCCGCCGATGGGAAGCTGGAACTGCTCGGCAATCGGGTCGCCGTTGTCGTCGACGAGCTCCGCGTTATCGGTGTGATAGGTGCCCTCCTTGTAGTGAACGTGCAGTTGCGCGGCGATATCCTGCGAGACGAATGAAGCCGCGGCGGCAGTGTCGAAAAGGAAGCTCCCGGTGGTCGAGAACGTGCCGTGATCCAGCGTGATGCCCGGCGTGTTGTCGACCGGCGCATTGGGATCGAGCGCATTCAGCGGGTTGGGCCCGATGAACGGGTTGTCATCCAGCGTCGGGCCTTCGGCGCGCGCGGGGAGGGTCTCGGTGAAGCGTGAGAAGTCGGCATAGCTGAGCTGCACGTGCCGATTGACGCTTGGAATCCCGGGATTGCTGTCCGCGTTTCCAGGATCGAACGCAGTGTCGGGGTTATAGAGATACGTCTTGAGATAATCGAGGCCCGTCTCGTTCAGCAGTTGCGGATCGATGACCATCACCTTGCCCTGCATCAGCGGCATGCCGTAGATGTTGATCGGGTCGCTAAGGAACGGATCAACCGGCACGGTGGTGATCTGCGTGCGCACGGGACCGAATGACTGGTTGTAGGTGGTGTCGAAGGTGTCGGGGTTATCGATGTCGGCCGAGGGCGTGAACGGCGCGAGCGACGGATAGAGCGGCTCCGAGACTTCGAAGACGTCAACGCCGCCGACGCCCACGTCGAGGAACTGCACCGTCTGATTGTTAAACGTCTCACTGTTGATGCCAAACCCGACCGCTGCCTCGTAGCTGAGAAGGATCCCGCTGCTGCCGGTGTCGAGGAAGCCGGGGATCGTGTAGGTGGTGCCGAGAAAATCCTCGCCGAGGATGGGGTTAGTGTCGGGCGAGCGGCGCAGCAGCGAGTACAGCCGCGGCAGATCCAGTGCGGCCGACTGCACGCCATCGATGTCAACCACGCTGCTGAGCAGCACGCGCGACTCGAGCAGCTCGAAATGCCGAGGGGAAATAACGAGGGTGCGGCGAGCGGCCATGGGTGCTTCCTCTGGGTGAACGGCGACAGAACAAATGCCGGATCAGCAGGCAACGAGTGACAAACAATCTGACATTTGCGGATGAGGCTGGTGCAAACTCCGGCCAGCCCCTCCGCGGGTGGAAAGAGGAGCGGAGTGTAGTGAGTTCTACGCGGGTAACAACACACAAAAGTGGGGCGGCCCGAAGTGTTTTTGACACCCACGAATGGGCACAGAAGACGCTTGCCGCGATCGTCGCGCGGTGGCCGATGGCGAGCGCAGGTGGAGGCGGCGAGCGCTGCGCTGGGCGGAGCTGTGTGGTCGCCTGACAAGCTGGCGGAGATTGAGCAGATCATTCCGCCCCGGTGTTCCGAGCCGCGAACCACTGCCTCTCCGCGTCACAACGCGCTTGTCCGTGGACATGTTTTCAGCCGCTGGGCTTTTGTTATGCTGGTCTCCGCTGCCAAGATATGCTTCACACAGGGCTCGGAGGAAAACGGAAGGGACGGCAGCGTGGGTAAGGAATTTCACCGCAGCTCTCAAGCCGGGTATTTGGGACAGCTCTCCGGCGGGCCTTTGGACGGCAGTTTTGTCCCCCTCGTTTTTCACGGCGAACCCAAGCGCCCGGAAACGCTCACCCGCAGCGATGTGCTGAGCGTGCCCGTGCGGGTGCAGCCCGAGGTCCTGCTCGAGGAGACCGAGCAGTTGCGCCACCGCGTCAAGGAGGGCGAGTTGCAGTTCCGCATGGCGGCATACGTGTTCGACTCCATTGTGGAACTCGACGGGAAACTTTTGCCGCGATTCATATTTGTCGAGGGCGACGCCGAACTCCCGCCATGATTCTCTTCACCGTGTCCTCATCTGCTCAGCGGTGAATCAACCCGGCAATTCAAAGAATCCGCGCCACAATCATCGTGATGTCGTCGTTACGCTTGGATATCCCAACGAATTTGCGCAGCTCCCACAGAATACTCTGCGCCACCGTTTCCGCGGTGGGTCCCGCTTTCTTGAACACTTCGATCAGCCGCTGCCGCCCAAACGTCTCCTGTTTGAAGTTCATCCCGTCCGTCAGCCCATCCGTGTAGAGCAGCAGCAGATCGTCTTTCTTCAGGTCGATGAAGCTCTGTGTATAGGGCTCATCGCACGCAATCCCCAGCACCAGGTTATCCCCCGACAACTCGGTCACCTTTCCATTGCGCAGCAACAGCCCCGGCGGGTGCCCGGCGTTGCAGTAGGTGAATCGAAGGCTGCGCGAGTCGAGCACGCCGTAGAAGAGCGTGACGAACTCACCCGGTTTCGTGTCGCGGCAAAGCATGATGTTGATCCGCCGCATCACTTCGTACAGGTAATAGACATTGTCCACCTGCGCGCGCAGGAATGCCCGCACCGAGGCCATGATCAGGCTCGCCGGCACGCCCTTGCCGCTTACGTCCGCTATCGCCAGCCCCAGGTTTTCATCCGGCAGCGGAATGAAATCGAAGAAATCCCCTCCCAGCGTGAAGCACGGGACGTAGACGCTGGCCAGGTCGACGTTTTTCACTACTGGTGGCGTCTGCGGAATCATCCGCTGCTGCACGTCCGCCGCCATCCGAACTTGCTTCTCCAGCGCATCGGCTTCCAGCGACTCTCCCAGCAGCCGGGCGTTTTCGATCGCCGCCGCCGCCTGTGCCGCCACCGCCTTGAGCAGGTCGATTCGCAGCGGGCTGAATGCCTGTTCCTGCGCCGTGTAGACCCGCAGTACCCCGATCGCCTTGCCCTTGTAGCGCATGCCCACTGAGAGCATCGAGACGATGCCCTCGCGCTGCGATTCGCCCGGGTATTGCACGCGCGGATCGGTCGCCATGTCGCGAACGTACTCGAACCCCTCCGCGGACAGCGCGATCTGGTCGATCTGCGCCTTGCTCATCCGGATCGGGCCCTTGTTGAGATACTGCGGCGACAGGTTGTAGACCGCCTTCACCACAAGCTCGTCGCCCTCCTCATCCAGCAGCCGGATCGACGCTGACTTCGCCTCCATTACCTCGCACACCAGCTGCGCCGTTCGGTCCAGCACCTTCTGCAGGTCGCGCGCGTCGGCCAGGATCATCGCCAGGTTGTAGACCGCCGTCAGCTCATTGATCCGCTGGCGCAGCTGGAATTCCTGGTAGCACAGCCGCGCGATGGCGTTGGCCATCATGAACAGGAACTGGATCGCCGCCGGGCGCGTGTTCTTCGACCGGGTCAATTGCGCCGCGAGCGACTTCAACTGCTTCAGCTCGAGTCCGTATTTCTCGGAGAGGACTTTCAGCTTGGATTCATCCGCGGCCTTTGCCGAGCCATTCGCCGACATGCGGATCGTCCCCAGCCGCTGCTCGTTCACGATGATCGGCGCGACAAATTCCTCTCCTTCACGTTGCGGACCCTCGCCCTCCAGCGCCTTCTGCCGCCGCAGGTACTCGCGGGTCGGCGCCGGCTGCGTCAAGACCTTTCCCGATGCGTCCGTGATGATCGCTGTGACGTCCGCGACTGCCGCAAAATTATCCTGGATCTCCTGCAGCGTCGGCAGGTCCATGAAATCGGTCAGGTGGAGGTTTTCCGCGGGGGCGGCCGGCATGACGGGTCTGGAGAGGTCGCGATGATTCGCCGGGTTCAAAGTAAGCCGTTAGTCCGAAAAAGAAAGACGGCGGCGGTAAATACTTCAAACATGATTCGTTCCGGTCCCCCGGCCTCTGGCGGGTTTGTCCATTGGTCATCTTAGGCGCATCGACTTACATTCGCGACCATGCCAACACGCAACATTCACGGCCAAGAGCTTTATTACGAGGAGCGCGGGCGTGGGCCGGCCCTGGCACTGCTCCACGGCTTCCCGCTCGATGGGCGCATGTGGGAGCAGCAGCTCGCTTCGCTCAGCGACCGATACCGCGTCATCGTTCCCGATCTCCCGGGATTTGGCCGCTCTCGCCTCGAGGCGGCGTTCACCATCGAATCACTGGCCGATGATGTCCACGAATTGTTGAAAGCTCTGGAAGCGCTGCCGTCCGCGCTGGCTGGATTGTCGATGGGCGGCTACGTCGCGCTCGCGTATGTGAAGAAGTATCCCACGGACCTGCGCGCCCTTGCCCTGGTGGACACCAAGGCGGAGGCCGACTCACCCCAGGCCCGCGAGGGCCGGCAGAAAATGATCGAGCTGGTGCGCACCTCCGGCCCGCGCGCCGTCGCGGATGCGATGCAGCCAAAGATGCTCTCCCCTGACACGATCTCCCACCGCCCGCAACAGGTCCGCGCGCTCCGCGAGATGATGGAAAACTGTCCCGATGCCACGATCGAAAATGCATTGGCGGCGATGCGCGACCGCCGCGATTTCACCAATGTTCTTCCGTCCATCACAGTGCCGACGCTCATCGTCGTAGGCGAGTCTGACGCCATCACGCCGCCCGAGGTCGCCCAGGCGATGGGCCGCGCGATCCCCAGCTCGGAGGTGGTGGTGATCCGCGGCGCCGGGCACATGTCGCCGCTCGAGCAGCCCGAGCAAGTCAGCGCCGCGCTGCGGAGCTTTCTCGACAGGCTTCCGTAAGGCGCCACATCACCGCCCGGGCCGGCTTTGCCGATTTGATACCGCGCCCAGCCGGGCTAAGATCGCTCACTTCTTTTTCCCGGCGGTGCATCCATGAATCGAGAGCGAGTGGCATGGGCGGTCAGCGTGGTGGCGATCGCCTTCCTTGCGTTTCAGATTCCCGGTTCTCTCGCCCAGCGCGACGACGATTACGCCTTCGTTCGCACGCTCGTCGACATCCATCGCCAGGTCGCCAATAACTACGTCGAGCCCGTCGACGAGGACAAGCTGCGGCAGGGCGCGATCGACGGCATGTTGGGACAGCTCGATCCGTTCAGCATGTATGTTCCGCCGGTACGCCAGGAGGAATTTGACCGCCTCCTCGAGGGCACCTTCAAGGGCGTCGGCATCCAGCTCGATCAGGACGAGAAAACCGGCGACGTTCAGGTGGTCTCGCCGCTGGAGGGCAGTCCCGCGTTCCGGGCCGGCGTCCTCGCCGGTGATGTCATCTTCAAAGTAAACGGGGAGGATATAAAAGGGCTGCGCCTTCCGGAGGTCGTCAAGAAGATCGCTGGACCGCTCGGCACCGAAGTCGCCCTCACCGTTCGCCATGCATCTGGCGAAGAAGTTCAGCTGAAGATGGTTCGCGAGGAGATCGTCGTACCCACCGTCAAGGGGTATCAGCGCAAGCCGGACAACAGTTGGGATTACTACGTTTGCAATGACCCCAGGATCGCCTACCTTCGCATCACCCAGTTCACCGGCGAAACCTTCGACAAGCTCAAGCCAATCATGCAGGGACTCCTCAATGACGGAATGAAGGGCTTCATTCTCGATCTTCGCTTCAATCCGGGCGGCAGGCTCGATCAGGCGAAAGAAGTCGTCGACCTGTTTCTCAAGGACGGCATCATCGTCAGCGTAAAGGGGCGCAATCGTCCGGAAGACATCTCCTATGCCCACGCCGATGGAACGCTGCCGGACTTCCCCATGGCGGTCCTGATCAACGAGCACTCCGCCAGTGCATCCGAGATTGTCGCCGGCAGCCTGAAGGACAACCACCGCGCGCTCGTCGTCGGCGCCCGCAGCTACGGTAAAGGCTCTGTGCAGGAGGTCGTGCCCCTGGAAGGCAAGAGCGGCGAGCTGAAGATCACCGTCGCCTATTACTACCTGCCGAGCGGGCGGCTCGTTCACCGCAAGAAGGACGCGACCGATTGGGGAGTGGAGCCCCAGATCAACGTGCCAATGGACGCCGACGCCCAGCGCCGCGTGGTCCTGCAGCAGTTCGAGCAGGAGTTGCTCAGGCGGCCCATGCCGAAAGTCGCTACCCGCCAGACCACGACCGCCGCGGCGACGCAGCCGACCACCCGGCCCACCGATGTCCAGCTCGACGCCGCGGTCAGCACCATGGTCGGATACGTTGTCCTGCAGGGAGAGCGGCGCCTGGTGGCGAGCCAGCCGATGACCCGTCCCGCGGAATGAGAATGAGCTCATGGCCAGTATCCTCGCCATTGAGTCCACCTGCGACGAGACGGCGGCTGCCGTCGTTGTCGATGGGTACGACGTCCGTTCAAACGTCGTAGCGACGCAGAATGAACTGCATGCGAAGTATCGCGGCGTGGTGCCCGAAATCGCCAGCCGGGCCCATATCGAAAACATTCTTCCGGTGCTGCGCGAGGCGCTCCAGAGCGCTGGATTCTCCGGCACGGGCGATGCGTTGTTTAACGGGATCGACGCCATCGCGGTGGCCAGCCGCCCGGGGCTGATCGGCTCGCTGTTGATTGGGGTCACCGCGGCCAAGACGCTCGCCTGGTCAATCGGCAAGCCGCTTATCGGGATCGATCACGTCCACGCGCACCTCTACAGCGTCATGCTCGAGACAGGTCAACCGCCGCCAATGCCGGCGGTGGGGCTGGTCTGCAGCGGGGGGCACACCGCGCTCTATCACGTTCAATCCTGGCTCGACGTCCAGCTCCTCGGTTCCACCATCGATGACGCGGTCGGAGAGGCATACGACAAAGTCGCCGCGATCCTTGGCCTCGGTTATCCCGGCGGGCCAATCCTCGATCAGCTTGCCGAGCGAGGCGACCCCAGGGCAATTCCATTCCCGCGCACGCTGCTGGACCGCGATTCCCTCGACTTCTCCTTCAGCGGATTGAAGACCGCCGTTCTCTATCACGTCCGTGGCGTGCCGCGAAAAGGAGAGAACGTCCGCACCTCGGCGGCGCGGGTGCTAAGCGGGCAGGATCTGGCCGACATCGCAGCGAGCTTCCAGGCCGCTTGCGTCGACGTGATTCTCCGCAAGCTCCAGCGCGCGATCGAGCAGACCGGCGCAAGGAGCGTCATCGCCGGCGGCGGGGTCTCCGCCAACCGCGGCCTCCGCGCCGCGCTGGGCACCCTGCGCGTCCCGAACTTCGTCCCCCCGCTCCGCTACTGCACCGACAACGCGGCGATGGGCGCTGGCCTGGCTCATGTATTGTTCGCCGCGGAACGCTTCAGCGCGCTCGATCTGGACGCGATCACATACAGTCAGTTCAGGGAGTAGACCCGCAACGTCTCCCATAGCATGTGGCCCGGGCCTCGCGTGTCTTTAGAATGCCCCCATGCCAAATCATGAGCCACCGACCACGCGTCCGCCTCCGCTTCCGACCCGGCCCGCGGACGGGCACAAAGGGCTCTTTGGCCGCGTGCTGGTCGTGGGAGGCAACGAAGGAATGATCGGCGCGCCGGTGTTGGCTGGAACCGCGGCGCTGCGCTGCGGCGCCGGGCTCGTTCAGATTGCCGTCCCGCGCTCCATCCTGTCCGCCGCATTATCGATCACCCCTGAGCTGATCGGCCTGGGTCTTGGCAAAGCGGCGGGAAAGAACCAGTTGCTCAGTGCGTGCGAAATAGCAGATTCCATCGTCATCGGCCCGGGCCTCGGTCGCACACCCGAAGCGGCGGGGCGATTGACGCGCCTGATCCGCCTCGACAAACCCATGGTGATCGACGCCGATGGATTGAGCCTCGTCGCCGATGGAAAAACCTGGCCGAGGTTTTTCAAGGCCCGCGCGGTGCTCACTCCGCACCCCGGAGAGATGGCCCGCCTCGCGAAGCTGATCGGCCGCAAGGACGTTCCCAGTGACGACGAAGGCCGCATGAATCTCGCCGCCGAAGCGGCCCGCGCCTTCGGGCAAGTCGTCGTCCTCAAGGGGCATCGGACGGTCGTAACCGACGGTCAGCATGTCTACCTGAACGCAACGGGGAACAGCGCACTCTCAAAGGCAGGCACCGGCGACGTTCTCAGCGGAATCATCGGCACGCTTCTGGCGCAGCAAATGGACCCATTCGATGCCGCCTGCGCCGGCGTTCACCTGCATGGCCGAGCCGGCGAGATCGCCGCCGAAAAACTTGGACTCCGCTCCCCCCTGGCGCGCGACGTAATCGACGCCCTCCCCGCAGCCATCGCCGAAGCGGAAACTAGAGGTCAATGAACATCAAAGATTGCTCCCCATATCCTGCGCTCCAGCCAAACTTGACTTCTATCAGTGTTCATCGGTGTCCATCAGTGTCATCGGTGGTTAAATTGCATTGATCAACTTCGAACATGCCCGTTCCCGGTGACCACCCACTTGTACGTGGTGAGGTCCGAAGCTCCCATTGGCCCGCGGGCGTGAAGCTTGTCCGTGCTGATGCCGATTTCGGCGCCGAGCCCATACTCGCCCCCGTCCGCGAAGCGCGTGCTGGCATTGATCATCACGCTGGCGCTGTCGACCCGCCGGACGAATTCGTCCGCAGCCTCCAGCGAGCGGGTCAAGATCGCATCGGTGTGATGGCTCCCGTATTCGTTGATGTGCCGGACCGCTTCATCCAGTGAATCCACCACCTTCAGCGCGATCGTGAGACTCAGGTACTCCTCGGGCCAATCCGCCTCCGTCGCCGGCTTGGACTTCGGATACAGCGCGCGGGTGCGCTCATCGCCGCGTATCTCAACGCCTTTGGCCGCGAGATCTTCGCACACTCTCGCCAGCAGCCGGGGGGCGGCGTCTTTATGGAACAGGATCTTTTCCGCCGCGTTGCAGACCGCGCCGCCCGGATAGCTCGTCTTGGCATTGACGCAGATCGCGCGAACTTCCCGTTCCATCGACTCCGTCGCCGCGTCCACGTAGACGTGACAGTTGCCGGTGAAATGCTTCAGCACCGGGATCGTAGAGTCCTTCACGACTGCGCGGATCAGGCTCTCGCCGCCGCGGGGGATGACCAGGTCGATGTATCGATCGAGCTTCAGCAGGTGCGGGACGAGCGCGCGGTCCGTCGATTCAACCAGCTGCACCGCCCCGGCGCAGACTCCCGATGCTTCCAGCGCACTGGAAATTACTTTGGCGATCCCGCGATTGGACTGTAACGCTTCCTTTCCTCCCCGGAGGATGACCGCGTTGCCGCTCTTGAGGCACAGCGCCGCGGCGTCGGCGGTCACATTCGGCCGGCTCTCATAAAAGAACAGAATCACGCCGATCGGGACGCGCATTTTCTGGATGCGCAGGCCGTTCGGGCGCACAGACCCGTCGATGATCTGACCGACCGGATCCACCTGAGCGGCGATCTGCTCGACCGCGTCCGCCATCGCTTCGATTCGTTTCTCGCTCAGCTTCAGGCGCTCGACCAGCGCTGGCTGAAGATCCGACTTGCGGGCCTCCTCGACGTCCGTCGCATTCGCGCTCAAAAGCGAGGCGGAGCCGGCGCGGATGCCGCTGGCGATGCGCCGCAATGCGTCCGACCGCGCAGCGCCGCTCAGGGTTGCAAGCTGGCCCGCGGCCTCGCGCGCAGACTTTCCCAGCGGCTCGACGTAGGCCTTCCAGTCGTCCATGGCTCGATTGTAGCAGGCGGAGTTTGCCCCCGCATGAGCGGGAAGCTTTGCTGCGGGTTGCTCTTTCAGGTCCCTGGGAGGTCAGGCGAATCTTTCCGGTCAACCAATTCGAACGTCAGCGTGCGCTGCTCCCCCTGCACCGTGACCCCGTCCGGCAGGTCGAGGAAACGAAGCGGCTTGGTGAGCGGCACACCGAGCGTGCGCACGTCATCCTGCGTGATCTCCAACACCGCCTTCGGTTGAAACTCGGGATGTTCCTTGAGGTAATCGATCTGATTCTGCGGACCGACGACCGTCACGTCCGGCAGAAGCCCTGGCTGTTTCGTCAGCGCGTACCGGCTGAGCGTCGGCTGCTGGCCCATGATGTAAATCTGGATCGTCGTGAACGTGTATGACACCGGCGGCTTTACTTCGAACGAAGCCGTCACTTCCGCCGGGGTTACTTTGACCCGACGATCGTGCAGCGCCATGATGACGCGCACGCCCGGCACGTTCTCGTGAGGCCCGGTCTGTTTCAGCTCGTTGAGCGCATCCAGGCTGGCTTCGGCGATCAGCATATGGTTCGCCTCCGCCTCCCTCAGCAGCGACTCGGGCCCGGTAACGCGGACGCGAACGGGGCTGAAATGCGCATCGGTCACGGTGTTGATGCGCGACGGCGCCTGCACCGGAATATCGCGCCAGCTGACCGCGTCGACCATCACCTTCAGGCTTCCCGGCAGCGCGTTGGAGACGGTGATGCCGCTGCTGCGCACCCGCGAGTCGTTCACCACCCCTGTGGCGGGAATCTGCTGGACCCCATAGGGCAATCCGTCCGGGACCGGAATCTGCAGCGGCGCCGCCGCGTTGCGCGAGTCCAGCTTGTCGCGAAGTTCCTCCAGCCGAGCATGCGGGCCGGAGAAGTCGGCTGACATCTGCAGCCCTTCAAACACCGGCTGTCCCTCGGAATTGAGCAGGGTCACCACTCGGGTGGGATCGCTGCCCTTCACGTCCGCGATGAATTGGATCGGATAGGTGACGACCTGTTCACGCTCGGCGTAGATCCAGATGAGGATCGTCAGCGGCGCCACCCACGCCAATGATCTCAGGCTTCTCCGGAACGAATCACGCGAGAAAGTATCGCGCGCCCACCGGCGGACCGCGGTCGTGGTCGTCTGCCGCCAGAACGGCCGACGGCGACGCTTTGACGTCTCCACGGCAGCGGCACTCAGAGGCTGGTTCGGAGGTCCATCCATCGTAAGAACGGGCGAATCGCCCGACTCTTTAATCCTAGGCCGCCCGTCGAATCCCCCGCTCGCCGCGTCCGAGTAATTCCGCAAGAAGGCCGCGCAGTCCCTCCGGCGTCAGTTTTCGAATCAACTGCCCGCGTTCCGCGATGCTCACGTCACCGGTCTCTTCGGAAACCACCAGCACCACCGCGTCGCTCTCCTGGCTCATGCCGACCGCCGCCCGGTGCCGGCTTCCGAGCTCGCGCTCCAGCTCACCGCTCTCCGCCAGCGGAAACTGCACCCCGGCGTACGCGATACGCCCCTGGCTCACCACCACCCCAAGGTCATGGAGCGGCGAATTCGGCCAGAAGATCGTGTTCAGCAGCGCCGCGCTCAGCTCGCCGTTCAGCCGCGTCCCCGACTCGGCGATACCGCCAAGGGGCGTGTCGCGCTCGATCGCGATGAGCGCCCCGATCTTCCGCCGCGAGAGGAATGTAGCCGCTTCCACCAGCGCCTCGATCTCGTCGTTGATCTGGCTCGACCAGCCCCGGAAGAAGCGCGTCTCCCCCAGGCGCATCAGCGCCCGCCGGAGCTCGGCCTGGAAGACGACCACCACCGCGAATGACGCAAAGAGCAGGAATTTTCCGTAGAGGAAGTCGATCCGTTCCAGGCCGAATTCGCGGGCCAGCAGGCGGACGATCAGGTGCACCGTGATGAGGACCAGGACGATCCCCTTGAGCATGCGGGCCCCGCGCGTGCCCCGCAGGAAGCGCACCACCCAGAACACCACCAGTCCGATCAACAGCAGTTCGATCGCAACCTGCCACCACGGGTACGTGCCCAGGGCCCGGAAGAAGGCGGAGAGGTTGAGAAAGTCGCCTGACATCTCTGACGTGATTGTAAATTTGCCGCAGGCCGCTGGCGATTGCCGGCGCGCCACGATTCTTCGAAGTGCGGCTCAGAACTCACCGGATATCCCACAATAGCCGCAAAATCCTAATCACAACGATGCTTGAACTATACCCCGGAAAAATGCGCCGGGCCATCAGGCGGGGGGAAAATCAGCCAGCCGCACCGGCTTGTATCGCCCGGATCATCCGCACCACTTGAGCCATCGGCTGCACGTCATGCACGCGCACGATCGCCGCGCCATGAGCCACGCCCCACGCCACGCATGCCGCCGTTCCGAAGATGCGATGGGAAGCTTGCGGTTCGGCGGTGATCTTCCCGATGAACGCCTTCCGGCTGGCGCCGAGCACCAAGGGCCGGCCGAGTTCAGCGATTTTACTGAGCATTTTCAGCAATTCGAGGTTGTGTTGCGTCGTCTTGCCAAAGCCGATACCCGGATCGATCAACAGTTTATTGGCATCGATACCCGCCGCGACCGCGACCCGAATGCGCTCGCGCAGGAACATTGCGACCTCCGCGACGACGTCTCCGTAACGCGGCGCGGTCTGCATCATCGCCGGCACCCCCTGCATGTGCATCAGCACCATCGGCACACGCCGCCGGGCGACCCGCTCGAGCATCGCGGGATCATCCCGACCGGCGGAAATGTCATTAACCATGCCCGCGCCCGCGTCCAGCGCCGCTTCAGCCACCGCGGCGCGTGTCGTATCGACCGATAACAAGACCGCGGGCCGCTTCGCCAGTTCCCGTATCACCGGCACAATCCGCCGGATCTGCTCCGCCGCCGCGACCGGCTCCGACCCGGGGCGCGTCGATTCGCCCCCAATATCGATGAGATCCGCCCCGGCCGCCTCCATCTCGGCCGCGTGCCGGGCCGCCGCCCCGGGATCCGCGAAAGCGCCGCCGTCACTGAAGCTGTCCGGCGTGACGTTCAGCACCCCCATCACCAGCGGGGCCCGCGAAGGGTCAACCAGCCAGGCATCAAAATCCCGAGACGTCATGACCCGACTATTGTGGCACGGGCGCCCGGTGCGTGCGAGCGAGTCCTAGAAATGAATGCCTCAATCCATCATGTTCTTTTCAAACACGATGAGGTTATCGGCGTGCGTCGAGTCCCAGCGGATGCCAACGATGTCGAACCCCAGCGCAACCGCGAAATGAATGAACTCGCGCTGGTGGTTCATGCACTCGCAACGAACGTATTCATACCCGTGGTCCTTCGCCCAGGCCTGCTGGGCCTCCTGGAGCTGCCGGCCAACCCCGTGCCGCCGAAGGTCGCTCACCACCGCACCCAGCCAGTGGTAGAACATCCCCGGCTTCAACTCGAAGCCGATCCAGAACCCGACCGGCTTCTCATCGATGCGCGCCAGAAGCGTCAGCGTGTTGTAGCGCCCCATGAACCGGCGCTTGAAGAAGTCCACCTCGCGCTTGGGGCGGAAGATGCCGTTGTATAGCTCGACCGCCTGCGGAAGCAGCTTTTCATCGGCGATAATGATGTCCGCCTGCGCCACGCTCGCTCACCTCCAGAAGCGCGGCGGATTGTAGCGAAACACACCGCCGATTCCATCCGTCCGCTTCGCGTAGCGAGCCGCGCCAAAGCGGCCATTCCTTCCCTGCCGGCTTCAACTGCCTTAGATTCAGCCGGCCATGATCCCGATCCTGCGCCTTCACAATGCTGACGATCGACAGCGAGTGGAGGGACTGCTGCGTGCCCTTCAACTCGACCCGGCGAAGCTCGCCTTGGCCGAAGATCAGGAAACCGCGGCGGTGCGGGAAATCCTGGCTGACGTGGCCCGGCGGGGGGACGAGGCGATTGTGGATCTGGCCCGTCGCTTTGACGATCCATCCTTCACGCAAGAACAGATTCGCGTCGCGCCCGACGAAATGCGTGAAGCGGCCTCGCGCGTACCCAGCGAACAGCTCGAAGCCCTCCGGCGGGCCATCGACCAGGTGCGTGAGTATCAGACCGGAGTCATGCCCACCATTCCCGCGATGCTCAGCCGGCCGGGGGTGGAACTCTCCATGCGGTTCACGCCGCTCGACAGCGCCGGCCTCTATTTCCCCGGCGGCAAAGCTTCATATCCCTCGTCGCTGATCATGCTGGCGGTGCCGGCGCAGGTCGCGGCGGTCGGGCGCATCGTCGTCTGCTCCCCGCCGAGCAGGTACGGCAAGAGCGATCTAGTGCTCGCCGCCTGCCATGAGCTGGGGTTGAGCGAGGTCTTCCGCGCAGGGGGCGCCGCGGCCATCGCCGCGATGACGTTCGGGACCGACACCATCCCGGCCGTCGACAAAATCGTCGGTCCGGGCAACCGTTACGTGCAGCTTGCCAAGCGCGCCGTCGCAGGCGGGGTCGGAATCGACGGCTTTCTCGGTCCCAGCGAGATCCTCGTCATAGCCGATGAGAGCGGGACAGCGAGCTTCATCGCCGCCGATCTCATCGCCCAGGCTGAACATGACCCCGGAAGCTGCTTTCTTCTCACCGACAGTCAGACACTCGCTGAAGCCGTCACCAGCGAGATCGACCGGCAGTCTCGGCTTCTGCCGCGCGCCGAGGCCATTGCGCGAGCATTGCAGGGCGGCAGCGCCATTGTCGTCGGCGGATTGATGGATGAACTGATCGATCTCGCCAACCGCTTCGCCGCCGAGCATGTCAATCTCCAGACACGCGATGACGCCGCAGTCCTGAAGAAGCTGCGCCATGGCGGCGCCATCTTCCTGGGGCGCTACTCGCCCGTCGCCGCCGGCGATTACATTGCCGGCCCAAGTCACTGTCTGCCCACGAACACGACCGCGCGATTCGCAAGCGGCATCAGTGTTTACGAATTCCTCAAGCGCAGCAGCGTCGTCCGCTACGACGCCGACGGCCTTTCCCGCGACGCCCGCGCGATCATCGCGCTCGCCGAAGCGGAACACCTCGCCGGCCACGCCGCCAGCGTTCGCGCGCGAGTCGACGATAAACCCGGTTGACCATCGCGCCGTCTCGCCACCGCGATCAACCGTTCCCCATCCTCTCCTGCCCGCGGGGTCGTGCTTTCGCGCGGCATGCATGCTTATAATGCCACCCATGGCTCTGTCATTCGTCCGCGCGCACGTGCGCGACATGCAAGGCTACGTTCCCGGCGAGCAGCCCGGCATTGGCGAGCGGGTGGTGAAGCTCAACACCAATGAGAACCCGTTCCCGCCGAGCCCCAGGGTGTTGCAGGCGGTCCGGGAGATTGAGCCTGAGGTCCTGCGCCGATACCCCAACCCGACCGCCGACTCTTTCCGCGCCGCGGCCGCGAAACTTCTCGGCCTTACCGCTGACATGATCCTCGCCGGCAACGGCAGCGACGACATCCTCACCATTGCCACGCGCACGTTCGTCCCGCCGGGCGGCGCGCTCGCGTTCCCCGAGCCGACCTATTCGCTCTACCCGGTGCTTGCACAACTGGAGGGCGCCAAGTCGGCCGCGGTCCCCTGGGACGCCGAGTGGTCGTTGCCCATCGAGGCGCTGCTGGCGACCAAGGCGGACGCCATCTACGTCGCCAACCCCAACGCTCCCAGCGGCACTTTCGTCTCCCCTATGAAGCTCGCCGAACTGGCCAAGGCATTCGACGGCCTGCTCCTCATCGACGAGGCGTACGTCGATTTCGCCGACGACAACTGCCTTGCCCTCGTGCGCGATTATCCCAACGTGGTCATCTCGCGAACGCTGAGCAAGTCGTATTCGCTCGCCGGCCTTCGCTTCGGCTATGCAATCGCCCGGGCGAATGTGATCGCCGAAATGATGAAGGTGAAGGACAGCTACAACTGTGACGCGGTTTCCGTCGCCGCTGCGACTGCGGCCCTGGAAGACCAGGAGTACGCCAAGCGAAGCTGGGAGCACGTACGCTCCGAGCGCCTGCGGCTTTCATCTGAGCTTGCACAATTGGGCTGGACAGTGCTTCCAAGCCAGGCAAACTTCATCCTTGCCGAGGCTCCGAATGGGCGCGGCCGCGACGCTTATCTGGGCCTCAAGCAGCAGGGGATTCTGGTTCGATACTTCGATAAGCCGCAGCTTGCCGCTTACGTGCGCATCACCGTCGGACGCAGCGAGGAGAACAACGCGCTGCTCGGCGGCATCAAGGCCCTGATGGCCGCCGACAAAGCTGCCTAGGCCCTGTTCTGACCAGTCGAGAGGATCGATTGCCAAAGTCTGATAACGCCAAGCCTGATGCCCGAACCGGCCGCGCGCGCACGGCTCAGCTTTCGCGCAAGACCAAAGAAACGAAGATCGATCTCTCGCTCAACCTCGACGGAACGGGGATCGCTTCGGTCCACACCGGCGTAGGTTTCTTCGACCACATGCTCGACCTGTTGAGCCGCCACAGCCTCATCGATCTCGAGGTGACGGCGGAAGGCGATCTCCAGATTGACGCCCATCACACGGTCGAAGACGTCGGGATCGTTCTCGGCCAGGCGCTGGAGAAGGCGACCGGCGACAAGCGCGGCATCAACCGCTATGGCTGGGCGATTGTTCCCATGGACGAGAGCCTCGCTCAGGTCGCCATCGATCTCTCGAGCCGCCCAGCGTTCGTCTTCAACGTCAAGTTCAAAGGCGATCTGATCGGCGCTTTCCCCGTTGAACTCATCGAGGAGTTCTACAAAGCCTTCGCAACCAACGCCCGGCTCAATCTTCACGTGAGCGTTCCCTACGGCACCAACAACCACCATGTCTCCGAAGCGATCTTCAAGGCCACCGCCAAGGCCCTTCGCCAGGCGGTAAGCCACGACCCGCGCAGCAACGACGTCCCGAGCACCAAGGGATCGCTGAACGGCTAGGCCTCTTCGGAATGTGCGGTACTCTTTCTTGCGCAAGCGCGTCCTGTCAGGCATCACGTTTCATGCGGTTGATCTTCCCTTCGCCTGCGGCTTGGCGCTGAGCGGATCCTGCGGCCACGAATGTTTCGGATACCGCGTGCGCAGGTCTTGGCGCACCTGGAAATAGGCGGTCGACCAGAAGCTGCGCAGGTCGTTGGTGATCTGCACGGGACGGTAGTTCGGCGCTAAGAGGTGAAGGAGGACCGGGACCCGGCCGGCGGCTACTCGCGGTGTGTCGGTCCACCCGAACAACTCTTGAAGTCGCACGGCCAGGATGGGCGGCCCATTCGCCTCGTAAGCTATTCTGATCCGGCTTCCGCTGGGCACCGTGATCGTTTCAGGTGCATGCTGCTCCAGCAGCCGGTCGAGCGGATAGGGAAGCCGGGTCTGTATTGCGAAGACCAGCGGCTGGCCGCGGATTTCATGGATGCTCCGCCGGCCGCGGCAGGCTTCTTTCAGCACATCGAGGAGCTCTTCCTCGTCGAGCTTCGGCCAGGGATGCTCAGGCATCGACTGCCGCAGCAGGTTGACGCGCGCCAGCAGCGCTGCGGCAAGCGGGTCGGATTGGAAGAATTCCGCCGCCTGCGGCGCAAGCGCCTCGGCCAGCACTCGCGACGCATCAAGCGGATCCACCGGCGCGTCGCGGTCCTCGCGCAGCACCAGATCACGATACAGCGTTAATCCGCGGCCGACGACGGCTTCGCGCTGTGCGTCGAAGACCGCCATCCGTTCGCGCCGGACCGATTGCGGAAACAATTCGGGGAGCCATTCCACCTCCATTGCACTGGCGATTCTCACCAGCGCCTCGCGAGTGCTGCTGCGCTCGTCCGAGCGAGCGTCGAGCGCGACAAAGAACTCCGGCTGGCGAACAACTGACTCGCGGGCGATTCTCAACCCCGCGCCGCCGACCATCACCGCCGACAGCGGATCGCTGGCGCGGCGGCGGGCGACGCGATCCGGGTATGCCAGCAGGACCAGGCGCAGGAGCGTCCGCTCGTCGACCGGGAGATCGGCGCCGTCCTGCGCGGGCCGGCGACGAACGGCAGGAAGTTTGCGGACAAGCCTCAGCAGCTCGTCGCGTGTCCGCGCTGCCTGCCGCGCGGCCGCTGGATCAATTCCGCGATCGCGCACGGAGGCTGCGAAGCGGCTTCGTTCGGCCTCGGCGAGCAGATCCATGCGGATGAGCAGATCGGAAGGGCCCTGCAGGTGTCGTGAAGGGTCGAACGCTTCGCCAGGCGGCGCAAAGGTGATGTCTTTCTCCGATAACAGGGCGGCCAGCGCGGCGCCTTCCCTTGCCGCGCCAGCCTCCGCCGCGCCCAGAAGCAGGCGCGCCAGGCGCGGATGAACCGGTAGAGTGAGCAGTTGCCGCCCAAGCGGCGTAATCCCGCCGCCGCTTTCCGACGTGAGCGCCCCCAGCATCGTTAGAAAACGCTCGGCGGCGGTCAGCGCGTGATCGGGAGGCGGCTCGAACCAGCCGAACGCGCGCGGATCGGGCTTGCCCCAGGCGTGCAGGGAAAGGACTGTGCCGGCGAGATCGACCCGGCGGATTTCGGGAAGCTCGAAATCCTCCAGCGACGCATGCTCGCGAGCGGTCCACAGTCGCAGGCACGAGCCTGCGGCGGTCCGCCCGGCGCGTCCCGCGCGCTGGGTGGCGGAGGCCTTGCTGATGCGTTTCAGCTCAAGCCGATCCATGCCGCGGCGCGGGTCGTAGCCGGCGACGCGGGCCAGGCCGCTGTCGATCACGGTGCGGACGCCGTCGATGGTGAGCGAGGTTTCGGCGATGTTGGTGGCGAGAATCACCTTCCGCTGTTTGGCCGGCCTCAGTGCGCGGGTCTGCTCCTCTGCGGAGAGGCTGCCATGCAGCGGCAGGAGCAGCAGGTCCCGCTCTGACGCCAACGGCTCCAGGCGGCGCAACGTTCGGCGGATCTCTTCGACGCCGGGCAGAAAAACCAGCACGTCGCCCGGCTCATCGCCGCCGCTGCCGGTTAGCACCTGCTCAACTGCTTCCATCACGCGTTCCGGCAGCGGCGCCTGCGACGACGCCGCCACGTGCTGGATACTCACCGGGTACGCACGACCCTCGGCTTGGACGATCGGGCAATTGCCAAGGAACTTCGCCACCGGCGCGGCGTCGAGCGTAGCCGACATCACCACGAGGATCAGATCATCCCGGACTGCCTGCTGCACCTCGCGCAGCATCGCGATCGCGACGTCCGTGTGCAGGCTGCGCTCGTGGAACTCATCCAGCAGCACGGCGCCGACGCCGTCGAGAAATGGATCGCGCAGCAGTTGGCGCGAAAGGATTCCTTCGGTGAGCACGCGAAGGCGCGTCTGTGGCCCCAGCTTGCGGTCGAAGCGAACGTGATAGCCGACCTCTCGGCCAAGCTCCCATCCGTTCTCATCCGCGATGCGCTGGGCCGCCGCCCGCGCGGCGACTCGCCGCGGCTGGAGCATCACCAGGTTCGGATGCTTCGATGAGAGGAGCCCGCCGCGGAGCAGCGCGGGGGGCACGCGCGTGGTCTTCCCGGCGCCTGGCGGCGCGACCAGCACGAGCGAACGGCTCTCGCGCAGCCGCGACACGATCCCCGGAAGCAGCGGATCGATGGGGAGCGCATCCATCGAGCGGTATACTAAGCGCGGTCGCAGAGATTTCCGCGGGCTCGCGGGGCACTTCCAAGATGGCAAAGTCCAGGAATCTCGAGGATTGTCTGGCGGCGCTTGCAGAGCTGCGCGCATCGCCGGCAGCGGCGGCCACCCGTGAGGCGTTGCGCGCCGCCATTGCGGATCGGACCAACCTGGTTGCCGCCCGGGCGGCGACGATCGTGGGTGATTGCCAGATTGGCGGACTGGAAGACGAACTGTCGACAGCTTTCACACACTTCATGCAGCATCCGTCGAAATCAGACAAGGGATGCGTCGCCAAGGCCGCGATCTGGAGCGGCTCGGCGCCGCGGCGGATGTCGTCTTCGTGAAGGGCATCCATCACGTGCAGATGGAGCCGATTTGGGGCGGGAGCGTGGACACGGCCGCGGAGCTGCGCGCCTCTTGCGCTTTCGGATTGGTGCGAATGGGGTATCGCGACGTGCTCTCGGAACTGGCGGTGCTGCTGGCGGACCCGGAGAAAGTCGCGCGGACGGCGGCGGTGCAGGCACTGGGGCATTGTGGCAGCGACGCGGCATTGCCGCTCCTGAAGTTCAAGGCGCTGATCGGGGACAAGGACGCGGAGGTCGTCGGCGAATGCTTCACCGCGATGCTGAAGCTCGCGCCCCAGCGTTCAGTGGATTTCGTGGCAGGCTTTCTTGAATCCATCGACTCGGATGTGCGCGGGGCGGCGGCGCTGGCGCTGGGGGCGAGTCGCCTGCATTCGGCGTTCGAGCGTCTGCGAGATCAATGGCAGCGCAGCGTGCACCCGGACTTCCGGCGGGTGTTGTGCCTCGCGATCGCGTCGGCGCGATTCGACGCGGCGGTGGAATTCCTGCTCTCAATGATTGTTGAGCAGCCGCCCCAGACAGCGGCGGATGCCATCGCGGCGCTGGCGCTTTACCGGCAGGATGCGGCGGTGAAAGGACAGGTGTCGGCCGCCGTTGCGCGACGCGCCGATCCGGCTATCTCGCGGGCGTTTCGGGAGGAGTTTGGCGGATGAGCGTCAACGCTTAGCGCTAGAGGCTTTCTTTATAGGTGGTGATCAATGCATTGGTGGAAGCGTCGTGGGTGGTCACGGTGCCGGGCGATTTGAGCTCGGGCAGGATGACCTTGGCGAGTTGCTTGCCCAGCTCGACCCCCCACTGGTCGAAGGAGTTGATGTTCCAGATCACGCCCTGGGTAAAGATCTTGTGCTCGTAGAGGGCGATCAAGGCCCCGAGCGTTCGCGGCGTCAGCTTCCTGAACATGATCGAGTTCGTCGGTTTGTTTCCCGTGAAGACCTTTTGCGGCACGAGCTTTTCCAGCTCTTGTGGGTTCAGCTTGGAGTCCTTGAGCTCCTGGCGCACCTCGTCCGCGGTCTTGCCCTTCATCATCGCTTCGGTCTGGGCGAAGAAATTGGAGAGCAGAATCGCGTGATGATCGTCGATCGGGTTGTGCGTCTCCATCGGCGCGAAAAAGTCGGCGGGAACCAGCTTTGTGCCCTGGTGAATCAGCTGATAGAACGCGTGCTGGCCGTTGGTGCCCGGCTCGCCCCAGATAATCGGCCCGGTGGAATAATCGCACGGCGTGCCGTTGCGCTGGACCGACTTTCCATTGGATTCCATGTCCCCCTGCTGGAAGTAGGCGGGGAAGCGGTGCATGTATTGGTCGTAGGGGAGCAGCGCAACGGTCTGGGCGCCGAAAAAATTGTTGTACCAGATGCCGACCAGCGCCAGGATCACCGGAAGGTTCTGCTCCAGCGGCGCGCTGCGGAAGTGCTCGTCCATCAGGTGCCCGCCCGTGAGCAGTTCCTCGAAGTTGTCCATGCCGATGAACAGCGCGATGCTCAGGCCAATCGCGGACCAGAGCGAGTAACGGCCTCCCACCCAGTCCCAGAACTCGAACATGTTCTTGGTATCGATGCCGAACTTGCTGACTTCGGCGGAGTTGGTGGAAAGCGCGACGAAATGCTTCGCGACGGCTTTGGGGTCTTTCGCGGCCCCGAGCAGCCACTCCCTGGCGGAGCGGGCATTGGTCAGCGTCTCCTGCGTGGTGAATGTTTTGGAAGCAACGATGAAGAGCGTGGTCTGCGGATTCAGCGGCTTCGTGATTTCGGCAATGTGGGTGCCGTCGACGTTGGAGACAAAGTGCACCCGCAGGTCTGGCGTGCCGTACGGCTTGAGGGCCTCGGTCACCATCACCGGCCCCAGGTCAGAGCCGCCGATGCCGATGTTGACGACGTCGGTGATCCGCTTGCTGGTGTAGCCGGTCCATCGCCCGGCGCGGACGGAGTCGGTGAACTCCCGCATGTGCGCCAGCACGCGGTTCACGTCGGGCATCACATCTTTGCCATCGACGAGGATCGGACGGTTGGAGCGGTTGCGCAGGGCAACGTGCAGCACCGCGCGATCCTCGCTGGTATTGATCTTCTCGCCGTCGAACATCTTCCGCGTCCAGCCCCTCACGTCCGCCTGATTGGCCAGATCGAGCAGCAGGCGAAGCGTCTGTTCGGTGATCCGGTTCTTGGAGAAGTCGAGCAGGATGTCATTGAAGCGCAGGGAAAACTTCTCAAACCGTCGCGGGTCCTGATGAAACAGGTCGCGCATCTGCAGGCGCGACGCCTGCTCGTAGTGCGCTTGAAGCGCTTTCCACGCGGCAGACTGAGTGATCGAGGCCATGCCCATTCCCTTGGTTGAACGAACGGCAGAAGCCGGAGACTCAAAAGGCTACCCCGCGGTGCGGGTGGCGCACCAGCGCTTCCACATCTGGCGGTACGCCTGCTCGAGCCGCCGGGTGAAGCCGTCGCTATCCGTCAGAGGCGAGTCCTTCATCGTCTGACGGAGCCCGGCCCGCAGCTCGGCCAGCCGCGTTCGATCGGCGGCAAGACTGGCGGCAATGCGCACATAGTCGCTTTCCGAACTCGCGATCAGGTCCGCCAGCCCTACGTTCGACAGCAGGCTCACGCCAACGCGCGACACATGCGTCTGCCCGGCGAGCGTTATGACCGGAGCTCCCATCCAGAGCGATTCGCAGGTCGTGGTGGTGCCGTGGTAGGGAAAACTGTCCAGCGCGATGTCGACGCTGTTGTAGTGCGCGAGATGATCCTTGAGTTCGATCTCCCAGCCAAGCAGTTCCAGCCGTTCCCGGGGAATCCCATTCATCTTGAACATTCCGAGCATCCGCTCGCGCGTCGATCGCTCGCTGAGCCCCATGTTCTTCACGATGAGCCGGGAGTCGGGCACTGCTTCGAGCACCTTCGACCAGAGCGCGACCAGCTTCAGGCTGATCTTGGCCGAGTCATTGAACGATCCGAAGGTGATGCGCCCGGCTTTCGAGACGGGAAGGGCCTCGACATCGGGACTTTCCGGCGGCTCATAACACCACGCGCACGGGTCGAGGCGGATCAGTTCTTCGGTGTGATACTTTTCGGTCATTCCCGCCGGGTCCGCGAGACTGTCGGTGATCCGATAGTCCATCGCCGGCAAACCGGTGGTATCCGGGTAGCCGAGATAGCTCACCTGCACCGGGGCCGGCTTGCGGGCGAACAGCAGCATCCGGTTGCCGGCGGTATGCCCCGACAGATCGATCAGGATGTCGATCTTGTCCGCGCGAATCATCTCGATGACGCGGTCGTCGGCGCTTTCATAAACATTGCGCCATTCGTCGGCATGGTCGTGGAGCCGCCGGGTCAACGGGTCTCCCAGCGCGACGCCGGAGTAGCAAACGACCTCCACGTGTTGGGAGTGCGAGCCGAGGAAGGAGCCGCTGAAGTAGCTGACCGAATGGCCCTTGAAGTCGGCTGACATATAGCCGATCCGCAGCGTTCGGTCAGGATCGGGATCGTTGTCGTGGTGGATGACGTTGGCGGCCAGCGGTTCGGTGTATCGCTGCGCCCAGGCGCGGTGCTCGGCGAAGATCGACGCGGGGTCGGAGTCGGGACGGTAGTGGAGCGCCAGCAGGAGCCGGCTGTGACCGGAGGGGAAGCTCTTCGTCTGGCTCAGCGCCTCGCGGTAGCTGGTGAACGCCTCGTCCTGCCGCCCCTGGACCATCAGTGCGTTGGCAAGATTCACGTGATACTGCGGCGCGCGAGGGCGAAGCGCCAGCGCCTTGCGGTACTGCGCGACCGCCTGATCGTACATCCGCTTGGCGCGCAGGCCGCCCGCCAGGCTGTTGTACAACTCCGCATCGTCCGGCTTGAGCCCGATGGCGCGGCGGAAGCACATGATCGATCCATCCAGCTTGCCGACGGCGCTGAGGATGGTGCCGAGGCTCGCGTGAAATCGAGCCTGGTCGGGCTTGAGTGCAATCGCCTTCTGGAATGCAGCGATCGCCTCACTGAATCTGCTCATCGCCCGCAAGCTCTTTCCTAACAGGTGGTGGTAGTCAGGATCCTCAGGTTTCAGTTCGATCGCTTTGCGGTAGGCCGCCGCCGCCTGCTCGTGCCGGCCAAGCTTTTGCAGGGCGTTGGCGTGGTTGAAGTGGTGATCGGCTTCTTCCGGGCGTAATTCGAGAGCGCGTTCGGCAGCGGCAAGGGCCTCCTCAAAACGCTCCTGCCCGAAGAGGGTCTTGCTGAGGTTGTTTTGCAGCGAAGCGTCATCCGGGTTCAGCTCCAAACCCCGGCGGAAGCTTGCTTCGGCCTCCGCGTATCGGCCCCGAAGCCCGAGCAGCGCACCCAGATCATTCTCAATCACAATTTCGCCGGGCCGCAGCGCCGCCGCCTGCCGGAGGGATTCGATCGCTTCGTCGAGCTTCCCCCGATCGCGCTGGATCAGCCCGAGGTGGTAGTGGGCTTCGGCAAAATCCGGCTTGAGCTCGACGACCTCCTGCAGCCGCTGGATCGCCCGATCGATCTTTCCGGCGCGGGCGAGCAGGCGGCCAAGGTTGAAGCGGGAGTCGACCCGGGTCGCGTCCAGATCGATCGCCCGGCGGTAAGAGTTGGCCGCCTCGTTGATCTTCCCGAGCGCGTTGTAGGCCTCCCCAAGATTGTTGAAGTACTCGGGGGCGTCCGGCTCACTTACGATCGCTTTCTCAATCAGCTCGACCGCCTCCTCGTGCCGCCCCTGTTGATGGGCGATCACGCCCAGCAGGTGCAGGGCGTCGCCATGATCCGGCGCATCCTCGAGCACGCGCTGATATTCGGCGCTGGCTTCCTCGAGCCGGCCATAGCGGTGGTGCTCCAGACCGCTTTCCAGGGCACTAAGAATCTCGGCTTCGGTCATTCCGCTTCGCTCGCTGCGTCGCAGCCGCCTTGCGACGGCGCAACCGCATAAGTTAGCCGAAGTCGGGGGCTCGGCCAACGCGTCGATGGTCGCGGAGGTTCTACCACGAGGCTGCGAGGCGCGGAGTGAGCTTCACGTTGGTTCCTCCGCTACCGGGTTGGTCAGGGTCCCAATCTTTTCGATCTCGATGCTCACGGTGTCGCCCGGCTTGAGCCAGACCGGGGGCTTGCGCGCCATGCCGACGCCGTGCGGAGTGCCGGTGAGAATGACGGAGCCGGGGAGCAGCGTCGTGCTGCCGCTGAGGAATTCGATGAGCCGCGGAACGTCGAAGATCATGTCGTCGGTGTGCCAGTCCTGCATCGGCTTGCCGTTGAGCAGCGTCTTGATCCGCAGGGCGTTTGGATTGGGGATTTCGTCGGGGGTGACCAGGCAGGGGCCCAGCGGGCAGAAGGTGTCGAAGGTCTTCCCGCGGCACCACTGGCTGCCGCCCCATTTGCCCTGCCAGTCGCGGGCGCTGACATCGTTGGCGGCGGTATACCCGAGGACATATTCGAGCGCGCGGTCGCGCGAGACGTTCTTGCAGGCTTTGCCGATCACGACGGCCAGCTCGCATTCGTAGTCGACCTCCTCGCTGCGGAGATGGCGCGGGAGCAGGATCGGATCGTCGGGGTTCTGAACGGATGCGGTGTTCTTCATGAACAGCACCGGAAAGTCCGGGATCTTTGCGCCGCTTTCGGCGGCGTGGCGCCGGTAGTTCAAGCCGATGCAGAAGATGTTGGCCGGCGCAATCGGAGCCAGGAGCTTGCGCACCCTGGCTTCGCGGCTCGTGACCTTCAGCGGCCCAAACAGGTCGCCGTCGAGTTGGCGCCGGGAGCCGTCGGGCCTTATCTCCGCATGTTTGATCGAGTTGTCATCGTCCCGATAGCGAATCAGTTTCATTGACGGTCCATTTGAGTGAATGGTTGAAGCGGGCCATCGCCAGCGGCAGGGGCTGCGCTTTGGCCGCACGAGTGCGACGCCGTTTCTGCGGAGCGGATATTACTCGGGAGGGGCTTTTGCTTCCCGGGTAATTTCTGTTTCGTCGTGTCACATGACGCCACTACGGCGCTATAAGCGCTGAATCGACGCTCGCGCGGAATCGGCGTCGGCGCTTCGCGAGTCAATCAGAGGCTCGTCGATCGCGGCGAACCGCGGCCGCTACGATTGTTTTCGAACGGGCGGTCTTTGAGCGGATTGCTTGGCCCAATAGCGCTGGCGCTTCGCCTTCACCTCTTGGGGGACCGGGTGGGACTTGAGGAACTGCGCGGTATCGTGCAGCAGGTGGAAGAACGCGGGAAAATCTTCGCTGAAGATGAAGAGCCGGGTCTTGCGGACATCGCCGGTCTTCGCGTCGCGCTTGCCTTCCGTAAGCACGAGGAAGTGATTGCCGTTGCCGGCCTTCTTCACCTGGGCCGCGTAGGTGCGCGGACCGACCGACTTGAAGAAGCGCTGGAAAAGGATCTCGGCGTCGGGCCTGGGCGCGGTCGTTTCCGGACGGCTGGGTCGCGAGGCGCGCGGCTGAGTCGCAGTTGGCATGGGGGTCTCCTTCCCTAAAAGGTTTCAGCGCGGAGACGCACAGAACGCAGGGGCGCATCGGTGGCTGAAATGAACTGGTCTCTTCGCGATCTGTCGCGTCTTCGCGGCGGATAGTTTTTCAGCTGTAGCTGCGCAGCACGCCAATGACGACGCCCTGGATCTTGCAGCGGTCGGCGTCAACGATGCGCGGCTCCATCGTCTGGTTCGCGGGTTGGAGGCGGATTTTGCCGCCTTCCTTGTAGAAGCGCTTGAGGGTCGCTTCGCCGCTGTCGAGCAGGGCGACGACCTGCTCTCCATTTCGCGCGATTTCGCGGCGCTCGATCACGACGTAATCCCCGTCGCAGAGATGATCGTCGATCATGCTATCGCCGCGCACGCGCAACACGTAAACGCCGTTGCGGGCGTGAAACATCTGCTCCAGGTCCAGTTCTTCGCGGTTCTCGACAGCTTCGATGGGAGAGCCGGCGGCGATATTCCCGAGCAGGGGGAGCTTGGTGCTGCGGTCTTCGTCAGGCAGCCGCGCATCAGCGGTGATCTCCAAAGAGCGAGCCTTGTGCTTGTCGCGGCGGAGCACCCGCTTTTTTTCGAGAGCCCCGACGTGCTCGAAGATCGTGACCTTGCTGGTGCCGAGCTGATCGGCCAGTTCCTGCATGGTCGGCGAATAACCATGCAGGTGACGGTAGTTTCGAATGGCGACGATGACATCCAGTTGCCGGGGAGTCAGGTTCATGGCATTCCTCGAGTGCTAGCGACGTCTCCGGATACTCGCCCGCCTGGGCAAGGCAACTCGCCAGGTCATTCAGCAGGGCTTGAACCTCTTCCGGCTCGAGGATGACGGGCCCCACCCGGAGACTGGACGGCGCCGTCGGAACCAGGGCCGGATCCGATTCAACCTGCTGCTCGACCTGCTCGCGAGCCCGCCGGACTGCGGGGCTGAGCGGCTCGTGGCCGGGATCGAAGTGGGACTCCTTCCCGCTCATACAGCCCTCCGTGGCAGTCGCGTGCCGGTTCGGAAACTGTTCCACTTGACATTACCCTAACAACAAAATCGGGTCAAGCCCAACTTCCTGCAATTCTGAAACCCGCCACCATACTGATCGCCGCGGCGCGAAAGTCAACCCGACTCGCCCGCCGATAGTGCGACAATTGAGACGCCCGCGGCGCGTGCAGTGGCCGCCGTTCTCCATTTGCGAGAAAGCGTCTGGCGCAAAAGACGGCGGCGATTCCTTTTGGGAACCGCCGCCGATCGGTTGGAGGTTGCGGCCGTCCGTAAGCCGAATTCTGTTTCGCCCGTCGCGCGAGCGCTGGGGACGATGCGACCATTTCTCTGGGACGTGCGTTCCCGCACGCCTCAAGCGACCTACCCGCGGACCTCGCGACCCCGCTTTTGCGGAGATCGCCTTCGCTGCGGGCCACAGCGGGGCGTAAGCCCGGTCCGCCTATTCGGTCTTGCTGCCGGTGGGGTTTGCCATGCCGTCCGAGTCACCCCGGACGCGGTGCGCTCTTACCGCACCATTTCACCCTTGCCGCGGGAGGCGAACCTCCCGAGGCGGTCTGTTTTCTGTTGCACTTTCCGTCGGCTTGGCCCCGATAAAACCGGAGCTGCTCCGCCTTGACGTTATCAAGCACCGTGCCCTGTGCAGTTCGGACTTTCCTCACCGGTTTTGGATACATAAAGCATCCGGCCCCGGCGCGGCCGCCACGACTGCCGCAACCTTCAAGAATGATACCGCCAAACTGCCGCAGATGTTCTGCCCGATGGCGATTTCAGCTCTGTCGTAGCACGGGCGTCCCCGCCCGTGTGAGCGATCTGAGATTGTGCGGATCAGATAGGAACCGAGCTGTCGTCCAGCCCGTGCGAGGTGCTCGACTGGGGGATGGCCCCCGCCTGCTTGAGCAGGATGTGCTTGCCCAGCTCCAGCCGCGTCAGAACCTCATCCATGTCGGAGGGCCGCTTCTTCGGGTTGGTGGAGATGGCTTCCGCGATCAGATTCGACAGGGCGGGCGGCACGTTGGGGTTGAGTTGCTGTGGCGTGTCGATCGTCGCATCGAGCAGGAAGCTGTTCTCGCCCTTCTTGTTCACCGTGTAGAGCGTGGGAATCGCCTTGCCGGTCAGCGCCCAGTAAAGCGTCGCGCCGAGATTGAAGACGTCGGTCTGCACACTCACGGGCCGCCGGGCCACCTGTTCCGGGGAGATGTAGTCCGGCGTGCCCTGGATGCGCTCCTTCACCGTGCCGACCTTGCAGCTCTGGCCGAAGTCGATCACTTTCACATTGCCCTTGTCATCGCGCAGGATGTTGTTGGGCTTGATGTCGCAGTGGACATACCCCATCGAATGCATGGCCTTCAGCCCCATGGCGGCCTGGATGAAGGTGTCGACCACCTCCAGCATGGAGCGCGGCAGGCGCACGTCCAGCGGTCTTCCCTGCACCAGTTCCATCAACAGGAACGCTTCGGTCACCTTGAGGAGGATCGTCTTGCTGATCTTCAGCTCGTAGCTCTTGCGCAGGTTGGGATGGTTGAACCGCCGGCTGATCTCGAATTCCGCCTCCATCTGCTCGATGAAGCGGATGTCTTTCGGGACGGAGCGCACGACGTGCTTGAGCGCAAACTTACGGCCCGTACCGGGATCGGACACGAGGTAGATTTTGCTCCGCGCGCCATCGCCCAGATGTTCCAGCACATCGTAGTGGAGAAGTTTTTCAGCCATGCAAAAACGCAGCCCACCTCGGAACTGTCCCCTCCCTGACTCCGGCGGTGGAGGGCGGGCAGGATTGATGATCAGCGGCGGAAAATGGGGATGGTATAGGCCGCCGCGCGACCAGGAGACAGCACTTTGACCCGGCGTTGCGCCCGCTTCTTCCATGCCTGCCGCACGCGCGGCAGCAATCTCCCCCTCGCGCAAACGGAGCGCCCGATGCCGCGCCGTGGGAACATCTTAGGAGGTCGCAAGCGTAGGGGAAACTCGCGCAATTCGCAAGACTTGCACGGCCCGTCAACGGGTGCAACTGAGCCGGATGCCCAGCGGTGAGGAAGCGCCAGAAGCTGGTGCAGGCGTGGCGGATTGAGGCCGCCCGACGCAAAGAGCACCGAGATGCGGTGGTTAAGGCAGCAGTTGCTGGCGGAAGTCCGCCTGGGGGAAGTAGCGGCCAATCCCGGCTGCGGAGGGGGTCGAATCCAGCATCCAGACGCGGTCGGCGGCGAGGTTGAGGCGGCCCTGCAGGGCCCCGACCAGCTGCGCCAGCCGCCTGACCTGGGTAGCGGTGGGGCGGGTATGGTTAAAGTCACCAACCAGGCAGATGCTGATGCAGTCCCGATCGATCCCCTTCAGGCCGGCTGCGGGAGCGGCGGCTTGCTGCTGGCTCCAGCGTTGACCGATCTGCAGCTCGCCATCCACGCAGCCGTCCCCGTTGCCGATCACGAAGTGATCGCCCAGGCCGCCCGCCGACGCGCCAAGCGTCTGTGCGTTGCCTGAGGGGGTGCGGCTCTGGTGAATGTAAACGTACTGCCACCGGCCTTGCTGAAGCGGCTTGGAGAGGTCAAATAGCGAATCGAGCGATGCGGGCGCCTCGACGGCAAAGAGGCTGGCGGCGGCGCCCGGAACGAGCGGAGCAGGCGCGAGGGCCCGCAGCAGGACGCTGGTGAACGTGAGCAGCCCGACGAGGCTGAAGAAGACGGTGACCTTGCGCCTGGAGCCTGGAGGGGCGTTGCGGTCTTCCCTGGTCTGACCCGCTCGACGTGTTTTTGCCACTGGGATTGCCCGTTAAGTTACCGCTCGAGCGGGCGCGTCCGATAAAACAAAACGCTGCCCTTCTGATACATCATCGGCCCGCGGGCGGACGGGCTTTGCAAAATTTCGCATTTGGCGATTAAGCGATCTGCTTCGGCAGCCGAACGCGCGCGCCGCGCCACGCCACCTGTCACCACCAGGTCTGAGGCCGGCTGCAGAAAATGCGCGGGTTCGTCCGATAACTGCCAGGTCGGCGCCAAGCTCTGCCCTGAGCCGGCCCCGACGGCGTCTGCCCACAACCTTGAAGACGCCGTTTTAATGTGAAGCAGATCGTTTGCAACCCCGCGCGCAGGGATTCCGGCGGATCCGGCGCTGCGATGAACCCGCTTCACTTCTCAAAGGCCGAGGAAAACATCATGGCTCAACTGACACAGCGCACGATCGGCTCCCGCGAACCCCTGGGCGGCACGCCGTCCCAGCAACGGCTCTTCCTGGGCTGCTTCATCGCACTCATCGCGACGGCATTCGGTTTTATCGTGCGCGCGTTCCTGCTCACCGAGTGGGGCGTCACCTTCAACCTCACCGAAGCGCAAAAAGGCGCGATCGCGGGCGTTGGGCTCTTCCCCTTCGCGATCAGCATCGTGCTCTTCAGCCTCTTCATCGATCGCGTCGGCTACGGCAGGACGATGGTCTTCGCCTGGGTGGGCCACGTCGTCTCGGCGATCCTCACCATCATGGCCAAGAACTACGCCATGCTCTACACCGGCACGCTCATCTTCGCGCTGGCCAACGGCGCGGTGGAGGCGGTGATCAATCCGGTGGTCGCGACGCTCTATCCCACCAAGAAGACGCACTACCTGAACATGCTCCACGCGGGATGGCCCGGCGGAATGGTCCTGGCGGGAATTCTCGCAATCGGAATGGGGGGCGTTGCCTGGCAGTACAAAGTTGGACTGGTGCTCATCCCGACGGCCGTCTACGGCATCCTGCTGCTTGGCCAGCGCTTCCCCGTGCAGGAGCGAGTCGCGGCGGGTGTTTCCTATCGCGAGATGATGCGCGAGTTCGGCGCGGCCGGCTGCTTCATCCTTACGTATTTCCTGACCGTCGCGATCGGCACCGTGCTGTCGGTGGCCCACATCGTCATGCCCGCATGGCTGCCGGTGGTTATGGCCGCCGGCTACTCCATCGCGTTCTATCTCGTCTATCAGAGCTTCGGTCGGCCGATGTTCGTTTTTCTCCTGATCGTGATGATCCTGCTGGCGACCACTGAGCTTGGCGTGGACAGCTGGGTCGTCGACCTGATGACCCCCGTGCTGCGCAAGTTCGGACCGAGCGCCGGCGCCTGGCTGCTGGTGTACACGTCGTGCATCATGTTCGTGCTGCGATTCTTCGCCGGGCCGCTCGTGCATCGCCTCTCGCCACTCGGCCTGCTCGCTACCTGTGCAGCGATCGCGGCGGCGGGTCTGCTTTGGCTCTCCTCGGCCGGCTCGGCGGCGGCCATCGTGTTCCTTGCCGCGACCTGCTACGGCATCGGCAAGAGCTTCTTCTGGCCCACCACCCTCGGCGTGGTCGCCGAGCAATTCCCGCGCGGCGGAGCGCTCACGCTCAATGCCATGGGCGGAATGGGAATGATCGCGGTCGGGGTGCTCGGCGGGCCGTTGCTCGGCACGGTGCTCGATCGGCGGATGGACGCCAACCTTCGCCAGCAGAACCCGGCGCTGCATGCGGTCGTGGCGGAGCAGCCGACGCGAAACTTCTTCATGACCTATCAGCCGCTGGAAAAGAAAAGGATCGAGGCGCTTCCGCCCGCCCAGAAGGAAGAGGTGGATCGCGTCGTGGCCGATACCAAGCAGGGCATGCTCGCGAAGGTGGCGCTGCTGCCGGCGATCATGTGCGTCTGTTACATCGGCTTGATCCTCTACTTCCGCTCGCGCGGCGGCTATCGCGCCCAGTCGCTCACCGGTGAGGAGGCGAGCGGCGGAATCGAAGGGCCGGTAGAAGCGTAGTCCGCTGGCTTGCAGTGAAGAGTGCACGAGCCGCCCCGTTCCATCGGGGCGGTCTTTATTTCCGCGCCTGGTCCGGCAGCGGCTTGATCCGGATGTCTTTGAAGCGGACTTCGAATCCGGCGCCCGGCTTGTGGTACTGCAGGGCGATGATCCCCTCGCCCGCGGAGCTGTCGTCGCTCTCGCCGCAGACGACGCCGTTCAGCGTATGCTTGAGGTGCGGGCCGCTGGCTTCGATGACGTACTGGTTCCAGTCGTCCGCCTTCACCGCCTTGGCGGCTTCCGGAGTGGGCTTGAACAGCACCTTGTCCGCGCCTTCCACGTAAAGCGTTCCCCACCAGCCTTCGCCGATGTCCGCCTGATAGCCATGAACGACCCAGTGCGCGGGATCCGTCACTTTCGAGCGGTACTGGATGCCGCTGTTGGTGAAGTCCCGGCCCTTGATGAGCATCACCTTCGCTTCAAGGACGAAATTTCGGAACGGGTGGCCGTAAATGAGGAACGTGTTCTGCGGAATCTTCTCGGCCTTGCCCGAGATGTAATCCCTTTCGACTCGCCACACCTGCGGATCGCCATTCCACCCGGCGAGGTCCTTGCCGTTGAACAATGAAACCCATCCCTCCGCGTCGGCCTTGGGCAGCTCGACAGTGGTGGGGGGCGCGACCGCACGGTCTTCGGCCTGAGCAAAGTAGACCGCCGATGCGATCAGCAGCGCCGCGGAAAAGAGAAATCGTTTCAACATGGGAACCCTCGAGAGGAGTCAAGGAGGGGCACGCTATCGCAACGTCTTTCGGAGGAATGTGTGGCCGTCGCGGGCCAGTTCGTCCTGCGAGCGGGCCAGGGGACGCCAGATCGCGGCGGCGGCGGCGATCGAGAGACATTGCGGCGTGAATGACTCGATCACCGCATCGCCTTCGTAGCCGATTTCCTTCAAGCCTTTGGCGACGCCATCCCAGTCGATATTGATGCCGGAGCCGGGCGCGCCGCGGTCGTTTTCGCAGGCGTGGAAATGGAACAGGTTTTTGCCGGCCAGCTTGATCGCTTCGTAGCTGTTCTTTTCTTCGATGTTCATGTGGAAGCTGTCGAGGTGGACGCCGACGTTTTTCTCGCCGATGTCTTTCACCAGCCGGCAGACCTGCTCGCAGGTGTTGATCAGGTCTGTCTCGAAGCGGTTGAGCGGCTCGATCGCCAGCCGGACGCCGCGGTCGGCCGCGAGCCTGGCCGCCTTGCGCAGCCCGCTAACGGCCAGGTCCCATTCGCGCTTCTTCTGATCGGGCGGCGCCTGGCGGCGCTTCCCGACGGCCGAATACATCGGGCCGATGAAGTGCTTGGCGCCGATCGTCTCGCAAAGGCTCGTGGCAGCGGCCATGTAGTCGAGGCTTTCCTGGCGGTAGCGCGGCTCTTCATGGGTGAGATCGCGCGAGGGGCCGAACGCGCCGCAGATAATCGGGCGCAGCCCGGTGGATTTGAATTTGTCGCGGAGTTTTTTCGGATCGATCGCCGCCGGGTCTTCCAGCCCGATCTCGAACGAATCGAAACCGATCTCTTTCGCCTTGTCGAGCAGCCCTAGGTGCTCGGTCGTAAAGGGCGATTGCCATACCCAGGCGTTGACTCCAATTCCGATAGGCACGAGACCTCCATTGTCGCCGACAGCTTAATCAGCGTTGTCGGCCAAGTCATGGCGGATTTTCGATTTGCGATTTTCGATTTGCGATTGACGCAATCAAAAATTGCAAATTGCAAATTGCAAATCATCACGGTTTTTCTTTCAGGCTGGCGAGGTACTCCACGAGGTTCACCAGGTTCTGCTGAGTCATCGCGTTCGCCAGCCCCTCGGGCATCAGGGAAACGGTTTGCTTCACCTTCTTTGCGACCTGGTCGAGCGGGATGTCGTGATACTTTCCCGCGGCGTCCTTGATGGTGATGTGGTCGGGGGTTTCTTCGACGAGCAGGCCGGACTCCGCGTCGCCTTTCTTGGTTTTGACGACCCAGCTTTCGTAGCCCATGAGGATTGAATTGCTCGGGTGCAGAATCGCGTCGTAGATCTGCGCTTTGCTGAGCTTGGAGCCAATGGAGTTTAAGGGCGGCCCGACCATCCGGCCCTCGTTGCCGATCTGGTGGCAGGTGATGCAGTTGGCGCCGCTCGTATTGCGAAAAACAGCGGCGCCGGCCCTGGGATCGCCGCTCATCGCGGCGAGCTGCTCGATCGGCGGGAGCTTGCCGCCATTCTTGGTTTGATCGGGATTGAGGGCAACCGTGGAAGTCGGCTCGGGGGGCGGGGTGGACCGCAGGTCGTCGCTGAAGGTAATCTCGGGCCAGGCCGCGACGGCGGCGATCAACCCGCTGCCGCCGCCACCGTTGCGAAGCTTGCAGAGCAGCACGTTGTTTCCGCGGTGAAGGTTGACGGTGACGACGTCCTCGCCGAGCCGGGCCTCGCGCTGCGCGTCGCGCTTCAGGATCGGCAGACCGTTCAGCCAGACGCGGATCCCGTCATCGGAGCCGAAGCCGAGCTTCGCCTTCTGGTCGGCGGGCGAGACGATGCAGGCGGCGAAGTAGCCGATGACGTTGTCGGTGCGGAAGCCGCGGTCGGCGCAGAATTGGTAGAAGTCCACCCACTTCCCGCCGGCGCCATCGGTGGTTTGGATCTTCTCCCACTTGAGCGTCTTCCCATCCAGGCCAATCGCCGTCGCGCGCAGGTCGATCTTCGCGGCGGATTTCTCGACGCCGAAATCCTTGTTCATGGAATCAGCGGCCGTGCCGTCGAAAGGCGCCAGCGCCCACCACGAGGTCACGAGCTGATGCTTCGGAGGCAGATCATCGACGCCGGGCACTTCGCGCTTCAGCCGCCAGGTGATGCCGTCGGCGGCCTTCTTGCTCTTGTTTGCCCTGTCCTTGAGCCAGGTGGCCAGGACTTCTTTCTCGCGCCCCGTGCAACCGATGCCGAACGCTTCGAGGTACCAGCGGTCCTGCCCGTCGTACCGGTCGGCCAGTCTGACGAGAAGGGGCAGCGCCTTGTCCGTCGGCTGGTAGTTCATCGCAAGGCACAGCTCGCGGAGAACGAAGGGGGAGTTATCGCCGAGCATCTCGGAGGCGAGCGTCGGCATGTCCATCCCAATCAGCCGGGCGGCGCGCAGGGCCACGACGCGCAAATTGGCGTCCTTGTCGCGCAGCCCCTCGCGGACAAAACGTGGGCCGTTAAGATTGCGCGAGAGCAGCCAGAAAGCACGGGCGCGCAGTCTCGGGTTCGCGGAGCCGTTGAAGACCTTGGACAGGGCCTGCGTCGCATTCTCTCCGCTATGGGCGAGCTCGTTGTAGGCGAGGTAGCGCGTTGCGAGATTGGGCGACGCGAGGGCGGCGACCTGTCCGCCGGTGCTTTGCAGATCCAGTTGCGGAACAATCGGCTTCGCGCCGGCCGGCGCGAGGCGGTAGAGGCGGCCATGCAGTTGGCCGGGCCTGGTGTCGGCGGTGGAATGCCCCCCGACGCCCGGGTCGTACCAGTCGGCGATAAAGATCGAGCCGTCCGGCGCGACGCACAAGTCCGAGGGCCGGAACCACTGGTCCTTGCCCCTCACCAGATCCGATCCTTCGGCGCGATACCCCGCGCCGCTTGGCTCGATGCGGTAGGCTTTGATCGCATTGGGCAGCGGATCGGCGACGAGGATCTGCCCGCGATAGCTTTCCGGGAGCAGATCGCCTTCATAGATGCACATGCCCGACGGGGCGCCGGTGCCCAGGTTCAGGAGGTTCGGGACGACGCCGGGCCAGCGCTGGTGCCAGTGCGCTTCAGGACGGGATTGATCCGGGAAGATGTCCGCATCGCGCTGCCACTCGGTGCCCCTGGGTCCGCGGTAACCGAAGTTGCCGCCTTCCATCACGTAGAGCAGCCGCGCGCTTTCGTTGCCGTCGTCGTCGTTGTCGCACTGGAAGACGGTGCCGAAGGAATCCACCGCGAGCTCGAAGTCATTGCGGAAGTTGTGGCCGAGGGTTTCCAGCCCGCTTCCGTCAAGCTTGCAGCGGAAGGCGAGGCCCTGCTGATAGCCGATGACATTCTTACTCTTGGGCTGGCCTCGATAGGTCTTGCTGAGCAATCCCAACTCGCTGCCGGTGGTGTCGACGACCGGCTCACCTTTCGCGTTCTTCACGAAGCCTTCGCCGCCCGCGTTTCCGCAGTTGGAGTAGTAGCGCCCATCGGGGCCGAATACGCCGGCGTGGATTCCATGGTCGTGATCGACGCCACCGAAGCCGGTGAGGAATACTTTGGGTTTGCCCGCAGGATGATCGCCGCTCTCGTCGATCGTATAGATGAGGATGCTGGGCGATTGATCGACGTATACCCGATTGCCGAGCACGCAGATGCCGAGCGGCGCATGCAGCGATTTGTCCTGCGCGAAAACCTTGGAGTTGTCGCACTTCCCGTCGCCGTCGGTGTCCTCGAGAATGACGATGCGGTCCCCTTCGGGGCGCATGATGCTGCCGCGGTAGTTGGCCGCTTCGGTGGCCCAGACGCGGCCGCGCGAGTCGATATCGATGTTGGTGGGGTTGATAATCGCCGGCTCGCTCGCCCAGGCGCTGACTTCAAGACCTTCCGGGACTTTGAGCGACGCGACGGTCTCCTGTGGCGTCATCTGCCCGTCGGCCGCCGCGGCGCCGCCGCCGAATGTGATCATCACGGTGAGAACGAGAAGGACCCTGCCGCAGAAACGACTCATGGGATGCTCCGCATCTGAACCCGCATCACCGCTCCTTCGATGATCATCCGCCGCCGAACCTTAACAGCGGCCCGAAGGAATTTCATCCCGAGCGAGCTTTGAATCTTCCCCCCGCCCGACCCCTTCCAGAATGATAGGAGTGTCGCTACTCTGGCGGCTCATTTCGAAACTCCTCGGAAGCCATGAGAGAAAGGAGTCGACCATGGCGAAGATCCTGATCGTGGACGATGACATCGATGTCGGGCGCACGCTTGGCCTGCTGCTGAAGCACCTCGACCACAACGGCGTCTGCGTTACCAGCGGCGAGGCCGCTCTGGATTATCTGCGCGGCGCGCATCCGGACCTGATCATCCTCGATGAGATGATGTCCGGCATGGACGGGATGCAGGTATTGCGCGAGGTGCGCGCCGATCCGAGCCTTGCTGACCTGCCGGTGGTGTTCTTCAGCGCCGTTTCCGACCCGCAGTTTCGCCTGTATGCGCTCAGCAATGGCGCAACCGATTTCTGGGTGAAGGGGTCGTTCGACTTCAACGAATTACAGGACAGCATCGACCGCCACCTGCCGCCGGTCGTGAATTGATGCTCTTACGATCCGAACGGGTCCGTGCGACATCCGCCAGCTTGCGGCGATGCAATTCCAAGTCTGCGCTTATATAAAACCTATTTCCCAGCCCAAAAACCCATGCGCACCCCATCCGATCCCCATCGCCGCCCCATCGCTTCCCCATCCGGCCACCATCCACCCTCCATCGAATCCCCATGAAGCTCCCACCGCCCAGCCATCGTCCCCCCAAGAACCCGCCACCTCACGCCCGACGCCTGACCAGGCGATTCAATCCGCTCGCCAACCACTCACCATCACCCCACCGCCGCAAAACCACTCGACCGCCGACGCCTTTCAAGTCACAGCTTACGCAAATGCGCGCAATCTGGTGCAGAACTGACAGCGCTGCGGAATGGGTCCGATCCTGGGACATCGCGGACCGGATTCATGCCGGCTCCTGGCAATGACTCAATTGCGGAGAATATCTCGAACCATGAATCTTCCGCCGCCGTAGCGGAAGTAGCCGGAGGGTGGGTCGTTCTTCGGGGACCGGGTTCAGTCTCGCACACCAGGACAGGTCAAGGATATCATTGAAGCGTCTTCTGCGCACGCTCTTCGTGCGCCCCTCGGATGCTCTTCGCTCTTCCAACCCTCTACGCGCCGCGGCTTATGCCGCGGTTGAAACGCTGGAGCGGCGGCAGTTGCTGACCGTCACGCCTACCGGCCTGGCCAACGTCAACGAAGGCTCGATCTATTCCCTCGGCTTCAGCACCGACTCCACCCAGCCGATCGACCATTGGACTGCCAACTGGAACGACGGGTAGCAACTGTCCACCCTCGCTGGCAACAACCCCTCCGGCTCCCTCACCCACGTCTTCGCCGACGGCGCCGCCGCCGGCACCGTGCGCAGCGTCGCCGTCACCGCCACGTTTGTGGATTCCACCCTCGCGCCCGACAGCGCCACCAAGAACGTGACGGTCAAGAACGTCTCGCCATCGGTCTACGTCTCGCGCTCGGCGACGGTCGATGAAGGTCAGCCTTACACGCTGGAATTGCAGTGGTCCGACCCCGGCGTCGCCGACGCCGTCACGAGCTTCACCGCCGACTTCGGCGACGGCAGCGGCCCGCAAACCTTCTCCGCCCCCAGCCCCGCCTTCTCCTCCGGGCAGATGACGATTCAACAGCCGACTCCCTACACCGGCGCCCAGGCCAGCCACAACATCGCCGTCAAGGCCTTCGACAACGACAACTCCACCACCGGCTACGCCGCCAGCGTCAACACCGACTCCGCCTTCGGCGACCGCGCGACCGTCGACTTCGGAAACAGCAGCGACAAGGCCAAGGCCGCCGTCGTGCAAAGCGATGGGAAGATAATTGCCGCCGGGGATTCCAACGGCTCCTTCGCAATGGTCCGGTACAACGAAGACGGCTCGCTCGACTCCGGCTTCGGCGCCGGCGGCAAGGTAACCACTCCGTTCACCTCCGCCACCGCCCTGGGCAACGCCGTCACCCTGCAGTCCGATGGCAAGATCGTCGTCGCTGGCAGCCTCGCCGTCGCAAACGGTAGCGGCGGTCGCTTCGCCCTCGCCCGCTTCAGCAGCAACGGCACGCTCGACAACTCATTCGGCTCCAGCGGCACCGTCGTCACCCAGGTCACGCCCAACTCCAATGGCGGCAGCGGCAACGCGGTCGCCATCGACTCTGCCGGCGGCATCCTCGTGGCCGGCTACGCCTTCAGCCCCGGCGGCACGCTCAATGACTTCGTCATCGTCCGCTACAGCGCAAGCGGCGCGCAGGACATGAGCTTCGGCGGCGGCACGGGCAAGGTCGTCACCGCCTTCGCCCCCTTCGGCTCCGAAACACAGGACAAGGGCTACGGCATCGTCGTGCAGAGCGACGGCAAGTTCATCGTCAGCGGCTCCGGGACCAACACCTTGTCCATGGCCCGCTACAACCCCGATGGCTCGTTGGACAGCGGCTTCGGCAACAGTGGCAAGGTCACCACCGCCAACGCCACCGGCACCGTCGGCTACGGCGTCGCCCTTCAATCAAACGGCAAGATCGTCGTCGCCGGCACCGACAGCAACAACGTCCTGCTCAGCCGCTATCTCCCCAACGGCCAGCCCGACAGCAGCGGCGCAAACGCCTTCGGCAATGCCGGCACCGGCCGCATCTCCACCGACTTCGGCGGCACCGACGCGGCGCTGTCGCTGGCGATCGCTTCCGACGACAAGATCATCGTGGCCGGCTACACCTACACCAACACCAGCGCCCGCAATTTCGCCGTCGCCCGCTACGACAAGGACGGCCACAACGTCCCCGGCGCCACCGGAGGCCTCGACCCCACCTTCGGCCTGGGCGGCAAGATCATCACCGGCATCGGCGTCTCCGCCGAAGCGCACGGCGTGGTCATCCGCCCCAACGACGGCCGCATCGTCGTCGTCGGCTTCGCCAACAAAGGCGACGTCACCCTCTTCGATTTCGCCGCCACGGCTTATCACGCCGACAGCAGCGTCAAAGTGGTGCCAAAGGCCCCGACCTCGCTTGCCGCCAGTGCCGCATCCGCGACGCAGGTGAACCTGACGTGGGTCGACAATTCTTCAGTCGAGGCGGGCTTTCGTATCGAGGAATCGATAGACGGCGGCGGCACGTTTGCAGAGGTTTCGACCTCACCGGCCAACTCCACTAGCCGGGTCGTGTCGGTTCCCAACAGCAACAGCGACTACCTCTTTCGTATTCGCGCGAATGCCTCCGCCGGGAACTCGGGCTACAGCAATCTCGCCACCGTCACCACGCCGATCATTTCACAGCCCGGGCCGCTCTCCACGACGGTTGTCTCGCCTACGCAAATCAATCTCGCCTGGACGGACAACTCCGCGGACGAAGCCGCCTTTGAAGTGCAGCGATCCGTGGCTGGCGGCGCATTCGAATACCTGGCGACGGTTGCCTCCAACCAGAGCATTTACTCGGTAACTGGTCTAAGTCCAGCGACCACCTATTCGTTCCGCATCCGCGCGTTCAACAACCTTGGCCAATCTCCGTTCTCCAACATCATGTCCGCGACGACCCTGTCGTTGTCGCGCCCAGTCGCCCCCGCGTCGTTGTCTGCAAACGCCACTTCAAGCGGCCAGATAGGCCTCCTGTGGCTTGACGCATCTTCGAACGAAGACGGCTTTATCATCGAGCAGTCTTCCGCCGCCGGCGGCTTCATTGAAGTTGGCCGCGTCGCAGCCAATACGACGAGCTTTATTGTCGGTGACCTTTTGCCTGGCACTGCATATGCGTTCCGCATCAGGGCATTCAACGCTGCGGGGGCTTCCGCGGGCTCAAATCTCGCAACCGCGACCGCAGTCAGTGCGTCAGCCCCTCCGACGGCGCCGGCGGCACTGACGGCTAACTCAGCTTCCGCGGGAACAATCAATCTCACGTGGTCCCACCCGGTTTCTGACGAGGATGGCTTTGTCATTGAAGAATCGAGCGATGGGACCAACTTCGTGGACGCGTACCGAGCCGACGTGGGAGCCGCATCCTACACCGTCGACCAGTTGATTCCAGCTACGAGCTACAGCTATCGAATCCGTGCCTATAACAACGCCGGTGAGTCGGCTCGTTCCAACGTCGCGTCGGCGACAACCGCCGCGGGGCCGGTTGCGCCCCTGAATCTGACCGCAGCGCCGACGCCGGGTGGTCAGGTCCTCCTCAACTGGTCCGATAACTCAAACAATGAGAATTCGTTCGTCGTGGAGTATTCGTCTGACGCGATTAACTTCTCGTTCCTTGACGCCGTTACCCGCGGCTCGACCACTTACACCGCTGCGAATCTAACGGTCGGCACTCAGTACACGTTCCGCGTCTACGCGCAATCGGACGACGCGGCCTCTGGCTTCTCCAACACAGCGACCGCTACCCCGATTACCGCAGCAGCGATTCCCGCCGCTCCAACCCGCTTCACCGCCACGCCGGCGAGCGCGACCCAGATCGACCTTGGTTGGTCCGACAATTCAACGACCGAAGACGGTTTTGTCGTTGAGCGGTCAGTTGATGCCGGCGCGACGTTCACACAACTCGCCGTCACACGCCCCAATGCCACCACCTTCGCCGTGACCGATCTTGCCCCTGGGACGTCGTATTGGTTCCGGCTTCGCAGCACCAATGCGTCGGGCGATTCCGCAAGCACCACCGTCGTCAGTGCGACCACACCGGCCGTGACGGCTCCAGCCGCGCCGTCGGGGCTGATAGCAACAGCGGTCCGCGGAACGCAGGTCGATCTGGCGTGGACCGACAACTCCGATAACGAAACGCAGTTTTCTCTGGAGCAGTCCAACGACGGCGGCTCAACCTGGCAGACGCCAGTCGGCGTCTCTGGCTCCGGCTACTCGGTTACAGGCCTGACGGCATCGACCGCCTACACATTTCGCGTTCGAGCCAGCAATCCTGGCGGCAATTCAGCCTACAGCGCGGTCGCATCAGTAACCACCGCCGCCGTACCAGTTCCCGCCCCGGCCTCAGGTCTGGCCGCGACGCCGGTTTCCGATACTGAAATCGACTTGGTTTGGATCGACAATTCCAGCGACGAAGGAGGCTTCCGCATCGAATCTTCGACCGGCGGCGCATTCAGCGCCGTTGGCACAGTGGACGCCAACTCACATTTGTTCCAGGTGGCGGGATTGGCGCCCAACACGCCCTACACCTTCCGCGTGATTGCTTACGACCCCGGCGGCGACGCATCGGCATCTGCCACGTCGAGCGCCACTACCTTTCCGCCGCCGCCAATTGCTCCGGACGCGCTCACTGCGACTCCGGTCCCCGGGGGCGTGACCCTCACCTGGGCGGACAACTCCAGCGATGAGCAGGGATTCCAGATCAGCCGCTCAACCGACGGAACGAATTACTCGGTTCTGGCTACCGTCGCCTCCAACCAATCCACTTACACCGATACCCAGGTCGCCCCGCCCACCCGTTACTATTATTCCGTGCAAGCCTTCAGCGGCCCCAGCTTCTCGGGCTCGACCGCGCAGTTGGGCGCTACGCCGCTTGGAGCGGCACCCGCCGCGCCGGGCGGTTTAACCGCCTCGGCTTCCGCTGGCGTCGTCAATCTCACCTGGACGGATAACAGCAGCAACGAGCAGGGCTTTATTGTGGAGCAATCCTTCGATGGGGTGACGTATTCCACGATCGCAACCCTGGGCGCGGGTGTGACAACTTACGCAGCCAGCGGGCTCGCCCTCGGCACGAACTATTCGTTCCGCGTGCGCGCCTACAACAGCGGAAGCAGCTCCGCCTATTCCAACGTCGTTCAATCCACCACGACGCTGCCAGCCGCGAGCGGCCTGACCGCCATGCCGGCGACGGCCGGCGACGTCAATCTTCATTGGCAGGACAACGCGCTCGGTCAGGCCACCTTCCAGATTCAGCGCTCACAAACCGCGGGCAGCGGCTTTGTCACCGTGGGAACCGCGACCAACAACGCCACTGACTATTGCGACTCGGTGCCCGCGCAGGGGACCTACTACTATCGCGTGCTCACAATGACCGCCGCGGCCAGCGCCGTATCGAACGTCGCCTCCGTGCAAGTCGCCACGCCAATTCCTGCAGTCACGTCAACCGCCCCCGCTGCGCCCACAGGTCTCGTCGCCACGCCGGCGAGCAAGGACTCGATCTACCTCGCCTGGACGGACCGCTCCGACGATGAGACCGGCTTCAAGATCTATCAGTCCAGCGCATTGGTCGCCACGGTCGGCGCGAATGTCACCTCCACGACCATCTCGAACCCTAACTTCGGCGGGGCGCGCGGCGTCTCAGAGTTCTCCTTCAGCGTGGTGGCGTACAACTCCTCCGGGACCTCCTGGTACGGCGAGCAAGCGTTCAGTCCGACGGCCTTCGATCCTGCGGTAACCAGGCCCGCAAACGTCGCCGGCTTCACCACCGGCGACAGCGAACCCTCGGCCCAGCCCGGCTACGCCGCCTGGAACAACGTGTTCGTCACTTACCCAGCGAATGACACCCACACGGGCATTCAGTTCCAGTACATCGGCCCCGATGGAGTGCCCCGCC
>JBBRCX010000031.1:0-44758 GCA_038204465.1 Tepidisphaerales bacterium | reverse complement strand
TGCCGGCGCTGACATCCGCAGCAATTCACCCGTACGAGATTGGAGTGTCAGCGACAGCGGCGTGACTGTTCGCACCGACCGCGCGACGTTTCACGCCGACAAGCTCGTGTTCTGTGGCGGCGCGTGGAGCGATAAACTCGTGACCGACCTCGGTGTGCCGCTAAAGGTGTCGCGCCAATCGCTTGGCTGGGTGCAACCGCGTACGCCCGGGTTGTTCGGCATCGAAAAATTCCCCTGCTGGATGGTCGACATCGACGGCGATGCGTGCCATTACGGTTTTCCCGAGACAGTCGACGGCCCACCGGGTCTGAAAATCGCCAGGCATTTTGTCGGTCCATCAACCGACCCCGACACGCTCGACCGCACACCGCGCGCCGAAGATGACACCGACTACCGCGACTGCCTGCGACAACACCTGCCCGACGCCGACGGACCTGTTCTGTCACAACGCGTCTGCATGTACACCAACAGCCCGGACGGGCATTTCATTCTCGACCTCCACCCGCGTTTGGGCGACCGCGTTAGCATCGCCTGCGGCTTCAGTGGGCATGGCTTCAAGTTTGCCAGTGTGGTTGGCGAAATCATGACCGACCTGGTGATGAACGGGCGATCGGAACTACCGATCGGATTTTTGTCGCTGAAACGATTTCAATGACATCGCTCGGGAACCCGATTCCACTAGCCAGAACTTTCCATATTTTAATTCGCCTTGAATTCGTACTGCAGGAGTCCTATATTCCCTTGGAACGAACCGTATGGCCACACTCTCATTTTGCCGGACTACCGACTACGCCCTCATCGCTTTGGCGTTCCTCAGCGAGCGCGACGGTGTATGGTCGAGCCAGAAGCTTGCGGGTGAGACGGGTTTGCCCGCCTCTCTGCTTGCCAAGATCTTGAAGTCGCTGCAGCAGCAGGGATGGTTGGTCAGTACCCGAGGTGTGAACGGCGGTTACCGGTTGACGGTGGACCTGAACACGGTGTCACTCCTTCAACTGGTGACGGCGTTGGAAGCCGTTGAACCCTGCACGTGCCCGGACGATAAAACGGATGAGTACCCGTCGTCACCCCCTTTGGTGGCGTTGAAACGCCGATTGCATAAGTTTTTGACCGAAGTGAAGCTGTCAGACCTTGTCCTGGCGGGTCGACGGATTGACGTGCCTTGTGGCAGTGTTCGGTTCACGGCCAAGCGCGCTGCGACTGTGTCGAAGTTCTAAAATTTTTTACCTGGTTGGTCGATTCATCCACCAACCGAACCTGAAACAGAGATACCAGAGTTCTAGCTTTAAGGAGCCTTATTATGATCAACCTCTCCGAATCTGCCGCCAAAGAAATTAAGAAGATCATCGCCGATCAAGGCCTCCCCACGGGTGAGACCAAGCTGCGTGTTGGTGTGAAAGGTGGTGGGTGCAGCGGGTTCAGCTACCTGCTCGACCTGACCGAAGAGCCAGCGACCGAGTCCGATGAAGAGCTTGAAAGCCAGGGCGTGAAAATCCTTGTCGACATGAAGAGCCATCTGTATCTGGATAGTGTCGAGATCGACTTCAAGGACGAAGTGATGGGCCGTGGCTTCGTCTTCAAGAACCCCAATGCCACCAGCAGTTGTGGCTGTGGTTCGAGCTTCTCGGCCTAACACCGACTGCCGACAACGTTCAACCGCGAATACGCGAAGACGCGAAGACGCGAAGCAATTCAGTGTTGCTGGCGCATCGCTCTTTGTTTGTACCTTAGCGCCTTCGCGTTGAAATCTGATCTGGAAAGACGTGGAACATGCCAACAGAAGAATCTGAAATCGAAGTGCTGGCGAACCAGGAGTACAAGTGGGGCTTCATCAGTGACGTTGAAGCCGACACCTTGCCCCCTGGTTTGGACGAAGACACGATTCGTTTCATCAGCGCCAAGAAGGAAGAGCCGCAGTGGCTTCTGGACTGGCGTCTGAAGGCGTATCGGCACTGGTTGACGATGGAGGAACCGCACTGGCAGTTCCTGCCGTACGGCTATGGACCGATCGACTACCAAAGCACCAGTTACTTCTCGGCTCCGAAGAAAAAACCCAAGAGCCTCGACGAAATCGATCCGGATATCCTGGCGACTTACGACAAGCTCGGTATTCCGGTGAATGAGCGCAAAGCGCTGCTCGGTATCGAAGAAAACGGGGAAACGCCCATGGCCGTCGACGCTGTGTTCGACAGTGTCTCGGTCGTCACAACGTTTAAGAAAGCGCTGGCTGAGAAGGGCATTATCTTCTGTGGTTTCTCTGAAGCCGTGAAGGAACACCCCGAACTGGTCAGGAAGTATCTGGGCAGTGTCGTTCCCTACAGCGACAACTACTTTGCGACGCTCAACTGCGCAGTCTTCACAGACGGTTCGTTCGTCTACATCCCCAAAGGTGTGAAGTGCCCGATGGAACTGAGCACCTATTTCCGCATTAACGCGCGAAACACCGGCCAGTTCGAACGCACGCTCATCATCGCCGAAGAAGGCGCGAGCGTAAGCTACCTGGAAGGTTGCACCGCGCCGATGCGCGACGAGAACCAATTGCACGCCGCGGTCGTCGAGCTGGTCGCGATGGACAACGCGCAGATCAAGTACTCGACGGTGCAGAACTGGTACCCCGGCGACAAGAACGGCAAAGGCGGCATCTACAACTTCGTCACCAAGCGCGGCGCCTGCCGCGGGGTGAGCTCGAAGATCTCCTGGACGCAGGTGGAGACGGGGTCGGCCATCACCTGGAAATACCCGAGCTGCATCCTGCAGGGGGACAACTCCATCGGCGAATTTTACTCGGTGGCGCTGACGAACAATTACCAGCAGGCCGACACCGGCACGAAGATGATCCACATCGGCAAGAACACGAAGAGCACGATCGTGTCGAAGGGGATCTCGGCTGGTTTTGGGCAGAACACGTACCGCGGGCAGGTGAAGATCCTGAAAGGCGCGACCAACTCGCGCAACTACACGCAGTGCGATTCGCTGCTGCTGGGCGACAAGTGCGGGGCGCATACCACGCCTTACATCGAAGTGCGCAATACCAGCTCGCGCGTGGAGCACGAGGCGTCGACGTCGAAGATCGGCGAGGACCAGCTTTTCTATTGCAAGAGCCGGGGCATCGCCCTGGAAGACTCGGTGAACATGATCGTGAACGGCTTCTGCAAGGAGGTGTTTCGCGAGCTGCCGATGGAGTTCGCGGTGGAGGCGCAGAAGCTGCTGGGGGTGAGTCTGGAAGGCAGCGTGGGTTGACATGCGCAAATTCGGCGCGCTTAACACGTGACGGCGGGTTTATTGGGAGAGTGGAGTCGCTGTCGGGGTGAAGGTTTTCGGCACGGGCGAGACGCCCGTGTTACGGGGGAGGGCACGGGCGAGACGCCCGTGTTATGGGGGACGACGGAGTCGGCACGGGCGGGACGCCCGTGTTACGTTGGACGAGCGGGCGGAATGCGACAGGGTAAACATGAGTCTTCTTGAAGTTCGAAATCTGCATGCGGGCGTGGGTGATCGCGAGATCCTCAAGGGTGTCGACCTCACGGTGAAGTTGGGGGAGGTGCACGCGATCATGGGGAAGAACGGGTCGGGGAAGAGCACGCTTGTGCAGGTGATCGCGGGGCGGGAAACCTACCAGGTGACGCAGGGCGAGGTGCTGTATCAGGGGAAGAACCTGCTGGAGTATTCGGCCGAGGAGCGGGCGCGCGAAGGGATCTTTCTCGCGTTCCAGTACCCGGTCGAGATCCCCGGGGTGAGCACGAGCTATTTTTTGAAGGCGGCGGTAAATGCGATCCGCAAGCATCGCGGCGATGAAGAGCTCGACGCGATGGACTTTCTGAAGCTGGTCAAAGACAAGATGAAGCTGCTGCAGATGGACCAGAGCTTTATGAACCGCGCGGTGAACGAAGGTTTCTCCGGCGGCGAAAAGAAGCGCAACGAGATTTTCCAGATGGCGGTGATCAACCCGCTGCTGGCGCTAATGGACGAGACCGACTCGGGCCTGGATATCGACGCGATGAAGGTGGTCGCGCAGGGCGCGAACACGCTGCGCCGGCCGGACCGCTCGATCGTTCTGGTTACCCATTACCAGCGGCTGTTGAACTACATTCAGCCTGACTTCGTTCACGTGATGCTGGACGGGCGCATCGTGAAGTCGGGCGACAAGTCGCTGGCGCTGGAGCTGGAAGAGAAGGGGTATGACTGGGTCGAGAAGGAAGTGAAGCAGTTGGCAGAGCTTTGAATGCGCATCGGCAGCACAACCCGCCGGCAGGAACGGAACCAGGAATGACGCAACTTGCAGAGGAAAAGAGCACCCACCTCTCGAACTTTTCGCGGTTCGAGAAGGCGCTAGGCGTGCATGGGCAGCCGTGGCTGGAGGAATTGCGGCGCACGGGCATTCAGCGCTTCGAGCAGGCAGGATTCCCCGATAGCCGGCGCGATGAGGAGTGGCGCACGACGAACGTTGCGCCGATCGCGAAGGTGCCGTTCAAGCTGGCGAGCCTCGAAGGCGCAGGCGTCAGCCTGGAAGAGGTGGAGCGACTGAGTTTCGGCGGCGAAGCGTCTTGTGAGCTGGTTTTCGTCAACGGCGTTTATGTCGCGAAGCTTTCGCGCCCCGGGAAGCTGCCGCGCGGCGTGCGCGTGGTGACGCTCTCTTCAGCGCTGCAGTCGGAGGGGCCGCGGCTGGACCGCTATCTCGGGCGGTATGCGAATATCGAGAAGAACCCGTTCGTCGCGCTCAACACCGGGTTCGTCCGCGAGGGCGCATTCATTCACCTGAGCAAGGGGACGATCCTCGCCAAGCCGATCCATTTGCTGTTCATCACGTCGGCGGGCCCGGAGCCGCAGGTGTCGCATCCGCGCGTGCTGTTCGTCGCGGAAGATGGCGTTGAGGCGGCGTTCGTCGAGACGTATCTCGGCCGGGGAGAGGGCGTTTACTTCACGAACGCCGTGACTGAGGTCATTGCGGGAAACGGCGCGCGGATCGACCGGTGCAAGGTGCAGCTGGAGGGGTCGCAGGCGTTTCACGTCGCGACGACGCAGGCGCATCTGGGGCGGGCGTCGAGCTTCGTGTCGCACTCGGCATCACTCGGCGGAAAGCTGACGCGCAACGACCTGAACGTCGTGTTGGCCGGCGAAGCCGCGAGCGCAACGCTGAACGGGCTGGTGTTGATCAACGGCGAGCAGCACGTCGACAACCACACGCTGCTGGATCATGCCGAGCCGAATTGTCCGAGCCATGAGTTGTACAAGCACGTGCTCAGCGGGCGTTCGAGCGGCGTGTTCAAGGGGAAGATCCTGGTGCGTCCGGATGCGCAGAAGACGGACTCGATGCAGTCGAGCAAGACGCTGCTGCTGTCGGACGACGCGGTGATGAGTTCGCAGCCGGCGCTGGAAATTTATGCGGACGACGTGAAGTGCACGCACGGATCGACGACGGGGCCGGTGGATGAAGACATGGTTTTCTATCTTCGCTCGCGCGGGATCTCGTTGGAAGCGTCGCGGCATCTGTTGAGCTACGCGTTTCTGGCGGACGTGACCCGGCGCATCAAGGTGGACCCCGTGCGGCGGCGGCTCGAGGAGTACATGGCCGCGCAGCATGGGTTGCCGAAGGACCTGCGAATCACGGACCTGGGTCGTCATGATGAAGCGCACCGGTGAAGTTCTGCCTCCTCGCGGGGCGTCGGTCAAACCACCCGCTGAAGCGGCGGGCGGGGCGATGGAGCCTGCGCGAAGCGATGCGGCGCCGGGCGAGAAAAGCGGGGCGACGGCCGAAGCGTCATCTCCGGGTGGGCAGCGCGCGTTTGATGTGGCGCGGTTGCGCCAGGATTTCCCGATCCTGTCCAGCAGGGTGCACGGGAAGCCGCTGATTTACCTCGACAACGCTGCCACCACGCAGAAGCCGCGGGCGGTGATCGACGCGCTGAAGCACTACTACGAAGCGCAAAACGCGAACATTCACCGGGGCGTCTACACCTTGAGTCAGGAGGCGACGAACGTGTATGAGCAGGCGCGGGTGAAGGTGCAGCGGTTCATTAACGCGGCACAGAGCCGGGAGATCATCTTCACGCGCGGGACGACCGAGAGCATCAACCTGGTGGCTTCCAGCTTTGGCCGCGCGAATGTGAAGGCCGGCGACGAGATCGTTCTGTCGGCGATGGAGCATCACTCGAACATCGTTCCCTGGCAGCTGTTGTGCGAGGAGAAAGGCGCGCTGCTGCGAGTGATCCCGATGACCGACGCGGGCGAGCTCTTGATGGAGGAGTATGAGAAGCTGCTGGGGCCCAGGACCCGGCTGGTGGCGGTGAATCATCTGTCCAATGCGCTGGGGACGATCAATCCGATCGAGCGGATCGTGGAACTGGCGCACGCGCGAAAGGTCCCCGTGCTTCTGGATGGCGCGCAATGGGTGGCGCATGGGCGCACGGATGTGCGAAAGTACGACTGCGACTTCTACGCTTTCTCGGGCCACAAGATGTTCGGGCCCACCGGCATCGGCGTGCTGTATGGGAAGGCGAAGCTGCTGGACGTGATGCCGCCTTATCAGGGAGGCGGCGACATGATCAGCTCGGTGACGTTCGAGAAGACGACGTATAACGACCTGCCCTACAAGTTTGAGGCGGGAACACCGAACATCGCGGGCGTGATCGGGCTGGGGGCGGCGATTGATTACATCAATGGCATCGATCTCGACGCGGCGATCGCGCACGAGCAGGAATTGCTTCGCTATGGGATGAGCGAGTTGTCGCGCATCGGCGGGCTGCGGCTGGTGGGAACGGCGAAGCAGAAGGCGAGCGTGATCTCGTTCGTGCTGGAAAAGGTGCCGCCGGTGAAGATGGATATTCATCCGCACGACATTGGAAGCATCCTGGATGGCGAAGGCGTCGCGGTGCGGACGGGGCATCATTGCTGCCAGCCGGTGATGGACAGGCTCAACGTTCCGGCGACGGCGCGGGCTTCGTTGGCGTTCTACAATACTAAGGAAGAAGTGGATGCACTGGTGGCTGGCGTGCGGAAAGTCATTCAGATGTTTGCTTGAGATTTTTACCGCGAAGGCGCGAAGACGCGAAGAAGAAGAATTAGCCACCGATGAGCACCGATTAGCACCGATCAATGCGATGGAAGAAGATCAAACCAAGTTTTTACTTTGCTTTCATCGGTGTGCATCGGTGTGCATCGGTGGCAAAAGTATTCTTCATTGTGACTTGGTGAAGCTAAATGTCTGACCTGCGCGATCTTTATCAGGAAGTGATTCTGGACCACACGAAGCGGCCGCGGAATTTCCGCGTGATGGGGGATGCGAATCGGACGGCGGACGGGCACAACCGGCTGTGCGGGGACAAGCTGAAGCTGTTCGTGAAGGTGGAGGACGGGGTGATCCGGGACGCGGCGTTCCAGGGCTCGGGCTGCGCGATCTCGACGGCGTCGGCGTCGATGATGACGGAGATGCTGAAGGGGAAGACAATCGGCGAGGCGGAGAAGCTGTTCGAGCGATTTCACGAGGTGCTGACGGGACCGCCGGACGAGGAAGTTCCGGATGTGCCGGAGTTGGGGAAGCTGGCGGTGTTCGCGGGGGTGCGGGAGTTTCCGGTGCGGGTGAAATGCGCGACGCTGCCGTGGCACACGCTGCAGGCGGCGCTGAAGCAGGACCACGCGCCGGTGTCTACCGAATAACGAACCACCACACAAGCAGCCGCCGCAGCCGCGACACCTGGCACGGGGGTTTCGCGCGTGCGGAGGACGTGAATACCATCGAAGCTTGAGACGAGTCATTTCGCATGCTGGGTCGTCAGCGAGACGCCACATCCGCAGGAGTTCAGCGGGTAATTCCAATGAGGCCCTGATGTAGCCAGACAGGCAGGCGTCGCGCTTTGCGATTGAAGACCGTATCGGTTGGGTCGTCTGTGAAGACGACGACCACCATATCCGCCATCTCCCCGAGCGATTCCTTGCGGAAGCTGCCCCGCACGGTAAAGCACGCGGCGATCCCAATGGGTAAGAGCGACATACGACTCCCGTACGCCGGCGCGATGTATCCTTGCGTGAGTGAGTTTGCGTCCAGACCGCCGATCTGTTCAATCGCGATCCGCTTTGCCTCCGCTAACTGCCTGACGAGCTTCAGCGATTCCGCTTCACCCGGCATTGATGTCGCAGCTGTCGGGCCACTTGCGGGGCTGAGCCCAATCGCAGGCTTCGCCTCAGTCGCCATGGGTCTCCAATCTTTCGACTGTAACTCTTTCGCGCCGGGGTCGCAGGAAATGGTAATGGGCAGCAGGATGCACGCTGCCCACAATCTTCGACAGTTCATGGATAGCTGATCGTGAATTCGCTTGAGAGAAGGGCGCATTGGGATTTGGTTGAGCTCGACTAAACGACGGCACTCGCTGAACGGCATCTCCGCCATGCCTGCCTCCCGCACAATGTTCGGACCCTGGGAGGTGTAACAACGAGCGGGCGGGAAGGGAAGCGGCCCGGCGTCAGGCTTTCAAATCCAATAGAGATCGAACAGCGCCACGGGCGTGCAGGCCATCCCAATCCACCGCTACGGGAAGTCCCGGCGTCTGCGGAAGGTGGATTTCGCCGCCGGCGATTGCGGGCTTGACGGACCAGCAGGTGGCGAGGTGGCCGATGATCGAGCGGAGGTACTCGACGGTTCCGGCGGGGCGGGTCGCAACGTACATCGCGGTGAGGTTCGAGAAGCCGCCGGCGGTCCAGTAGGCGCCGCCTCGTTCGGCGAATGCCAGGGCCTCGCGCCAGCGGGCGTAGCCGGGAATGCCGTGCGGCGACGGCTGGAGGTGCTGCACGCCGCACTCGGAAAGGTCGCGGAAGCCGAGCCAGTGGTTTTCGCTCTCGCCCATCGCCACGGGGATCGGACAGGCTGGGCACAGCTCGCGCAGCGCCTGGCGGTCGGCGGAGTGAACGGGCTCCTCAAACCAGGCGATGTTGAGGTGGGCGATGCGAGTTGCGAAGGCGTGTGCCTGCGCGGCCGACCATATCTGGTTGGCATCGACTGCGAGCGCGACATCGTTGCCGATCGCCTCGCGCACGGCCCGCACGCGCTCGACGTCTTCATCCATGCGGCTGCCGAAGTCTTTGCCGACTTTCATTTTGACGGTGCGATAGCCGCCGGACACGAAGTCGCGCATCTCGGCGACGAGTTGATCGACGGTTCGATTCGTTCCTCCGCCGCTGCCATAGACCGGGACGCTGTCGCGGGTAGCGCCGTTGTGGCGGTGCCAGGGTTGCTTTGCCCGCTGGGAGAGGATGTCGCGCATGGCCATGTCGAGGCCGGCGACGGAGCCGGTGACGGCCGGATTGCGATGGCCCAGGTTGCGCAGCATCCACCAGATGCGATGCCACCAGTCATCAAGCGATCGTGGTCCTTCGGCGAGAAGCGCTTGCGGAATGGAATCGGGAAGCAGGGTCGGGGCCTGGCCGATCGTGCCCTCGTCAGCGGTGAGGCGAAGCCAGTTGAGCCGCCAGTGCGTGAACGGGCCCATGGTCGAGTCGTGGAAGGGGAGGGGAAGGGGGCCGGGGTCGAGCTCGTCCTGCTGGATGCGGATGAAGCGCAGAGAGGTGTCGGGCATGGGAAGAGAGTAACACGCAGATCGGACTTTGCCGCGCTCGTGGGCGTGGTGCTGGTGGGAAGATAAAGGATGGGAAATCGCGGCGCAACAAAGAGGGACCGGAGCAAGTCCGATCCCTTCTCCTGGGAAAGCATTCCGCTGCTCACCAGTAGATGTAGCGTTGAAACATCCGGCGGTCGCGCTCGGGGAGGGTTTCGACATCTGGGACGAGGAAGCGGTTGTCCTCGGTGTCGAGCAGCATCTTGCCGGCGGGGCCGTAGTCCTGGGCCTTGTCGTACTGCCAGCGCATGATGAACTGGAGCGGGCCGAGGTCGGTCTCGACATCGAAGTTGAGGTAGCCCTGGAAGTGCTCGAGGTTCTGGATCGCCCGGATGGTGTGGACAAAGTAGCGCTTCTGCAGCGATTCCTCGACGAGTTTCTGGGCCTCGGCGGGCCACTCATCGAGCCGGCGAATCAGGCCGACTTCGGTCTCGCGCTTCTCGTGGTCGAGGCAGCGGAGCGAGATGAACTCGCGCGGGAAGCGCACGGGCATGCAGCGCAGGGCATAGACCCCGCCGTAGATCCGCTCGTTCAGAACGGTGACATGCAGGGCGCTGTGGCTGCCGAGGTGGATGTTGGCCAGGTTAGGCGTGAGCCAGCGCGGGTGGAAGCTTTTCGGATCCGCCAGCGCCTTGGAGGCGGCTTCGTTCCCAATGGCTTTCTGGTCGGCGACGAGGTTGTCGATCGTCGGCGGGGGCGCTAGCTGACCCTGGATCTTCACGAGTTTGGCATAGAGCCCGTCGCGATTGACCAGGTCGGCATGCGCGCCGGATTCGACGATCTTGCCGGCATCCACGACGAGGATGCGGTTGGCGCTGCGCAGGGTGCTGAGGCGGTGGGCGATGGCGATGGTCGTGCGTCCCTTGACGACTTCGGCCATCGCGGCCTGGATCGCAGCTTCGCTCTCGGCATCGACGCTGCTGGTGGCCTCGTCGAGGATGAGAATGCGCGGATCGGTGAGCAGCACGCGGGCGATGCTGATGCGCTGGCGCTCGCCGCCTGAGAGGCCGGCGCCGCGCTCGCCGACCCAGGTGTCGTAGGCGTGCATGTTGCGCATGATGAAGTCGTGGCAGTTGCCGGCCCTGGATGCGGCGAGGACCTGCTCGGGCGTTGCTTCGGGCTTGCCGTAGGTGAGGTTTTCCCACAGGCTGCCGCGGAACAGGAACGGCTCCTGGAGGACGACGCCGATCTGCCCGCGGAGGTTGTCCTTGGCGAAGCCGCGGATGTCGACGCCGTCGATCAGGACGCGGCCATCGTTGACGTCGTAGAAGCGGCAGATCAGGTTGACGAGGGTCGATTTTCCAGAGCCGCTGCGCCCGACGACACCGATCATCTCGCCGGGCTTGATGTCGAGGTTGATGTCCTTCAGGACCTGCTGGTGGCGGGTGTAGCCGAAGGAGACGTTTTCAAACGCGATGGCGCCCTGGAGCGTCTGTCGCAGGGGCTGCGCGCTTTCGCCGATCTGCACGGGCGTGTCGAGGATCTCGAAGATCCTGTGCGCCTGCGTGATGAAGCTGGTGAGCCAATTGGTGAATTGCGTCAGCGCGCCCAGCGGCGAGTAGAACATCCAGAGGTAGCCGAAGTAGGCCATGAGCTGACCGAGGCTGAGGCGGCCTTCGAGCACGTCCTTTCCGCCGACGTACCAGACGATCCACCCGCCGAACTGGAAGACGAGGCTCATCATCGGGTTGAAGGTGACCACGCTCATGTCGACGGTGCGGCGGCTCTTCTGCAGATAGTCGCTGGCCTTGTTGAAGCGGTCGGTTTCGCGGCCCTCCTGTCCGAAGGCCTTGACGACGCGCATGCCTGAGAGCATTCCGGAGAGCATGCCCGCCTGCTTGCTGGAGGCGTCCCAGAAGCGGTAGTAGCGCGGGTAGATATAGCGCCAGAAGACGATGCTGCCGAGAATCACCAGCGGGGCTGGGACGAGGGTGAACATTGCCAGTTTCACGTCGATGCTGAACATCATCACGCCGACCAGCAGCACCATGACGATCTGAAAGAGGAAACCGCTGGTGAGCTGGGCGACGAAGCCGTGAAGGGCTTCGGTGTCGTAGGCCACGCGTCCGACGAGCGAGCCCACCTGCTGACGGTCGTAGTAGGAGACCGAGAGTTGCTGCATGTGCTGCACGAGGCGCGAGCGCATGTCAAAGGTGATGCCGGTGCCGACCTTGCTGCTGAGCCGCCCGTTCATGACATTGACGACCATCCGAAGGACCTGGACGGCCGCCAGGATGAGGACCACGTTGACCAGCAGCGCGAGGTGGCTCGAGGCGGCGCCGGGCGTCTTGACCAGTGCGTGGGCGGCGTCGCGGTTGCCGGGGAAGACGTGGTCGATGAGGTACTGCGTGAGCTTGGGCCCGACGAGGTCGAGGCCGATGCCGAGCACGAGCAGCGCCATCATCGCGAAGGCGGAGCGGCGATAGGGCACCATCAGCTTCCACATGCGTGCGAGCACCGCGCCTTTGTTGACGCAGCGCGGGCAGGTCTCGCCCGGGAAGTCGAGCATCAGCGCACAGGTCTTGCAGCGCCGGGGATCGACGTCGTCTTCCGGCTCGACGGTGATGGGTTCGCCATGCAGGTGGCGATCCAGCTTTCGCGCGACCTTTGCAAAGCGGTCGCCGAGGCGGTTGCTGAAGCGAAGGAGGTCGACGAACATTCCCCCGACCCGCGCCTGGAGGAGCCCCGATCCGATGACGGATTCGAGGCGGAACTCGGTGGCATCGCTGAACGAAAGGGTGGTGTGGATCGCGGGCGAGTCGCCTCCGCTGAGAAGAAGGAGGCGGTCGTTCGTCACCGCCAGCCACTGCGCGCGGTAGGACCCGTCGCGGTCGATGTCGGTGTCGGTGAAGAGGAGCAGGCCGGAGAGTTGGACCGACTCGGCCTCGAGGAGTTGTGCGACCGGGCCGGGCACCGCCTGCCGCAGCGGTGAGCCGTCTGCCTGCGCCGCGATTGATTGTGCCACCGAGGCGGCGTGTTTGCGGTCGGAACGAAACCCGAGTCGCCGTTTGCCTCGTCCCTGCTTCGGGGGTTTGGCGACGGCCTTGATCTGCTGAAGAGTAGATTGCATACACCCACAACCCTGAATCAACGAACCGGGCCCCCAGCGGGGGCCCCTGTCCGGTTCTTATCGGCAATGAGCGCGAGGATCTTGCAGAACGGTTGTGGCGTCTGCACGCAGCGCGGAGCATGAACGATTGTGCGGCGGTTGGCGGACCCGCGGGGTCGTGCCGGGGAATACCAGCCCTCAACATTGGCTGCATCAACCGGTACGATGGATGCGGACCTGGACCAGAGACCTTCCACAACAGGCGGATCACCCATGAGGCAACGCTTCCGGCTCGGAATTCCTTCTCTTGTGGCACTGGCGATGCTTTCGCTCGTGGGCACGGCGGTCATCTCTCATCTTGCCTGCGCCCGAGCGGACAGCACCGGCGGGGAAGGCGCGACGCCGGTTTACATGAAGTTTGAAGCGGAGGATTTCGCGGGCGTATCTCCATCGAGCCAAACTGACCCCAAGGTGGGCTCCTGGAAGCAGAACATGGCATGGTATCCGCAATGGAGCCGGGGCGGAGACTCGGGGTGGTGGGCGGTTTATGGGGAGCCGACGGCGGCTGTCGGGGACCTCTCGCTCGACACGTTCATTCCGACCGACGGCGCCTACACGCTTTGGGTTCGATATGAAGACTATGCGGGCAAGCCGGAGCCGTTCGATGTATACGTCGGGCAGGCCAAGGCGGCATTCGGCCTGAAGGATGTTGCGCCCCCTCCGACGCCGCCGCTCACTTGGAATTATGCCTGGGCGAGTTCGCAGATGAACCTGAAGGAGGGCCCAGCCAAGATCCGCATTGCGCTGGCCGGGACAGCGCCGGTGCGCCGCGGGGTGGATTCGATCATTCTGACGACCGATCCGCAGTGGAAGCCGGCGGATCGCGGCTTTCCGCCGATGGCATATTCTCAGTATCTGCTGAAGTGGGGGGAAAAGCGCGAGCCGCTCAAGCCTTTGATCGAGGCCGATCCGAAGCGCGCGGTCCCCGAGGCGTGGCAACTCAAGAAAACGGCGGGGCGCGACTTCTGGTACATGGGGGCGACCACTCTGGTGCCGGGCTTTCCGGAGCCGGTTCGCATCTCCGGGGATGACGGTGATCTGGCCATCAAAGGGTTTCTCAGCGCGCACCGCGGCAATCCCAAGGCCGCCCCGATCTTCAGCCTGCCGGTCGTTGGGCTGCAGATCAACATTGCCGATACGCCCAACCTGCTGAGAGCGAACGATCCGGTGCGGCAATACATCCTGAAGAACAAACGACCTTTTGTGATCGTCGGCAACTATGGGTCGGCCAAAAGCGTGCCCGGCTCATTCAACGCGATGAAGCAGACCTTCGGCGAACTGTGGGTGGGGATCATATCGGGAGAGGATAGTTATCTGGGCCCGACGCTCGTTCCGCCGGACGTAGCGGCCGGCAAAAATTACAAAGAGAACAATTACCAGTTTCTCTTTGGCGCGGGAAAGCAGAAATGGAAGGCGGCGATCAGCGCCGACTGGGCGTCGCCGGTTGAGAACCCGCTGGAGAAAGTGATCACCTGCATCAGCGTCGGGACCGTTACCCATGTCCATCAATTCGCGGAAGCGGGCGCGCAGGTCGTCGGCGCGGAATCGGCCTCGGCTTTGCCTTACATCCAATGGCAGGTGTCGTTCGTGCGCGGCGCCGCGCGGCAGTATGGCATTCGCTGGCTGTGGTATTACGGCGCCAGCTTCGGCGACGCGATCCGCACGTTGACGAAGGAAGGTCCGTACGAGATCAAGATGGAAGGGCTGAAGATCGACAACCGCAACGCTGTGATTGGCTCGTCCTTCGCGCACGTCCGCCGGACGCTGCTCAACGCGTATCTGCAGGGAACCAACTTCTTCCATCCCGAGCAGGGGTACAATCTGTTCGACAACAACGGCAAGCTCAACGCGATGGGCTGGTCGTATGACGAGATGCTGCGGATGGCGAGCAAGCACCCGGACCGCGGCGTCATCAACACGCCGGTGGGCTTGTTGCTCGATCACGCGCACGGCTGGGACAAGTACACCTACGACGGCGAGCGCATCTGGGGCAAAGAGCCGATGGCCCGCGGCGACCGGATGCTGGATCAGTTCTTCAACGTCGCGTACTTCCCGTTCCCGAAGAACGAGGGCGACCCGGTTGATGATCTGAACGTTCCGTGGCCCAACGGCTACTTCGGCGACATCTTCGACGCCCTGGTGACGTCGCCCACCAAGCTCGACGCGGTGAAGAACTATCCGGTGCTGATCTGCCTCGGCGAAACGCGTCTTGACGCGAAGTGGGCCGGGCGGCTGAAGCAGTATGTCAATGACGGCGGCACGCTGGTGATCAACGCGGAACAGGTGGTGCCGGGCCTCGATGACACTTTCCTGGGCGCGAAGCTTGGCGATGCGAAGGCGGCCAAAGAGGCGAGCAGCGCGCAATGCGTGCGCGACAATGAGACGCTGGCGGGCACGCCGTTTTCATATCGCATGGCCACTGCGACCACCGGCGAAGTGATCGCCAAGACTCCATCGGGCGATCCGGTTGCGGTGCTGAACAAGGTGGGCAAGGGGAAAGTCATCCTCACGACGCCCTCGTATCTTCTGGGCCTCGACGGCGTCGCGATGCCGTACATGGCGCACTTGCTGCTGGAGGTTACCAGCGGCCTGCAGCCGGTGGAAGTGCGCGGAAACTGTCAGCATTTCGTGAACATCCGTGCCGACGGCTACATCGTTGTCGTAAGCAACAACGAAGGCATCTCCAAGGCGTCGCACTCACCTGCCAGGCCGATCGATCAGAGCAAGAGCTACGAGATCACGCTGCGCACGAAGGAGAAGCCGGCTGCTACTGAGGATTGGATCGGCGAAGAGCCGCAGAGCTGGGCCTTCGCGAACGAGTGGCTGCCCGAGTACACGCAGCCGGTGAAGCTGGACTGGAAACAGGATGGAGAGATGAACACCGCCACGCTGAAGCTGCGGCCTGGGGAGATCCGGGTATTCTTTTTGAAGACGAAGTAGCTGAACGTGTTCGAATGAGCGACTTGAAGGACAGGTCTGGCGGCCCGTCTTTCATTTTACACTCCTTTATGCTTGGTTCCGGCGATTCGCTTCGCATCGTTTAACCGGGGCGCAGACAGTTGGTTCTCCGCGTCTGGCCCGCGCCGCGGCGGCGCTCGGCGCTGGAGAAGCCGAGCGTAATGGCCGAATTGACCTCACTTCGGCCATGGGTTAGTTTTCGTTTTCCACCGGAGAGGTGGCAGAGTGGTTGAATGCGCCGGTTTCGAAAACCGGTCTGCCCGCAAGGGTAGCGGGAGTTCGAATCTCCCCCTCTCCGCTAGATTCTTCTATTGAGTTCTAAGTCATTTATTTGACATGCTTTAAATCAGGGTGCGGACTGCACGCGATCGTGATCGCCCCCAATTCGCCCCCACCTGCGCCCGCGCCCTACTACCGGGCTACTTTCGCTTGGTACTGGCAGCCAGATCACGCCAGGCGCGCTTGGTCTGCCGGACAAACTTCGCGCTTGTTAATGGCTTGTATTTGAAGCGGGCGCGGAGCAGCAGAGGTTCGCGCGAGCTGAGGCAGAATCGAATGCAGATGCGGGACAGATACTCGGCCGGCCCGTAGTCGAGTCGATCTTTCACATCAGCCAATACGTCTTCGAACGGAATCTCGCGCAGCAATTCGACCAACGCCCGGTGCATGCGTTGGCGAGCTTCGACGCGTGCGCGGAGGCCAGGACGAAGCGTGGCGGACGCCTGCGGCGGTGATCACGCGCTTGGAGAAGAAGCCGCCCCGGCTTACGGCCGGACCCTTTACAGCTCGTGCCCGCAAGCGACGGGTCGACCTGCCCAACGTATCAACCCACCTGTCTCCTCCTCGCGTTGGGGAGCAATTATAATTGCTGTAGGCATCCATGGCGGACCTTCAACTTGAAGCCGACCGGTTGTTGCGACGCGCCGCGGACGGGGACATCGAGGCGTGGGGGGCGCTGTTGACCAAGCACGGGGAGCGGCTCCGCCGGATGGTCGCGTTCCGGCTGGACCCGCGCCTGCGCGGGCGCGTTGACGCCGCGGATATCGTCCAGGAGGCGTACCTCGAGGCCGCCGACCACCGCGCCGATTACTTCCGCCTGCCGGCGGTGCCGGTTTTTTTGTGGCTGCGGGGGATCGTGAGCAATAAGCTACTGGAGGTCCACCGCTATCATCTCGGCACCCACATGCGCGACGCGGCGCGTGAAGTGGGCGTTGCCGGCACCGCTCACGCGACGTCGGTGGCGCTGGTGGCCGAGCTGTCGGGCCACGCCACGGGCCCGCACACGGCCGCGGCCCGCGCGGAGGTCAACCTCCGGCTGCAAGACGCGCTGGATGCGATGGATCCGACCGACCGCGAAGTCCTGGCGCTGCGGCACTACGAGCAGTTGACCAACGGTGAGGCCGCCCGGGTGCTGGGCATCCAGGAGCGCGCCGCGGCCAAGCGGTACGTGCGGTCGCTCAAGCGACTGCGGGAGACCTTGGCGGCGATGCCGGGGGGCCTGACAGGACTGTTGCGATGACCGATCCCACCTCGGGCGAGCGTACGGGGGAGCCCGAGCTTCTGACGGAGCTGGCCGACGATTTCGCCCATCGCTACCGTCGCGGTGAGCGTCCAACCGTCGACGAGTACGCGCAGCGATACCCCGCCCTCGCCGGCCAGATCCAGGAGCTATTTCCCGCGCTGCTGGTGATGGAGCAGTCCAGTGTGGACTGGTCGTTGAACGCCGCTCCGTCAACCGAACGCGTCGGCGCTACGGTTGGCCGCTATAAGTTGCTCGAGCGGCTCGGCGAAGGCGGATTCGGTGTCGTCTTTATGGCCGAACAGCTCACGCCCGTGCGCCGCAAGGTCGCGCTGAAGCTGATCAAACCCGGCCTCGACACCCGCCAAGTGGTCGCCCGCTTCGAAGCCGAGCGCCAGGCGCTGGCGCTGATGGACCACGAGAATATCGCCAAGGTCCTCGACGTGGGCGCCACCGACAGCGGGCGTCCCTACTTCGTGATGGAGTTGGTGCGCGGCGTCCCGATTACCGACTACTGCGACCGAAACCGACTGGCCCCCCGTGGACGGCTGGAACTGTTCGTCCAGGTCTGCCGGGCCGTCCAGCACGCACACACCAAGGGCGTGATTCACCGCGACATCAAACCGACAAACGTGCTGGTGACGCTCATGGATGGCGTGCCGGTCCCGAAGGTGATCGATTTCGGCGTCGCCAAGGCCGTCGGGGAGCAGCGTCTCACCGAGCGCACTCTGTTTACGAACTTCGCGCAGATGGTCGGCACGCCATTGTACATGAGCCCCGAGCAGGCGGAGATGAGCGGGCTGGACGTCGACACGCGCAGCGACGTCTACGGCCTGGGGGTGTTGCTCTACGAGCTGCTGACCGGCACCACGCCATTCGACCGGAATCGACTGCGCGAGGCCGCGCACGACGAAGTCCGCAGGATCATCCGCGAGGAAGAACCGCCCGCCCCGTCCACCCGCATCAGCACCCTGGGCGACGCGTTGGGCAGCGTTTCCGCTAACTGCGGCACGGACCCGAAGCGGCTGGGCCAGCTGGTGCGCGGGGAGCTGGACTGGATCGTCATGCGGGCGATGGCCAAGGATCGCACGCGCCGCTACGAGACCGCCAACGGCCTGGCGCGGGACGTCGAGCGCTACCTGGCGGACGAACCGGTTGAAGCCTGCCCGCCGTCGGCGTGGTACCGGTTCCGCAAATTCGCCGCGCGGTACAAACGGGCGCTGGCGGCGGCCGCGTTCGCCGGGGCACTGCTGGTGCTGGCAGCGGTCGCGCTGACGGTCAGCACCGTGCGGACCGCCGCTGCCTACCGGCGCGCCGACGAGAACTACCAGACGGCCGAGCGGCAGCGCGCCTTGGCGCAGCACCACGCAACCGAGGCCGAGGCGCAGCGCCGCCTGGCGGTGGCGCAGACCGCGCGGGTGGTCGACCGCGAACAGTGGACGACACGCGCCCTGTACGTCGCGCACATGAACCTGGCCCAGCAGGCGGTGGAAGCCGCCGACGCCGCGCGCGCCACGGACTGGCTGCAGCTCTACCTGCCGCGGCGGGGCACGCAAGACCTGCGCGGCTTCGAATGGCACTACTGGTGGCGCCTGTGCCACCATCGGCTGCGCAGGACCATGACGGCGAACGCCGATCGAATCAACGGCGTCGCCTACTCGCCGGACGGCACCCTTCTTGCGGCGTGCGGCCATGACAACATCGTGCGGCTCTGGGTCGTGAAGAGCGGCGAGGAATGGTTCGCCTTCCGCGGCCATCGCGGCCCTGTCCAGGCAGTCGCCTTTGCCCCGGACGGGGCCACGATTGCCTCGGCAAGTCAGGACGGCACCGCGCGACTTTGGGACGTCAAGACCGGTGCTCAGAAGGTGGTCCTCGAGGGCCACAACGATACCATCACCGCTGTCTGCTTCTCGCCTGACGGCCGGACTGTTGGGACCGCGAGTGATGACCGGACCGTGCGGCTCTGGGACGCCGCGAGTGGCCGGTTGGCGACGACATTACGCGGGCACACCGCGGCCGTCATGTCGATCGCCTTTACCCCGGACGGCGCGACGTTGGCTTCTGGCAGCGGGTACCTCGCCAAGCCGGGCGAAGTCATCCTGTGGGACTTGACCAAACGCCAGCCGACGCGGACGCTCGCGGTCTCGCACGGCCAGGCGACTGCCGTCGCGTTTTCGCCGGACGGAAAGCTCTTGGCCGCGGGTACGTACACGGTGCCTCATGGTGAGGGCAGCCCCGTGTACCTCTGGGACACCGCCACTGGCGAACTAAAGAAGCGCCTCGACGCGCGCGGGCAGGGGCTCTTCGCTGCGCGATTCTCCTCCGACGGAAAGTCCCTGGCTGCCGCGGGCGAGGATCGCGTCCTTCGAGTGTGGGACGTCGCTTCCGGTAGCGTGAAGTTTTCGCTCATGGGACAAGGTTACGTTATTTCCGCCCTCGACTTCTCCCGGGACTGTGCGACCGTTGCCACTGGATCGTCCGACGGCGCAGTGCGTCTGTGGGACGTCGCCAGCCCGGATCCGACGACGAGGCTGCTTGCGAACATGCCCGTCGAGGCGGACCTGCCGTACAGTGTCTCGGCCCAGCACGCTGTCTTCTCACCCGGGGGGCGGCGTGCTCGCGTCCACCGGCGAAGACCACACCGTTAAGCTCTGGGACGCCGCGAGCGGGGAACTTCGCGTGACGATGAAAGGGCACCGCGGCTACGTCACATCGCTCGGCTTCGCGCCCGACGGCACGACGTTGGCGTCGGGCGACGCGACGGGAACCGTCCGGCTCTGGGACGTCGCGACGGCCCTGCCATGGCCGGCCTCCTTCGCCGGACACGCGGGGCCAGTCAGCGCGATCGCCCTGTCGCCCGACGCGCGCACGGTAGCCTCCGGTGATAATAAGGGGCAGGTCATCCTGTGGGACCGGGCGACCGGTGTCCTACGTTGGCGCCCCCAGACGGTAACTGGTGATCCGATCACCTCGCTCATCTTCTCCAAAGACGGGCGCACCCTGGCCGTGACGGGTGGCTGGGGGCGGGCGCTGAAGCTGTGGGACGTCGAGACGCGCCACCTCCGGGCCGAGATCAAAGGGCATTCGACCTGGATCCGTTGCGGGGCCATTTCTCATGACGGCAATACGTTGGCCACCGGGAGCGAAGACAACACGGTCAAGTTGTGGGATGTGAACAGCGGCGCGCTCAAGGCGACGCTCAAAGGACACGCCAGTACCGTCTTGTCCGTGGCCTTTTGCCCGGACGGCCGGACGTTGGCGTCGGCCAGCTTCGACAAGACGGTTAAACTGTGGGACTTGGCGACGGGCGAGCCCAAAACCACGCTCGTCGAGCCGGCGGGCCCCGGGTCGGTGGCCGTGTCCCCCGACGGCATGACGCTGGCTACGGCAAACTCCGATGGCGCGGTGAGGTTGTGGCGTGCCGCGGGGGATTGAGTGCCGTTCGAGATGGATCGACGCCGCAATCGCGGTGGCCGGGCGATCAATCTCCACGCGCGATGCGCGCGCCGGGACGCGCTATGCCGGGCTGGGCGCTCGCCGCCCCCTAAGGTCCTTGCGAGGCCTGTCTCCGCGCCAATTCTGACCGAATGTGTCTCACAGCCGGCCAATCGCGCAATCACGTCAATAGGGAGTCCTCACCTCGGGCCTCGGGTTCGCGATTGAATAACCGGCCGTGTTGGCCGCGCGCGGCCGGGGGCGGCCCCAGTCGTCCCCGCGCGGCCGAAGCTGATGGGTTTCGCTAACTCTGATCGGAGAAAGTTATGAAAAGAGCAGAGATGGTCGCATTGCTCGCCGGTGCTGGCTCCGCGCTGTTCGCACTCGGGAACGCGGATGCGGCAGTCACGTACAATGTGAACCCTAGCGCCGACCCGACCGGGAATAGAAGTCTGGAGCAACAAGCCGCGTACGATCGTGGGTACCTTGGCGACGACGTGCACCTGGCGGCTGCGGAAAAGATCGAGACCCTCCAGATCAGGTTCGGATATTTTACTTTCGATGGGACGCCGACGTACACGCCGGACTTGACTGTCGATCTGTTCGACATCGACTCAAATGGCATCCCCATCGACTCAAATACCGCCGACGCATTGGCCTATACCCCTATCGCCAGCGTCCACCGCAATGATGCCACCTTCACGGGAAGCAACTATAACAACGGCGGCAACGTCCGCGACGTCAGCCAGGTCCTTTCATTTGACTTCACATCACAGAACATTATTCGCCAGAACCTGGCGTTCGCGTACCATGATGATAACCCGGCAGGCATGGCCAACCCGGACACGGGGGACAGGCTCCTTTTCTCGGTTCTCCTGGGCAATCCCGTGTCGATCGGCTCATCGAACGATGGGATCCTGGTGCAGTTCTTTAACGGACCAGGTCAAAACTATCCAGTGCAACAGGTCGGCACGTTCGCGTACTTCGACCAACCTCTTAATATCGAAGCTTCACTCAACACAAGCCCCGTCCCCGAGCCCACGCTCCTGCTGCTGGCCAGCTCATTCGGCATGTTGTCGCTTCGCCGAACGCGCCAATGCGTGTAGGCGGTGAGCGGTTGGCCCGCGAGAGAATTACTGCGGCGGTGGCCGCGAACTTCTCCGACGCGCACGAGGGTTATGCTTTCCAGACGTGCCTCGATTCATTGATCCCGCCACGGCCAGAAGCAAATCTTCACGGCTTCCTGTTTCTCCAATAAATCAACTCCATCGCCATAGCGCTCCAGGGGCAGATGGTGCGTTGAGAGCGACGCGAGATTGAGCGACCCATTATCCATTAGGGGTACTGCGTACTCGGCCGCCACACGGTGATGGCCGGGATAGCCGCCACCCCTCGATTTCGAGGGCCAACACGGTGAGCGTCTCAGCGTTTTCGGCCACGCCAGCGAGGAAAAGTTCTAACCGTGTCCCCTCCTCTCCGTTACGTAACACCCGTTCAAAACGACTCATGTGCTGAGCCTGCGCTCGAGCTCCTCGACCTGCCGGTAGGCTGCGCGGATGATGGTCTGGTCGTCCACAGTCTTCGTCACTTCTTTGAAACCCAGTCCGTTGACAGCGGCATACCCCAATTCGTCCTGGACAGATGATGGATCATGTCGGCCACAGCACCACCGCCCCGCTCTACTACGGCGTTACCGATGAGAAGTCCTACCGATACATGCAGCAGGTTGATTTCTTTTGGCGCCAGGTGCTATGGAGAATCAGATGAAGGCAAGTTTTATTTACCGAGGCCGCGGACATGCGCCCTGGCCGTGACCCCCATGATGATGTTGATCGTCATGGAACACGATCACCGCGTGGTCAATGAACATGCCGCGCCGACCGGGGCCAAGCCTGGTAGTGATCCAGGTCTGGTTTCCGCAATCGCCCTAGCCACGAGCGCTTACGTCAGACGGGTGAAGATCGAGCAGGGAATTGGTGGGATAAATTCACTTGATTTTGTGAATTATTATCATATCTTCGCAAAATGTGCTTCTGGGACGCGAGATGACAAGCCGGCACCGGGCGATTTTGCAGCGATTGGACCAGCAGGGTGCCTGCTCTTATCAAGAGTTAACTGATGCCCTGGGTGTCTCGACGATGACGGTCCGCCGCGACGTCGACGAACTGGCGAAGCGCGGGCTGCTCATCAAGGCGCTGGGCGGGCCGCAACGGGCCAATGCGGCGCCGTCGCTCTACGAGACCGCGCTGAAGTCTCGATTGTCTGTGCGGCGGCTGGAAAAACGCGAAATTGCGGAGGCGGCCTTGTCGCTCGTGGCAGACAACGCAACTGTTTTCCTCGACGGCGGTACCACTTGTCTCGAGCTGGCGAAGCTGCTCGCGACGCGGCGTGAGGCAATCACGATCGTCACCAATTCCGCGCTAGCCTGCCTGGAACTGGGCCGCACAACGGCAAATATGATCGTTTCGCTCGGCGGGCAGTTCGATGTGGCAAGCGCATCGTTCGTCGGTCCCAGCGCCGAGGATCAGGCGTCCCGTTATTTCGTCGACGTGGCCCTGGTCTCCACCAAGGGTTTGGTCGCGTCCGAAGGAACTTATGAGTCGTCGGTCGCAACTTTTCGAATCAAACAGATCGTCGCCGCCCAATGCGCGAAGCTCGCACTGCTGGCGGACCACTCGAAGTTCGGTCAGCGTGCGCTATCAAAGGTGCTGGACATTGAACAGATCCACACGGTCGTCACGGATGCCGCAGTTCCGGAGAAGGATCTGGCTACGCTTCGGAACGCAGGGCGCGAAGTGCTGATCGCTTCGCCCGAAAATGCCGCGAGGTAGGCGCAACATGTCGCTGCAACCGATCGACCAGATGATTCGCGCGGCGCGCGACGGACGCTACGCCGTCGGCTACTTCGAGAGCTGGAATCTCGAGTCGCTGCAGGGGGTGGTGGACGCCGCGGAAGAGACGCGCTCACCAGTGATCATCGGCTTCAACGGCGACTTTCTGGCGCGGACGGCCCGATGCGCCAAGGATCGGCTCGCGATCTACGCCGCCATGGGCCGCGCTGCCGCCGATGCTGCCTCAGTGCCGTGCGGGCTGATTTTCAACGAGTGCCCGAATGACGAGTGGGTGCGCCGCGCCGCCCGATCGGGGTTCAATCTGGTCATGCTGGCAGATCCGAACGCCCCGCACGAGCAGTACACGCGGCGTGTGGCCCGGCTGGTTCGCGACCTTCGCGGGAGTGGCGTTGCCGTCGAGTCGGAGATCGGCGAACTGCCTTGCGGCGCCAGCGGCTCCGTCGGGTCCGGGGGCGCAACAACCGACCCCGTCTGCGCCGCACGCTTCGTTCGAGAGACGGGAACTGATCTGCTGGCCGTCAGCGTGGGCAATGTCCACATTATGGTGAGCGGCGAGCAATCGCTCGATCTCGAACGGCTCGAACTCATCCGACGTGAAGTGGACGCCCCCCTCGTGCTTCACGGAGGCAGCGGGATCAAGGCTGATTCATTGCGACACGCGATAGAACGCGGCGTGGTAAAGGTGAACTACGGAACCTATCTCAAGCAGCGTTACCTGACGGCGGTGCGCAAGTCGCTCGGGGGAGAAGCGGCAAACCCCCACGAATTGCTGGGCATCGGCGGCAACGACGATGTGATGGTCGCGGGGCGTCTGGCGGTGCGCAACGCCGTGCTCGAGCGGATTGAATTGCTCGGATGCTGCGGGAGGGCTTAGTCGTGGCCGAAGTTGGGTGCGCGGGCATTCTGGTTGCAGATACGTTCTGTGGTCCGATGGCTGGGATATGGCGAGAACGCTGCCTTACGCAGCAGCCTTGGGTGCGTCGGCGACCCGGGCAATCGGCGCCACCGAAGGAGTCTTCAGGGCCGCGGAGGCCGAGGCATTCGTAAGGTCACATCCGACCAGGGTGAGCACCGAACGACCCGGCGAAGTTGACGCAGGGCGGTGACAGCTCAGCGAGGTACGCGTTGCGTTTCGAAATAAAAATGCCGGATCTGGCGACGACGGAGTCTGACATTCGCGTCATCCGTTGGATGCTCGAGGTCGGTCAGAAGGTCACGCGCGGCCAGCCCTTGGTCGAGATCGAAACGGACAAGGCTAACATGGAGGTCGAGTCCATCGCCGACGGCGTGCTGTCGGAGATTCTCGCCAGGCCCGGCGAGTCGGTAGCGGTCGGTCAGGCGATCGCCGCGATGGAGGTACAGAACAGCGGTGCGGCCGCAAACCCGATGGCCTCTGGTGCACCCGCGCCGAGCAAGCCCGCGGCAGTGACCGCACCAACGCGGGCGCCGGACGAGGACCGCAAGCGCGCCGGGATGTTCGCGCGCAACCGCGAAGCTGCGATCCAAAAGACCCCCTCCGCTGGTGCTCCCGCTACGACGAAGACGCAGGCACTTAGCCCCGCGCAGCGGACCGCCGCACGGCGCTTGCTGGAGAGCAAGCAGACCGTCCCACATTTTTATCTGCAAACGTCTGTGAATGCCGAGTCGATGCTTGCTCGGCGCAGGGTGGCCGAGCCGACGAAGCTCGCCTGGGACGCGTTTTTCGTCTATGCCGCCGCGCGGGCGGTGACCAGGTTCCAGCGGCTCGCCTGCCGCTATGAAAACGATCAGCTGGTGTCGCAGGAAACCGACGCGGTCGGCGTCGCCGTTGATCATGAAGGGGACCTTTTCGTCCCTGCCATCGCATCGGCGGCGCAAAAGTCTCCCGAGCAGATTTCCCAGGAACTGCTCGAGCTCGTCGGCAGACTCCGCGGCGGCGACGCCGAGGCCCGTCAGCTCCGCCCGGCATGGTTCACCGTGACGAACCTGGGCATGACCGGAGTCGAAGCGTTCACTCCGATCATCAACCCGCCACAGGCCTCCATTCTGGGTGTGGGAAAAGTGATGCCTGCTATCGTTGTCCGCGAGGACGGCAGCTTCGAAGCCGAGCCTCGCGCCACGCTCACGCTCGCGGTGGACCACCGCGTGGTCAGCGGTCGCTACGCCGCCAGTTTCCTGGACGCGCTGGTTGCCGAGTTGGAGGCCCTGTGAGCGTCACCCCGTACAGCGGCCCGCTGTCACTCCCGCAATTGCCCGATCCTCTGATCGCGGAGGCGTACGAGCAGGCCGCCCGCCGCAACGTGCTGGCGGCGCTGAACCCTGCAATCTTCTTTGGCTACTTCAGCGTCTGCGCCGACGGCTGCGGCCACGGCAACGATACGACGTTCCCCGGCTTGGACTGGGGTCAATCGGCCGAGGCGCTACTGTGGCTGGGCCGAACTGCAGAGGCGCGCGCGAGTTGGGATTACGTTCGCAAGTTCATGCGCAGCGACGGACTGCTTCCGTTCGCGATCCTCCCGAGCCTCGCGGGGCGCACCGTGCAAGTCGGGCACCACGCAATGACGATCGAGCCGAACGGCGCGTTGTTCGTACATTGGGTTCCCGGCAATCCACTGCGCACCCTGGCGAACGTGACCTTCATTCAGATGGCCGACGCAATCGTCCGCCACACGCAGGACCTGGCGTGGCTCTCCGAGCAATACCCGTGGATTCGCAGAGCCGTGGAGTGGCTGGCTCGGCAGGTAAACCGTGACGGACTGGTGGGTGGCGCGGGCTACTACCTCGAGCGTCCGACTCGCATCGAGTTCGACGGTGTCAATCAGTGCTGCACAGCGCAGGCGCTGCATTTGGCCGCGCGTCTGATGAAAGTGCTGGGCGACTCAGAGACCGAGCAGCGTTGCCGCGAGCTGGCCGGTCGGATTACTGCCGGTTTTCAGGCGCGCTTCTGGGCCGGCGATCAGTTCATTGAATACATCCACCCGCAGCGCGGCGCGATTCAATGCCATGGTCTGTCCGACGTCGATTGGGCCGCGCTCGCCACCGGGACCGCCAGTGATGAGCAGGCCGCCGCGCTCTGGCCTCATCTGGTCCGCAACCCGGATTTTTCCTACGACGGGATGCCCGGCGGCATCGCCACCCGGCCGGAGGCCTACGAGGATTGGGAGATGCAGGGCCTCGACCCCCATGACCTGGCAGCCATGGGGCGGGTGTGGTTTTTGGAAGCGCACGCCCGCGCCCGAATGGGGGACGCCGAAGGGTTGCTTGATTCCCTCCTGTGCGTGGCACGCCGCGGCCGAGCCGATGGCTGGCACTGGCGGGAGCGCTATTACTCTGAGAAGACCGGTGAGCTGGCGCCGTCTCCGATGAACACGTACGTCGAATATGCCGCGACGCTCATCCGCATCGTCCAGAGCTGCGTGCTTCGGGTCGGCATCGGAGTTGACGGCTCGTTGACGCTGGCTCCGTGCGTCGTGCCGTCGTGGTGGGACGCCGGCTTTGGCCAGAGGCTTAGGTGGGGTGGACGTGAACTCACTTATCAGTTTCGACAAGCAGATCTCACCGGCTCTTACCGGGGCACGACCGCATTGCGGCTTTACGTCCGGTTTCCGGGCGCGGCGTCTCGGCGCGTCTTCGACTTGCCCGCGAGCGAGTCGGCGGTTGAATTCGCTTTCCGGGATTCAGACGGCACGTCACTGACGGCAGCATGAACAAGGCGACCATGACACAACTGACGGCGAAGGCGACGCACGATCTATCGCAATACCAACCGGCATTCCTGCAGGGTTTGTATGAGCGGATGGTCCTGATCCGTGAATTCGAGGACGGCGTGAAGTACCTGTTCCTCGAGGGTTCCATGCCGGGCACGATCCATCAGTGTCAAGGGCAGGAGGCGACGGCGGCCGGCGTGTGCGCAGCGCTCAACGGCGACGACTTCATCACCTCCACCTTCCGCGGGCATGGACATGCGCTGGCCAAAGGGCTCAGCATCGAAGAGCTGCTCTTCGAGCTGTTCGGCGTCTCGACCGGGTGTTGCCGCGGCAAGGGCGGATCGATGCACGTGGGCAACATGGCGAAGGGAATGGTGCCCGGAATTGCCATCGTCGGCGGGGGGATCCCGCTGGCGGCGGGAATGGGGCTGGCGTTCAAGATGCAGAAGTCGAAGCAGGTCGTCGCCTGCTTCTTCGGCGACGGCGCCGTCGCAGAGGGCGCGTTTCACGAAGGCGTGAACATGGCCGCGATCTGGAACCTCCCGGTCATCTACGTCTGTGAGAACAATCTTTATGGCGCGAGCACGCGCGTCGACAAGGTGATGAAGGCGAGCACGATCGCCGAACGGGCCTCCTCCTACGGCATCCGCGGGCAGAGGGTAGACGGCAACGACGTGTTGGCGGTGTACGAAGCCACTAAGCGGGCGGTCGCAGAGTGCCGCGAAGGCCGGGGGGCAGTCCTTCTGGAGCTCGTGACCTATCGTCGGACCGGCCACTCGCGACGCGATCCTTGTCATTATCAGCCGAAGGACGAGCGCGACGCGTGGTACCAGCGCGATCCAATCGAGCGATTTGCCGGCGTCCTGGCCGAGCAGGGGTTGATGAACGCCTCGCGCGCCGAGCAAGTGCGAGCGCGCGTGTTGAAAGAGTTCGAAACGGCCGTCGCGCGAGCGAGAGCCCAGCCGCTGCCGACGATGGCCGATCTGACGAGCGATGTGTTCGCCTGATGGAATTGCGCATGACGGTGACATCTCGACTCGACATGAACGCAAGCCTCGCCGGTCCGACGCCGGCAACGAAGGCTGCCGCGCGCACCTCGTACGAGCGGGACGGTTTCTTCCTGGCTCCGGCCATTCTGCCGGCAGAGTTGATTCAACGACTCACGGTAGCGATGGATGCGGTGATGCGCGGCGAGTTTGAAACGGGCGTAGCGCCCGTCGGTTATAACGGGTTTGCCTATGGCCAGAAGCCCGCGTCGCTCGTCAAGATCGACAACGCCCACCGGTCGAACCGCACAATCCTCGAAGCTGTGACTCATCCGCTGCTGGGTGAGTGGGCGGCTGCGGTGACGGGCGCCGCGCGGATCCAGGTTTTCTGCACGCAGCTTCTCGTCAAGCCGCCGGGCACATCGGAGTCGGTCAACGTGGGCTGGCACCAGGACATGGAATACTGGTGCTCGAGCATGCAGGGCGGGCTGTTCACCGCGTGGTTGGCCGTCAGTGACGTGCCACTCGAGGCTGGCCCGATGCGATTTGTCCGGGGGTCACACAGGTGGGGGTTGCTCCAGGCCGGAGACTTTTTCAGCGGCAACCTGGATGCGACGCGGAAGCGGATGCAGGAGAAGCATGGCCAGGCCGCCTGGGACGAGGTGCCGGGCGTGCTTCCGGCGGGTGCCGTCAGCTTCCACAACAATCTGACGATCCACGGCAGCGGCGCCAACCTCGGCACGACCGAGCGGCGAAGCTTTGCCGTCCATCTGATGACCGAGACGGGCGGCATGCTCCCGGGACGCGCGCCGCGCGAGTTCGCGCATCTCAACGATTTCAGCGACCAAAGCGCCTGTCCGGTGATCTACCGCGCGGATGGAGGATGATGATGACGATCACGAAGCCTGCAGTGTCTGAGACAGGGGCTCTGGCCCGCAACGCAGCCGAACTGCGGCAGCAGGGTTTCACGGTGCTGCGTGGTTTTGTGGATCATGCGATCACCACGAGCGTCCGCGACTTTATCGACCGCATGATGGCCGCGGGCGTGCCGGGCGGAGAGGGGACCTCGCGGTTTCAGTACCGCATCAATCACCCCTGCGATGATCCGCTCCTGGCCGCGCTCGCGGCCGACGAGCGGCTCGCGGAAGTCGCCCGGCAGTGCCTCGGCTGCCGAGGACCGGCGGACCTGCGTCTCCGCCAGCAGGTCTTCATGAAGACGGTCCGGGCGGAAAACCCGTCGCCGGCGCCGCGCGGGTCGCACATCGACAGCCCATTCCTTCCGAAAGAGCGCGACGCGGCGCCGCGGCAGACGTACATCCAGTTCTTCCTGTACTGCAACGATGTCGCGCCTGGCGGCGCGGGTGTGTGGGTCTCGCCGCGCTCTCACACGCGCGCGTACGAGCACTTCGCCCGGCTCGGCCGCGACGAGGACCGCGAGATCTACGCGCCGGCGTGGGTCGCCGGTCTCGAGTGTGAGCCGCTGCTCGAGGTGACCGGCGGCGAAGGCGACCTGATCGTCTTCGACCCGATGTGCATCCATTCGCCATCGGACAACCATACCGACCAGCCGCGATACGTTTACCACTGTTCCTACTTCGACGCGTCAGCGCCGTGGATCGGCCGGCATCGGGACAAATTGTGCGACCCATTTCCGCCGTCGCTCTGCGAATCGCTGCCGGCGGGCATGAAGTCGCTGGTGTCAACTGAGTGAAGCGTGGCAGCCATCCACACATGAGACACCTGAGCATCACCGAATCGCCGCGGGCTGGAATCGCCGACGAGGCAGCGTACGAACGCGACGGCTTCATCATCTGTCCGTCGCTCATTCCCCACGGCCTGATCACGCAGGCGGCGGAGCGGATGGAGGCGGTGATGGACGGCCATTACGAAACCGGCGCCGTACCGCACGGGAGAAATTTCGCCCCAGGCGAGCCTCGGCCGCGGCTCGTGAAGATTGACGAAGCGCATCGCTGCGACCGCACGATCCATCAACTCGTCACTCACCCTGAGGTGGGGCGCTGGGCCGCCGCGCTCACCGGCGCCAGGATGCTTCAAGTCGTTACGACCCAGCTCCTGTGGAAGACGCCCGGTGGTGAGGAAACCGGCAACGTCGGCTGGCACCAGGATCAGCAGTACTGGGGAACGATCTGGGACGGCGAGCTGTTCACCGCGTGGATCGCGCTCAGTGACGTCACCCCGGACGCGGGGCCGATGTGCTTCGTCCCCGGCTCACACCGCTGGGGACTGCTCAACGCGGGCGACTTCTTCAGCAGCAATCTTGCCGCGCTCAAAGAGCGCATGCGCGGCGCCCACCCCGACGGCGTGTGGGAAGAGGTCCAGGCGGTGCTCCCCCCGGGCGGAGTCAGCTTCCACCAGCAGCGCACGATTCACGGCAGCGGACCGAACGGGTCGGCGGCGCCGCGCAAAAGCCTGGCGGTCCACCTGCGCACCGAGAAGTCGCGACTGATCGATCCGAACCACGAAAGCGCGGGGCGAATTTTCGGCGACCGGTTCATCTGCCCGGTGATTTACCGCGAGGAACCCTGAGAACGGCCCAGGGCACCGCACGCGAGGTCCATCTTGAAACGCTTAAGCATCGCCGAATCACTGCGTGAAGGAATTGCCGAGGAGATGGAGCGCGACGCGCGCGTCTTCTGCATCGGCGAAGACATTGCTGTTCCGGGCGGTTGGGGCGGTGCCTTCACCGTCACGCTGGGGCTGGAGAAAAAGTTCCCTGATCGCATGATCGACACGCCGATCGCCGAGCTCGGCTTCTTTGGCGTCGCGGTGGGTGCGGCGATGATGGGCATGCGGCCGATCGTGGACGTGCAATACGGCGATTTCCTCTTCCTGGCCTCCGATCAGATCATCAACAACGCAGCCAAGATGCGTTACATGTCGGGCGGGCAGGTCAGCGTGCCGATGGTCATGCGCGCCCCGGTGGGAGCGACGGGACGCGGCAGCCAGCATGCCCAGAGCATGGAGCGATACTTTAGCGGCGTACCGGGACTAAAGGTTGTCGCGGTCTCCAACGCCTACGACGCCAAGGGCATGCTCAAGGCCGCAGTGCGTGATGGCAACCCTGTAATGATCTTCGAGCACAAGCTGCTCTACGGCAGCAAAGGAGCGCGGACCGAATCGGGCGCGGTCGATGCGACCAGCGACATCCCCGACGAAGATTACACCGTCCCGCTTGACAAGGCGTGCGTTCGCCGCGAAGGCGCGGACGTGACCGTGCTCGGATGGTTGCTCATGCTCCACACGTCGCTTTCGGCGGCGAGCACGCTGCAGGCCGAGGGCGTCAGCGCCGAGGTCATCGACGTGCGCAGCCTCTCGCCCATCGACTACGAGACCATCGGCCTTTCGGTGCAGAAGACCGGCCGCGTGGTCATCGTCGAGGAGGGACCGAAGACCGGCGGCGTGAGCGCCGAGATTGCGGCGGGCATCATGGAGCGATTCGGCGAGCACCTTCGTTGCCCGGTGGGGCGTGTGGCGTCGCCCGACGTACCCGTGCCGTTCGCGCCCGTGCTGGAGAATGCATATCGTCCCGACGCGAACCGCGTGGTCGAGGCGGTGCGCCGCGTGTTGTGATTTCGGGAGTCAGGAGATCGTGAAAAGCCTTTGGAACGATACGCAAGCCGAAGAGTGTAAGGACGACGAACTCGCCCTGCGCATCTACACGTCACGCCTGCTCGGCCGCGACGCGTCGCTGGTGCTGCACGGCGGCGGGAACACGTCGGTCAAGGCGCGCGTCCCCGACATCTTCGGCCAGCCGCAGGAGATCCTGTATGTGAAGGCGAGCGGCTGGGACCTGGAGACAATTAAAGCGGCGGGATTCTCGGCTTGCCGCATGGATCACCTGCTCAAGCTGGCGAAGCTCGATCGCCTCAGCGACCTGGAGATGGCTCGCGAGCTGCGCGCGTGCATGACCGACCCGGGTGCGGCGACGCCCTCGGTCGAGGCGATCCTGCACGCGCTGCTGCCGCACAAGTTCGTGGACCACACGCATGCCGACGCGTTCATCAGCCTCTGCAACACACCAGCCGGCGCCGAGCGCGTTCGCGATGCATACGGCGAGCGCGTGGTTGTCGTGCCGTACGTGATGCCTGGGTTCCTGCTGGCGCGCAAGGTCGCGGAGCTGTTCCCCAGGCACGCGACGCCAGGGACGATCGGCATGGTGCTGATGAACCACGGCCTGTTCAGCTTCGGCGCGACGGCGCGCGAGTCTTACGATCGGATGATCGAGCTGGTCACGCTGGCGGAGGATTATCTCAAGCGGAACAAAGCATGGGGCGCGTCGTCCGCCGCAGCGCGGACCCAGGAGCAAGCCAAGCGCATTGAGATCGCCACGCTGCGGCGCGACGTTTCGCGCGAGGCCGGCGGGCCGATGATCCTGTCGGTGCATGATGACGCCGATGCGCTGGGATTTGCGCGGCGCGACGATGTCGCCACGATCAGCCGGCAAGGCCCCGCGACGCCGGACCATGTGATCCGCACGAAGCGCGTGCCGCTGCTGGGCCGCGATGTTGGTGCATTCGCGGCAGCGTACGAAGCGTATTTCAAGGAGCACGCGCCGCGGTCCCCGCAGAAGCTCACGATGCTAGACCCTGCGCCGCGTGTGATCCTTGACCCGGAGCTCGGTCTTTGCACGGTCGGGCGAACCGCAAAGGACGCGCGGGTCGCGGAGGACATTTACCGCCACACGATCCAGATCATTACCCGCGCCGTCGCGCTGGGCGGCTGGCGCGCGCTGCCGGCGGCCGACCTTTTCGACATGGAATACTGGGACCTGGAGCAGGCGAAGCTGCGCAAGGCCGGCAAGCCGCCGATCTTCGCAGGAGAAGTCGCGCTCGTCACCGGCGCGGCGTCCGGGATCGGCAAGGCCTGCGTGGAGTCGCTGGCTGCGCGCGGTACCGCCGTGGTCGCGCTGGATGTGAACCCTGCCGTCAGCTCGATTTTCAGGAACGACGATGTCCTTGGCGTGGCGTGCGACGTAACCGACGAGCCGGCCGTGTCGCGCGCGATCGACCAGGGGGTCAGGGCGTTCGGGGGGATCGACATTGCCGTGCTCAACGCCGGTATCTTTCCGCCCAGCTGCAAGCTGGCCGACATGACCTGGGAGCTTTGGCATCGCGTGATGCGTGTGAACCTGGACTCGAACGTCATGCTGATGCGCGAGCTGCACCCGTTGTTGAAACTCGCCCCGCGCGGCGGGCGCGTGGCGGTGATCGGATCGAAGAACGTTCCGGCGCCGGGTCCGGGCGCCGCCGCCTACTCGGCCTCCAAGGCCGCCGTCAACCAGCTCGCTCGTGTCGCGGCGCTGGAGTGGGGAGCGGACAACATTCGGATCAACACGCTCCACCCCAATGCAGTGTTCGACACCGGGCTGTGGACCGAGGAGGTGCTGCGCAAACGTGCCGACAGCTACGGGATGACGATCGAGCAGTACAAGAAGAACAACGTACTTCGGACCGAAGTCACCAGTCACGACGTCGCCGAGCTCGCGGCGGAGTTGTGCGGCCCGCTGTTCGCCAAAACCACCGGCGCCCAAATCCCCGTCGATGGCGGCAACGAACGTGTGATTTAGATAGCAACGGCCGCCGCGGGGCGGGCCAATGCACCTGTTATCTGGCCAAATCATATGAAGGCGAAGACCCCATGAGCTACCGACCCAGCCCCAACGAAGTCGAACGTTATCGGCGCGACGGTTACCTGGTGCTGAATCGCCCGATCTTTCCGCGCGAACGGTTTGAGGCTCTCCAGCCTTACCTGCTGCGGAAACTCGAGCAGGCTTCGGACGGGGGCGCGCCATCGCAGCTTATCGACTGTCCACACTGGCAGGATGTTGGAATGTTCGAGTGGCTGTTGGCCGCCGAAATGCTGGACATCGTGGAGCCGCTGATCGGTCCGGACATCGGCATCTTCGCGTGCCATCTGCTCCAGAAGCCACCGGGCGTCGGCAAGCGCGTGCCGTGGCACGAGGACTCGGCGTACTGGCAGCAGCTGCTCAAGCCGATGGAAGTTGCATCCGTGACGGTCGCGCTGGAGCCGTCGATTAAAGAGAATGGCTGCCTGCGCGTGATCGCCGGGTCACACGTCAACGGTTATTCCGATTACGAGCCGGTCGAGCGGCCGCAAGAGCAGATATTCCCGATCGAGATCAAGAAGGCGCAGTGCGACGAATCGAGGGCCGTCGATCTTGAGCTGCAGCCCAACGAGGCGTCGGTCCACCACGTACGGATCATCCACGGCTCGAACCCCAACACGGGCAACCTCCGCCGGGCGGTGTTCACCGTGCGTTATTTCCCGACCAGCGTGAAGTTCGACCAGCAGTCGCACCCGTATTTCCGCGAGCGCCCGTTCCACATTTTTCTGGCGCGCGGGCGCGACAGGGCGGGCAACCAGTACAGCGAGCCGGGAAAGACGGCCGACGGGCTCCAGGGCGTCAGCACCGCGTGACACGGATTGAAATGAGGCATGGCGACAGCATCATGACCCCATACACCTTCGATGTATCGAGGCTGCGCGGTGGGCACTCGTACGGAAACAGCCTCGTCTACTGTGCGCTCGACGCGAAAAGCGACCTGTTCGAAGCTCAGAATCCTCGCGCGGGTCTGCGCGATTCGATGACGCAGGCTTACTACCTTCATGGATGGACGCTCGCCGTTCTCACGCAATCGGGCAGCGTGTTTGAGCCGACGCGTACGACGTTCGCGCCGCTCTATCAGGAGACGGAGTTGTCGCTGCCGGATGGGAAGGTGTTCAAGCGGTTCTTCGTCCCGTACGAGAACAACCACCTCCGCTCGGCGCATTACGTGTTGAAATTCGAGGGCGCGTCGCGGCCGGGGACGGTGCGGTGCCGAATCGTGCTTCCCGCGGGCGCGTCGGCGTCGCGAGCCGAGCATCTCTCGACGGACGCGCGGGCGACGGAGTTGCGCCATGCGTATCTGGCGATCACGTATCCCGACGGATTCGTTGGCGCGCTGTGGGGGAGCGGGCCGCTGCTTTCGATGTCCGACCCCAAGGGTGTGGCTGAAGATCGTAGCGAGAGGACCGCCGAGTTCACCTGGGACAAGGAGATCGGCGACACGTTCGCCGTGAGCTTCGCTTCGTCACCGCACGGCAACGCCGTCGCAGCGGTCATCGAAACGTGGGAGCCAGACGCGGGCCAGCCGCCGTCCCACCTGCGGCGCGTCGCAACGCTCGAGCAACACTCGCAGCGGGCGATCGATCGGCATCTCAACACCGCCCGCCTCTTCACCCCGGACCGTCTCGTTAACCGTGGAGTCAACTGGGCAAAGGTCAACCAGCTCAAGGACTACCAGGAATACCGTCATGGGGCAGGCTTCAGCAATCAGCCGCCCTCCGACGTTCTCGTCGCGCGCGACACGTTCTGGTTCCTGCTTTCGACTAACTACTACGCACAGGCGTGGTCGCGGCGAATACTCGAGACCTGGTTCCATCACGGCCTGGAACCCAACGGCAAGTTCATCGAGTACATGCTGGCGTCGAGCAATCCGCTGTTCAAGGACGATTACGGGCTGAATATCAACGACAACACGCCATTGATGCTCATTGCATCGCATCACTACTACGCGCTCACGGGCGACCGCGGATTCCTCGATTCGGCATACCCTTCGTTGCTCGCGTCGGCGAATTACATCCTGGATCAGCGGAGGGTCGGCGCAAACAACCGACATGGGCTCGTCTGGTGCACATCGACTGAACATTTCGTCCGCGGATTGGCGACTTGGCGCAACTGCTTCCAAGGTGGGCAAATATCGGGGGCAGTCACGGAGATCAATTCAGAGTGCTACCGCGCGCTGATGGCCCTCGCGGAGTTGGCGCTCGCTGCGGGCGATGACCCGAACGCGCAGCGCCTCACGGCGGCCGCCGAGGACTTGCGCGGCTCGATCAACGACCACCTGCGGTCGCGCACCCAGAACAACCCATTCTACCTGCTCATGATCAATCCCGCGGGCGAGCCTGTCGATCAGGTGACCGGCGACCTTCTATTCCCGGCCCTGTGCGGCGTTGCCGATCGCGCAACTTCCCGGGCGATCGTGGAGGAACTCTTCGGCACTGAGTTCTGGGTGGAATCTCCGAGCGGCGCGGGCGGGATCCGCACGGTCCGCCCCGACCAGCCCGGGGCAACCCAAAGAGCAGAGCCGGGCAATTATGGGCTGACCGGCGGGGTGTGGCCGAACCTCGCGCTCTGGGCGGCCCGCGCCGCCTCGGACGCACGCCGGCCCGACCTCGTCCTCAAAGCACTTCGGGGTACGTTGCTGCTGGCAGACCGCGAAGACTTCGAGCGATACAACGTCACGCCGGGTGAGTTCCCGGAGTACTTCAACGGCGATGACCTCGTCCAGCGAGGGAACTCCCGCAGTACGTTCATTCACGGCTCCTATATCTGGGCAGCGATCGAAGGCCTCATGGGTATCACGCCGCATGCCGACGGGATCGACGTCAACCCCGTTCTCCCCGACGGTTGGGGCTGGATTGCCCTGTCGAACGTGCCATACCGCGGCTACCCGCTCTCCATCCTCGCCGTCGCCGAGACGCGGACGTTGTACACGACGACGCGCGTGAACAGCGACTGGAAGCAAGTCATGGTCGCGCTCGCGAAGCAGGAAGAGTTCGAGCTGCGCGCGGACGGGCCGGTCTTCTGGATGGTCGTTCTGGGCGCGCAGGCAGAGGAAATCCTTGCGGCTTCAGACGACGCGGCGGCCGGGCGCTTGATTCACCGGCAGACCGGCCGGCCGGTCGCGGAGTTCGAGATTCCGGCCAAAGGATTGATTCGCCGGCCGCTGCCGGTGGGTTGAACTTTCGAGGAGGCGCCTCACGAAGATTGTCTGAGCGACAACAAGAGCCGTCGAAGGATCCGTTCATGAAGAAGCGCCGAGTTCACTTTGTGCTGGCTACTCACTGGGATCGGGAGTGGCGGGAATCCTTTCAGGAACTCCGGTACGACATGGTGCGCCTGTTCGACCGCATCCTTGCCGGTCTTTCTGACGGACGGCTCCAAGGCCCGTTTGTGAGCGACGGGCAATCAGTCCTGCTGGAAGATTACCTCACAATCCGGCCCGAACGACGCGAGGAGCTCGAGCGGTTGTTGCAGAACGGCAGAATCGTCGCCGGCCCGTGGTACACCATGCCGGACGAGTTCGCCGTCTCAGGGGAGTCGCTCGTTCGCAATCTGAGAATGGGTCGTGAGGTGGTCCGCGCGATGGGCGCCAAGCCATCCGACGCGGGGTTCGTCTGCGACATGTTTGGCCACAACAGCCAGATGCCGCAGATCTTCGCCGGCTTCGGTATGGGCGCGGGCTTCATTTGGCGCGGCGTGAATCTCACCGACACGCGGACCTTCCTATGGGTCGGGGCCGACGGTACGGAAATCCCCTGTTATCGGTTCGGTCCCATTGGCTATGGCACGTATGCCTCGTTCGTCCGAGGCGCCAACGATTTCAACTACCAGCTCGAGCCCGAACGGTTCGCAAAGGACTGGGACGCTTATCTCCGCAATGAACTGGTCGCCACCGACGTCGATCCGGTGTTGATCATCGATACCTGCGACCACCAGGAATGGGACGAGCCGGCATACCGACAGGTGCTCGAGCAGCTGAAGAAGGACACTCCCGAGTGCGAAATCGTCCACACGAGCCTTGACGAATACGCACGTGAGCTGATCGTCAATCGGAGCGGCATCAAAACCCGCGTTGAGGGCGAACTCCGGGAGCCCGGGCGATCCCGCATGACCGTGCCCAGGTCCCTCGACGGCGACGAGCAATGGGTCATCCCCGGCGTCCTCTCGAGCCGGGTCTGGATAAAGCAGGCAAACCGCGCCTGTGAGACGCTGCTTTGCCACTGGGCCGAGCCTTTCTCCGCCGTCGCGCGCGAGGCGATAGGCTTCGAGCCGCCCCCGGGCTTTCTGGACTTGGCGTGGCGCTCGCTACTGGAGAATCACGCGCACGACTCGATCGGCGGCTGCAGCGTCGATCAGGTGCACCGCGACATGGCGCACCGATTCGACCAATGCCGGCTCATCGCTGACAAGGTCACTAAAGAGGCGACGTACCGGCTCGCCGCCAGCGTCGAGGGAGAACTCAGCGATGATGAATTCAGGGTGACCGTATTCAACCCGCTGCCGCGCCCGTTAGACGAAATTGTCGAGCTGGCCCTGCAAGTCCCAGGCGATTGGCCGGGGTTTATGGAGTTCTTCGGCTACGAACTCAAACCCGCTTTTCGAATCTACGGCGCGCAGGGGGATGAGCTCCCATACCAGAGACTGGCGCAGGCGCCCCACCGCATCCGCTCGCGCATCCGCGAAACCAAGTTCCCGGAGGGTGTGGGCTTTAACGAGGTGCGCGTCGCGCTGCCTCTGGCGATTCCGGCGACCGGGTATACCACGCTGATCGTGCGCTCGAGTCGCGCCGCCGCAGCAGGGGCCAGGAGCAAGAACGCCGCAGCCACCTACACCCGGCATCCGGCGGCGCCCGGGCTTGCGACCAGTGAAAGGTCGATGGAGAACCAACACCTCGCGGTACAGGTCGAATCCAACGGGACTTTGACGATCACCGACAGGCGGACGGCGCAAACCTACAGGCGGTTGCTTACGTTCGAGGACACGGCGGACATCGGCGACGGTTGGTACCACGGGGTTGCCGTCAACGACCAGACGTTCGTCTCCGCCGCGAGCGCCTCGGCGGTGGCGCTCGTACACGACGGGCCAATGCTCACGCGTTTCAGGGTGCGCACCGTTCTCTCGGTGCCGCAGGACTTCCGAAGCGACCGGATGACGCGTTCGGACCGGTTCGCCGAGCTGATACTCGACAGCTTGGTTACACTGCGGGAGGACAACGACTACCTGGAAGTCGAGACCAGGGTCGAAAATGCGGCGGACGACCACCGGCTGCGCGTCCTGTTTCCGACGGGCGCCTATGCTGAAACGTATTTGGCCGACAGCCAGTTCGACGTGGTCGAGCGGCAGATCGCGCTTCGTTCGGATAACCATGAATATCGCGAAATCGAGGTCGAAACGAAGCCGCAACAGAGTTGGACGGCGGTGTCTGACGGTCAACGGGGCTTGGCGATTGTCGCCGATGGATTGCTGGAGACGGCGGTGAGGGATCTGCCAGACCGTCCGATCGCGCTGACTCTGTTCCGGGGGACCCGCCGGACAGCATTCACAACCGGCGAGCCCGAGGGCCAGCTCCGCGGCGGGATGACATTCCGCTATTACATCCTGTCGATTGCAGACCGTCCGGATCGCGCGCGGCTCTGCGAGCTCGGCCAGAAGATCTCCGCCGGACTTCGAGCGGTTCAACTGCGCCGCCAAGACCTGGAGATCTATCGCGCAAGCCAATCGATTCCGGCAGCGGCGGAATTCCTGCGGCTTACAGGTGCCGCCGTCATGACCAGCATGAAGCCGTTTGCGGCTGGACTGGAGATCCGGCTTTTCAACCCATATGCGAAAAAAATCAAGTCGCGTGTTCATGTCAAAGGCCGCTTCCCATCCACGTCGGCGTCGCATACGGTTCAATATGTGAACCTGGACGGCGAGCCGCTGGGTCCGTCGCAGCAGTTCAGCGGAGAATTATCCGTGGAGTTACGCGCTAAGCAGATCATCACCCTTCGAATCGGGGACATCGTAAATTCGCGGTCTTGAGCATGTCCGGGAATGTTTTGCACGTCCACCGAACGAGATGAAATCTGCCGATTCGGACGGCGCTTGGAACCGGTTGACGCCTCGCCGATACGCCCGTTCGAGGCATGGAGGTGAGCGATGGCTGCGCGGAAAGCGGTTGTCCTGCTGAGCGGCGGACTGGATTCGGCGACGGCGCTGGCGATCGCACTGTCGCGCGGTTTCGACGCGTACGCGATGAGCTTCAACTACGGGCAGCGGCATGCGCACGAACTGGAATGCGCGAAGCAGATCGCGGAGCGGCTGGGGGCCGCTCGACATGTCGTCGTGCGGATCGACCTGCGCCCCTTCGGCGGTTCCGCCCTGACGGACAGTTCGATCGAGGTACCGAAGGGCCGGGCGATTGAGAATATGTCGCGCGACATCCCGATCACGTATGTCCCCGCGCGCAACACGATCTTCCTCTCCTTCGCCCTCGCCTGGGCCGAGACGCTTGGGTCGCAGGACATCTTCATCGGCGTGAATGCCCTCGATTACAGCGGCTACCCCGACTGCCGGCCGGAGTACATCGAGGCCTATCAGAGCATGGCCAACCTCGCGACGAAGGCGGGCGTGAGCGGCCAGCAGCGGCTGACGATCCACACGCCGCTCATCCAGATGAGCAAGGCCGAGATTATCCGAACCGGCCTGGATCTGGGCGTGGACTTCTCCAAAACCAGCACCTGCTACGACCCCTCGACCGACGGCCTCGCCTGCGGCGCGTGCGATGCATGCCTGCTTCGGCTCAAGGGCTTCGCGCAGAACGGGATGAAGGACCCGGCGCGGTATGCATCGGGGGCCGCGGGGGCGGCGTGATTGTGTTCGGCGATGTGCTGGGGATGGATAAGAAGGGGGCTCGGAAGGTGAAGAGTTGGGCGGCTCGGGCGCTGGCGCGGGCCGCGATGGAGGAGTCGGGCGGGCGGGGGTGAGGAGGAATCGCCGCGACATCAGGGGGAGCGATCTTTCAATTTGATCTTTTGGTTGAGCGCGAGACTTCGGCGAGTCTCGATAAGCTGGGAGCGGAGCCGGAGGCGCGCAAGTTTCTCGTGGACGTGTCCAAGCCGGGGCGGGTGACGCTGAGCGTCGTGGGTACGGCGCCCGTGCAGAAGATGCTGCGGGCGTATCCGCAGCTGAACCATGTGCTGCGGGTTTCGCTGGGGTGAATTGGGGGAATCGCGGGCAAGGGCCGGGAGATGGGCTCTCAGCTGTGACGGTTGTCGGCGCTTGGGCCGGAGGAGGCTGCGGGGTGAGGGGTTACCGCCAGCCTTTGAGGGGCGGGCCGGTTGAATTAAGATTGAAGCATGTAGCCGCGGGGAACGCTCCCAGCTGACGAGCGGGAATGGCAGAGCCGGAAGCAGCGGATCGACCCGCGGCTGCGTGGTCTTGGTTGGCAGATCACACATGGAAAAATCGTTTTTCCAACAACCCATCCTCAACTCACCCTATGAGTATCCGGCTTCCTATTGGGAACTTGACGAGAGCGGCCAACCGACCAATCGGATCATTGAAAAACGCCGGCGCGCGGAGTTCATCACCCCAATTCCCAAGCCCAGGAAACGAAAGCAATCCGCTGCTCAGCAGGAGATCGTCTTCGACGAAGGCAAGGGTCTTTCGACGGCGGAGCAGCAATACGATCCGACGCCGATCATCAACCTTCTGCGGCAGAAAGTTGACCAGTGGCGGGAACTAACCAACCCCGGCGATTGGCACGTCACGCCCGAAACGGCGCGGCTACTTCAGCATTGGCGGCACCACAAATTCAGTGGTGTGCGGCCCTTCTTCTGCCAGGTCGAGGCCGTCGAAACCGCCATCTGGCTGACAGAGGTTGCACCCACGGTTGGCAAAGATGCCCGGGCCATCCTCGATCACCTCGATGCTGCGAACGAACAGGCGAATCCGGGACTGATGCGCCTCGCGCTAAAGCTCGCCACCGGCGCCGGCAAGACGACCGTCATGGCGATGCTCATCGCCTGGCAGACCATCAACGCAGTCCGGCGCCCCGGAAGCAAGAAATTCACCCGCGGCTTTCTCGTGGTGACGCCCGGTCTGACCATCCGCGCTCGCCTGCGCGTCCTCCAGCCCAATGATCCCGACAGCTATTACCAGAGCCGGGAGCTGGTCCCCGGCGACATGCTCGGTGATCTCGATCGGGCAAAGATCGTCATCACCAATTACCACTCGTTCAAGCTGCGGGAGACGATGGAGCTCTCGTCCGGGGGTCGGTCCCTGCTGCAAGGTCGCGGCCCGGATCTGAACACGCTGGAGACCGAAGGCCAGATGCTTCAACGCGTCATGCCGGGCCTGATGGGCATGAAGGGCATCGTGGTCCTGAATGACGAAGCGCATCACTGCTATCGCGAGAAGCCCGACCATGATGAAGAAGACGATCTAACGGGGGACGATCGCGAAGAGGCTGAGAAGAATACCAAGGCCGCGCGACTCTGGATTTCTGGTCTCGAAACCGTGAGCAGGAAGCTCGGCGTCAATCGCATCCTCGATCTCTCGGCTACGCCGTTCTTCCTCCGTGGCTCGGGATACGCAGAAGGGACACTGTTTCCCTGGACGATGAGCGACTTCTCCCTGATGGACGCCATCGAGTGCGGCATCGTCAAGCTGCCGCGCGTGCCCATCGCCGACAACATCCCCGATGGCGAGATGCCCAAGTTCCGCAACCTGTGGGAGCACATCAAGAAGAAGATGCCAAAGAAGGGTCGCGGCAAAGCGGCCGGTCTCGATCCGCTCAGCCTGCCGACACAGTTGCAGACCGCCCTCGATGCCCTTTACGGCCACTACCAAAAGACTTTCGAGCTCTGGAAGAAGGAAGGCATCGGCGTCCCGCCTTGCTTCATTGTTGTCTGCAATAACACGTCCGCGTCCAAGCTCGTCTACGACTTTATCTCCGGCTTCAATCGCGAAAACAGCGACGGCTCCACGACGCTGGAGAATGGGCGGCTGGAGCTGTTCCGCAATTTTGACGAGCACGGCAACCAGCTCGCCCGCCCGCGCACGCTGCTCATTGACAGCGAGCAGCTTGAATCAGGTGATGCCCTCGATGACAACTTTCGCAGCATGGCGTCGGACGAGATCGACCGCTTCCGTCGCGAAATCATCGAGCGCACCGGCGACCGCCGCGAGGCCGAGAATATTTCCGACGAGGACCTGCTCCGCGAAGTGATGCAGACGGTCGGCAAGCCCGGCCGGCTCGGCGAGGCGATTCGCTGCGTCGTCTCGGTCTCCATGCTGACCGAGGGTTGGGACGCGAATACCGTCACCCACGTGCTCGGGGTCCGCGCGTTCGGCACGCAGCTCCTCTGCGAGCAGGTGATCGGCCGAGCGCTGCGCCGGCAGTCTTACGACCTGAATGAGGACGGACTTTTCAACGTCGAGTATGCCGACGTGCTCGGGATTCCGTTCGACTTCACCGCCAAGCCCGTCATCGCGCCGCCGCAGCCGCCGCGTGAAACCATCCAGGTGAAAGCCGTCCGGCCGGACCGCGACGCCCTGGAGATCACCTTCCCCCGCGTCGAGGGCTATCGTGTCGAGCTTCCCGAAGAGCGCCTTTCGGCCACCTTTAACGACGACTCAACGCTCGAGCTGACCCCCGACCTCGTCGGGCCGTCCATCACGCGCAACGAAGGCATCATCGGCGAGGGCGTCGACCTCAACCTCGAGCACCTCGATGAAGTCCGCCAATCGACGCTGCTCTTCCACTTGACCAAACGGCTCCTGGAAACCAAGTGGCGCGACCCGGGCGAGGAGCCGAAGCTCCACCTGTTTGGCCAACTCAAGCGCATCACGCGCCAGTGGCTGGACGGGCACCTGATCTGCAAGGGCAGCACGTTCCCCGCGCAGCTGATGTATCAGGAGCTGGCCGACATGGCCTGCGAGCGGATCACCGCCGGCATCACCCGCGCACTCGTCGGCGAATACCCGATCAAAGCCGTGCTGGATCCGTACAACCCTGAAGGCTCCACCCTGCACGTCAACTTCAACACCTCCAAGAAGGAACGCTGGCAGACTTCGCCCCACCGCTGCCACATCAACTGGATCATGCTCGACAGCGACTGGGAGGCGGAGTTCTGCCGCGTCGCCGAATCGCACCCGCGCGTGAAGGCGTATGTGAAGAATCACAACCTTGGCTTCGAGGTGCCTTACCGCTACGGGTCTGACACGCGCAAGTACCGCCCCGATTTCATCGTCCGCGTGGACGACGGGCACGGCGACGAAGACCTGCTCAACCTGATCGTCGAGATCAAGGGCTACCGGCGCGAGGACGCCAAGGAGAAGAAGGCCACGATGGAGACTTACTGGGTTCCGGGGGTGAATAACTCGGGTAAGCACGGGCGCTGGGCGTTCGCGGAGTTCACGGACGTGTACCAGATTCAGGCGGACTTTGCGGACAAGGTGGAAGGGGAGTTCGAGCAGATGATCGATTCCGTGCTGGCGGCGGAGGTGGCGCGGTAATGGCGAAGAAGACGAAGGAGCCGGTGCAGAAGTCGGTTGAGACGCTGATCCACGAAGAGGCGCACCGGAAGAATATTCCGACGGCGGAGTACCAGTCGGTAATGCGGAAGGATGAGCAGACTCCGATCCGCGTGGCGTATGAGCGGCGCAACCGGGACCTCGACCCGCAACTGGTGTGGCGCGGGAAGGATGAGCAGGATTGGTCGGACTTAGTGGTGCCGGCGCCGCCGCTGTATATCCAGGAGAAGGTGCATCCGAAGGTGCTGATTGACGATCTGCGGCGGCAGGCCGCGGCGGGGGCTAAGAAGGAGGAGGCGCAGCAGTATAGCCTGTTCGCGGATTTCAATGGGCTGCCGAGCGAGGATGCGCGGACGGAGTTTTACCAGCATGACGCGAATTGGTCCAACCGGATGATTCTGGGGGATAGTTTGCAGGTGATGGCGTCGCTGGCGGAGCGGGAGGGG
>JBBRCX010000030.1:0-46008 GCA_038204465.1 Tepidisphaerales bacterium | reverse complement strand
GGTGTACCTGCGTGAGGTTCCATCTGACGAAGTGTTTCCGATCGGGCAGGCCACCGCCGAGCGTCAGTACCCGCGCTACGACCGCTACCGCGTTCACAACGCCGGCTCCGCGGAAACCCCCATCTATCTTGTCCTTCAGATCAGCTATCTCGCCGGCCGGATTGAGAGGCGTCTGTTTCAGCTCGACGCCGATGGGCGCAGCAGGCGCGAGATCAACCTCGCGCAATGGCCGCTGGAAGCGGCGGCAGAGCGCAACGATGAGGACCCGCGGCAACTGGCGCCGGTAACGCTCACCGGCATCGCGCGGAACACGATTACCTACGTGCCCAACCAACTGGCTCGGGGCGCGGCGGCGAGTGATTACGACGGGGCGATCGACCTGCAGGACGCGCTGAACGCGAAGCAGACGCAGATCGCCCGCGTCCTGGCGAAGCATTCCGATCCGAAGATGGCGTTCCCCGCGCGGATGGCCGACAGCGCCGGCAACGTCCGCACCGATCACGATGCCACCTTCTATGAAGATCGAACAGAAATCCCGCAGTACATCGTCTGGAACGCCGAGCTTCAACACGCGATCGAGGACCGCGACTTCGCGCTCAACCAACTCCTCGTGCGCACCGAAACTTCTCCGGTCCTGCTGGGCCTGAAGAAGGGGGCGCAGGTAGACGCATACAAGAAGGTCCGGCTCGAGGCCTACAACAGCCTCACCAAGGCGGCGCGCAAAGCGAGCTTCTGGAAAGAAGCGATCAAGCGGGCCGTCTCGGTCTGCCAGGACCTGGAGAACACGCTCCCGGGCGTCCGCTACGACCGCACACCGATCGGGGTCGAGCTGCGCGACGGCATCCCCGTCGACGACCTCGACCAGGCGCACCGGCAATCGATCCTTCGATCCGCGGGGCTGCTCAGTCTCCACCGTGCTCTAACCGAACAGCTGTCGGATCCGGCTGCCGTCCAGGCGGAGCAGCAGCAGCTGACCAACGAGGCGCAGCTTTCCGCTCAACAATCCGCACCGAACACACAGGGCTAAACATGTTCAACCTCTTCCCCCGCACGCCGCACGCCGGCGGCAGAAAGGCTCGACCGATGTCCGAACGAACCGACGCTCCCCCGAGCACAGACGTGAATCAACAGATCGCCGCGCTCGCCTCGGCGGTGCAGCAGCTGGCCGACTCGCAGAAGTCGCTCGTCCAGCGTCTGCAGGCGGGCCCGCAAGCCGGGGCGGCGCTCGGCGCCGCGGATGTCCAGCGCATCGTCGCTGACAGCCTGGCGCAGCAACAGCAGGCGACCCGCGTCTCCGGCGCCCGCGACCGGTATCTGGCCGAGAAGATGAGCGATCTTCCGAGCCTCTATCAGCAGCAGATGCCGGTGAGCGATGACCCCGCGCTGCTGGCGTCGCAAGAGCAGCGCATCCGCGAGCGCTATCGGGGCGACTTCAAAGCGGCCCACCCGAATGCCAGGGCCGACGTCAACGCTGGCGCTCTCCCCGGTTCCAAGCCCGCGGACGTTCTGGATCTCTCGAGGCTTTCGCCGACGCAGCTCATCGCCAAAGGCCTCGAGCGCGCCAAGCCGAGCAACGCCGGCACGCGCACTCAACCCGCGGAGGGGCCGGCCGCACAGACTGCGTGACGCGCTTTTTCATGGCACGGGCGCAGGCCCGTGATTGGAATTTCAAAACATGGGCGCGACGCCCATGCCACAACAGACTCAGGAGCCAACATGGCCATCTCACTGCTCGATTTCGCCAATCAAACGACCGATCCGCTCAAGAAGGGGTTGGTCCAGAAGATCACCAACGAATCGGTTTTCCTCCGCCGAATGAGGTTCATCCCGGTCGACGGGTTCACCTACGAATACCGGCGGCAGGACACGCTGGGCGGGATCGCCTTCCGCACGCTGAATGCCAGCTACACGCCGGACCAGGGCGTGGTGAACCCCTACATCGAATCGCTCGCGATCTTTGGGGGCGAAGTGAAGACGGACCGGCAGTTCGTCAATAAGCAAGGCGATGTCGTGCGCGCCAACGCGATCGCGGGAAAGGTGCGCAAAGCAGGCCTGTTCTTCGACCGCTACGTGGTCAAAGGGGACCCCGCGGTGGATCCCACGCAGTTCTACGGCCTCAACGCGCGGCTGTCGGGCAGCCAGGTCCTCTCGATGGGGACCAACGGCGGGACGCTCACGCTATCGGCGATCGACCAGGCGCTCGACGCGGTGGTCGGCAGCAACTCGCAGAAAGTGATCGTCTGCAACAAGGCGATCCGCCGGCGAATCACCTCGCTCGTCCTTGCAGCGGCGGGCGGCGCGGCGGTGCTCGACGTGGGGCGGCAGCTGGCGGAATACAACGGCGCGCCGATGGAGGTGCTGGACGAGGACGGCGACGAGCAGCCCATCCTCGACTTCAACGAGACGCAAGGCAGCAGCAACGTCACCACGTCGCTCTACGTCATCCGCCCCGGCTCGGACACGGACGGTGAATACATGCAGGGCCTGGTCGGCAGCCGGATGATCGAGCACGTCATGGTCGGCCTGCTCGGCACCTACTTCAGCGACATCGTCGAGGCCAATATGGGCCTGGCCCTGTTCCACGCCCGCTCGGCCGCACGCGTCAAAGGAATCTTGTGATTTTCGATTTTTGATTTTTGATTTGCGATTGATGGAAGGTCACTCCTTGAGTGGATCTCCCAGCTCAATCCAAAATCAAAAATCGCAAATCGCAAATCGAAAATAGCCGTCTTACTCGCCAACCCGAAAGGCAGCATCATCATGCCCGATCCCACGATTATCGGCCCGCAGGACGCTCAGCTCCTGTTGCAGGCTTCGGTCACGAAGACTTCGTCGTTCAATTCCGTGTCGGTCGATCTCGGCGCCGGCTTCGCACCGGCGGGCGGAGGCAAGCCGGTGCAGGCGGTCGTGACGTATAGCGCCGCGGATTTCACGACCGGCGACGAAACTTATTCTTTCAAGCTGCAGGACAGCGCCGACAACTCGAGCTTTACCGACCGCAGCGCGGCGGTGGCAGCGAGCGTCAGCGCGGCCGCGCCATCGGGCTCGGTGGTGGTTGGAGGCTTTCTGCAGCAGCGCTACGTCCGGCTGGTCGCCACCCTGGGCGGCACGACGCCGTCGATCACTTACGCCGCGTATCTGCAACCCAACACGCTCGCGTAGGGCGCGGGAGCTGTTTGTCGGGGCGGCCGAGGCCGTCCTGGCCTTTACCGGAGCGACTCATGGTCCACCAAAACCCCCCAAAACCCCACCAAAGCCCACTATCGGACGCATCGCGCTCGGCGCGCTTTCAGATACTGACGCCGAGCAAGGTGTTCTCGGGTCGGCGCGGCGGGCTGCAGTTTACGGATGGCGCCGCCTTCACCAACGACGCGACCGCAGCGCAAGACTGCCGCGACTGCGGGTATGAGGTCATCGAACTTCCACGATCCAAACCCGCATCGCGCGGCGCATCAGATTGACCCAAGCCGGGCGCGCGCTGCGGCGCGCGGCCGGCGCTCGAACGATATTCAGGAGTTCCCATGCCCGACCGATTCAGTCCCGACCAGGCGGCCGTTATCGACCGTGACAACCGCAACATGGCCGCCGCCGGCATCGCGATGAGCCAGGTGCTCAACGATCTGCAGGCAGACATCGACAGCGGCACGATCGGCATCACCGCCGACGCCGGCGACGTCGATTCGCTGTCGCTGGGCGGCGGCACGTTCACCCGCGACCGCTCGACCGCGAACGGCTCATCGCTGCTGTTCGCATGGAAGGCGAGCCGTTTCCATAACGGCAAGTCGCTGGTCACCGTTTCGGCGGGCAGCCTGACGCTGGGGGCAAGCTCGACGAACTACCTGGAGGTGGATCGAGCGGGCACGGTGAGCAGCAACACGACCGGCTTCACCGCGGGGCGGCTTCCGCTGTGGCAGATCGTTGCCGGCGTTTCGAGCTACAGCGATGCGAACGTCGCCAGCAGGAAGCCGCTGATCACCCTGGTGGGCACGAGCGGCGTTGACGGCTCGATGCTTTCCGTGCCGGGTCAGACCAAGGAGATCGAGTTGCCGCTCGGCACGATCTCAGCGACGAGTTCCTTCTGCATCCTGGCTCCCGCGACTTCGGCGATCATTACCAGCGCATCGTTTGTCACCAAGGACGCGCTGGCCGCGAGCGACACAAACTATTTTGACTTTGGCCTGGTGAACAAGGGCGCAGCCGGCAGCGGCACGACCCAGGTGGTGGACCGGACGCTCGCGGCGAACAGCACGAAGCTGACCGGCGGGGCGGGCATCACGGCGTACGTGAGGCGTGCCCTGAGCCTCAGCGGCACGCCCGCGAACCTCGCGACCGCTTCTGAAGATGTGCTGGAATTCACGATCACCAAGACCGGCACGCCGACGAATCTCACGCAGTGCACCGTCCGTCTCGATTTCGCGTTCACCAACTAATTCCCGATTCCGGCCGGGACTCTGTCTCAAAGGGACCATCACATGAAGCGAAACTCATATCTCATCGTCTTCCTTGTTTGCGCGTCCGCCGCCCTTGGGCAATCGGTCATCCTGTACGACAAGGCGGGGAAGCCGGTGGCGGAGCTGAAGGACGGGGACACGCTGACCGCGCGAATCATTGTCGTGCCGCCGACGCAGCCCTCGACGCAGCCGGCGACCGCGCCGGCGGAGTACGCGTATCCGATTCCGCGCGGAAACATCAAGACGATCTCGCCTGCCGATTCGATCCAGGACGCGATGAATGCTGCGCCCGCCGGGAGCTTCATCGTCCTGGCGGATGGCGTCTACAAGCAGACGGTCAATACCAATCGCGGTGGCATCACGCTGCTGGCCGCTCATGCGGGGCAGGCGATTCTCGACGGCGCGGGCAGGGCGACTCTTTTCAAGTGCGGGGCCGGCACGACGGTCGCGGGGATCCGTTTCATCAACGCAGACGACGGCGGCGCGGGCAACGACTTCGCGGCGGTCCAGCTGGGCAGCGGCTGCCTGATGCAGGATTGCGAGATCAAGGATTGCAAAGGCGGCGGCGTCACGACATCGCACGCCGACAACTGCACGCTCGTGCGCGTCCGCGCGCTGTCGTGTGGGCGGTACGGGATTGGCGGCAGCGTCTGCAAGGACCTGAAGCTGATCGACACCGAGTGCGCTTTCAACAATCTCACTGCGCTGGACACGAATGGCGGCGGCGGGAAGTTTACGCGACTCGATGGCGCGTTGTTCCTGCGGCACAAGGCCCACGATAACGCCGGGGTCGGGCTCTGGTTTGACGCGTACAACATCGACGTCCGCGTCAGCGACTGCGACTTCTATCACAACCTGAGCAAGGACCGGCCCGGCAAGCCGCGCCTCGACGGCGATGGCATCTGGTTCGAGATCAGCGGACAGACGGGGAGCGAAGGCAAAGCGTTCGGCGCCGACTCGCGTCAGGGCCCGCTGACCCTGGAGAACAGCCGGCTGCGCGACAACGAGGCGGAGGGCGCGGTCGTTTACGCATCGTGCAACGTCAGCGTCGCGGGGTGCACCTTCATTAACGATGCCCTGGTTTTGAAGGATGGGAACCGGTTCCCGTTCAGCCTTCACGATGTCAGCGTCACGGGCAACACGTTCAGCAATGGCGGGGTGAAGTACGACCACGTTATTCCAGGCTCGCGCAACATCAGTGTGACGGTGCGCACAGAGCGACCGGGCGGATCGTTGAGTTCCGCGGCCGGCGCGCGGTAGCTCCGCGCCCGGCGCGAGAGCTGAAGACGAATCTCGACGCTCCAGGTCTTCCCCATGCTCGATCTGCACACCATCTTCGAACCGCTTCGCCTTGCGGCGCCGGGACACGATGAACGAATCGCGGCCTGGCAGAGCGAAGCGAGCGACTGGCTGGCGGCGGACTACACCGTGAGGCAGGGCCGGGCGCTATTCGTGGACGGTGGAGGCGCGGTCCGGCGTTGGGACTTTGGCGATCCCGCTGCTCGCTTCAACGTGTTGCCGGGTTACAACGCCGCTCACGTCTACGACATCCCCGGGACGTACTCGATCACTCGAAGCGATGCAGACGGGTCAAACCGGCTGCAGCAGATGGTCCGGGTTGTGCCGGCGAGCGCGAACGTGATGCCCGTTCCGGCGGGATCCGATCTCGCTGCCGCTGTCGCTGCGGCGCCGGCGGGTGCGACGCTTCAGCTCGAGCGCGGCGCCACCTACGACATCCGCCGCAGCATGCGCGTTGCGGTTGCGGATCTGACGGTCGGGGCTGCGGCGGGAACAGGTCCGCTGCCGCGGATCAGGATGGTCGCGACGACGAAGACGTATGCGTTTTACGTAGCGGCCGGCGCGGCGCTCGCCGTCGACGCGATCGAGTTCGACAGCGACGTGCCGCTGGGCGCACCGGTAGCGAAAATCGATCGGCACGCATTCTTCGTTCAGTCCGGCAGCCTCACCGTCCGCAACTGCCGCGCACGCCATCTCGACAACTTTATCGAAGGCAGTGGCGGGGCGGCCGGCGTATTGGTGCAGGACTGTGAGTGCACCAACGAATTGCGAAGCTGCTTCGTCTGGATCGACGGATGCGACTATGTGCTCCTGGGAAACAGCGCCGCCGACAGCAACTTTGAGCACATCGTGCGATCGTCGCAGCCGGCGGTGCAGCGCGTGCTGCTGTTCGAGAATGATTTTGCGAACCCGCCGATTCGGACGAAAGAATCGTTCACCTTCCGCAAGGGGAGCTTCCTTTACGCGGGGCGCAACACGTTCCGGTTCGGGTGGGTGCAGGTATCGGAAGGCAAGCCGCAGCCGACGACGCAGGCGCGGCATGTTGTCTTTGCCGACAACACGCTCACCGACGGCGCCTGGCTGGAAGTGAAGCCGGCGTGTGAGGACGTGCTGCTGAGCGGCAACACGATCGTCGATCCGGGGAGCGTCGACAACCCGGTCCATGTCACCGGCAACTGCCGGGTGCGCGTCGAGAACAATCTGTGGCGGCGGAAGTCGCCGACGACGCGATCGTTCGTCGCGCGCTATCCCGTCAACACCCTGCCGCCGCTCGTGCCGGATGTTTCCGAGAGCGGCAACACGATTGCCGTGCAGCCCTAGAGGAACCCATGCCCACCGTTCTGCAACGCGCGATGCTTACGCCCGCCACGCCGGGGATTCTGTCGCAGCTCGGCGCCGGCGGCTTCCTGGGCGGCTTTGACTCCTGGAGCGGATCGAGCCTGCCGGTTTATCCGGGCGGTCCTTCGACGAGCTCAGGGCAGGACGGTTACTCGTGGGACACGAAGAACGCCGCGAGCAGCTACGGGCTTTTCAATTGGACGGGTGACAAATGTCAGCTGGAGCTTTGGCTCTACCTGGCCCAGGCGCCCGGGACACAATTCGGCGGCAATTCGGGCGTCTTCATGGCCGGCTCGCGGCTCGGCACGGGCGGCCCGTTTGACTACTTCAACGTCGGGGTCGATTCGAGCCTCAACCTGCGGCTGGGCGTGTGGCAGGACCCGACGTACGGGGGCGCGCCAGCGATCATCAGCACACCGCTCAGTCTCTATCATCGCTATCGCTTCATCGCCGCCCTCGTGGGCATCAACTCGAACTGGAAATTCCAGCTTCGGATTCAGGACCTTTCGGTGGACGCGACGCCTCGGACGCTGTTCACGAGCGCGACGGCTGCCATCAATGGCGGCAAGCCGATGGACACGCTGAAGGTGGGGACCAGCTCAAGCGTTCCGCTGTTGGGCCGCCTCGGGGGCGTGGTCAAGTCGAGCCTGAGCGCCGCGGACTTTTCCGACGTCGCTTTCGATTCCGCGGTTTACATCCCGCCGGTGGGCACCCAACGCGACTGGTATGTCGATGACGCCGGCTCCGATCTGAACGATGGCTCGGCGGGGCACCCGATCAAGACCATCGCGGAGCTGAGCAGCCGGGCCCAGCAAGGCTATTTGTTTGGCGCGATCGATGCGCTCGTGGACCAGAACGGCGGCGCGATCGCAGTGGGCGCACTTAACCGGCGGCAGCTGGACAATCGGGTCCGCAACGGGACGGCGCTGTTCAACGGGGACCGGCTGCACCTGAATGTCGCGGGCCACGAGATGAGCGCAAACCTGGTGCTGGCGAAGTGTCCAGGGCTGAAGGTGCTCGGAAACGGGAGCGCGTTTCGTGGAACGCGCATCCTCAGCGGCCCCGGCGCCGGCTCACCGGTGACCTGGACGCTGGAGAGCGGGGTGGTGTGGAAGCAATCGACGAGCGTCCAGGCGGACGTGGCGGTGTGGGAAGACGAGCGGCCGATGGAGCACCCCCCGCAAGGGACGGTGACTTCGTCCGCCGCGATCAGTTACCTGCAGGCACATCCTGGCAGCTTCTGGACGGATGGGACGAGCCTGTGGATCCGCGCGGGCGACAGCTCGAACCCCAACACCAACGGGCGCAAGTATGAGCGCTCGTACAAGTACAACAACGATCTCGCGGCGATTCTGTTCGCCTATGCGTGCCCGATCTACATTGAAGACCTGCTGCTCGAGGGCTACGCGCTTCTGCAAAACGACAACAGCGGCGGACCGGTGCAGGGTCGCGGCTTGCTTGGCGACAACCCCGGCATGAGCGGGTACGCGTTCCTGCGGAACATCCGCTTCGCCCGCTGGGGCAAGCATGCCTTCAGCGTCGGCGATGCCGCCACAAGCACATGCGCGGTCCTGCGCGGGTGGACGCTGGAGAAGGGCGGACCGCCGACGAGTTACTTCGGGTTTGGCGAGCAGTCCGGTCTCGTGCTGGCGCCGCAGTCGGGAACGGGGCGCGAGTTCCTCTTCGCCGACGGGACGGTCCTGGCCACGGAAGGGATCGTTCCCGCACAGGCGGGGAGCGCAGCGGGCGCCATTACCACAAGCCAGCCGGCGTTCCTGACGCACGGCGCCGGCAACCAGGAGCTGGAGACGCCGGAGTTCGCGGCGATCGAATTCGACAACTGCGACTTTCGCGGCGCCGTCGTTTCGGTGGGAGACCAGACGTACACCCGGCCGAACCTGATCTTCACCGGCTGCACGAACTTTTTGTTCAGCCCGGACATCAAGAGCGCGCAGATCACCATCGCCGGATCGAGCGGCTCCGCCAGCCTTTCCACCGGCGTTTTCTTCAAGGGACGGGGTTAAAGATTCAACGAGGATGCCATGACCATCGCAATCAAAGAAGACGGAACCTTCGACAGCGGCGCTATAGGCGTCTCGAGCACCGCGGCGTACCAGGAGGTTGCGCGGCTGACGCTCGGGGGGCGCTTCCGCGCGGGCCTGTTCCATCTCGACGTGGGTTCGGGCGGCGCGATCAACGGGTTGAAGTTCACTCGCGGGCTGCGCAACGGTCCCGAGATGGATTGGGTTGTCGACGGCAATTTCGCCACCGCCACTGAAGAGTTCATCGACGTGCTTCCAGCGGGCAGCGTCTACCAGACTGCTGCCGGCGGCAGCGTGCAGGTGAAGCTGAAGGACCTGGATGGAGTTCCGGAGATCGCGGTCTGGATGAAGGCCGCCTCCGCGCCCACGAGCGGGCGCGTTCGCGGGCAGGTCTTTTGAAAATCGATTTGAGGTTCTGAAATCTGAATCGGGAGTTTGGTTATGGCCTCTTATCTTTCCACATCCGAAGCCGACAGCCTCGCAGGCACGCTGCCTGGTCTCGCGGCGTACCGCGCGGCTTCTTCGGGGGCGAAAACGGCGGCGCTGCAGCAGGCATCGTCGGACGTTGACACCGCGATGCCTTACCAGGGGCGAAAACTGGACGCGGCGCAGGCGCTGCAGTTTCCGCGCGTTGCATATGAGCGAACCTCGCCCAGCGCGCCGGGATCGGCGCATGGATACGCGGACACGATCTGGGACTGGGACTCGAGCTCAAATGTCCCGGTGGTTCCGGCGGACGTGAAGGCAGCGGTGCTGCACCAGGCGGATGCGATCCTTGACGGCGGCCGGGACGAACGGCTCGACAAGCAGCACGATGGGGTCGCTTACGACCAGGCCGCGGGGCTCGCGGAGAGCTATAAATCATCCGATCACCGCGGCGTCACCACGGGGCTCTGTCGCCGCGCGCACCAGTTGCTGCAAAAGTACCGCATCATCGCCGGGCGCATTCTCTGACTTGCATCATCATGATCAGCAACGCGACCCTCATCGCCATCGACTTGCCGAACCCCGCGGACGCGGCGGGGGACGTGGATTACGCGACGGTCGCGGGTCTGAGCGTGCGCTGCGCCCTGGGCAGTGTCGAAGCCGCGGAGCAGTTCGCCCCCGATGAGCGGCTTGAAGGCGGTTCGGCCAAGCTGACGGTCCTGGACGCCTCGCTCGCTGTGATCGCCAACGCCGCCGCGCGAACGCCGTCTCCCGGGCAGCGATACCACGTGCAAGCCGAGGGGGAGAGCGCCGCGGTCTATCGAGTCCACAGCGCCACGCATCATCCAAAGGGTGGCTTGAGTCACTGGGTAGTGCAACTGAGCCTTTAGGCGAATTGGGGATCTGCGATGCCGCTCCCGCTCGATGATTTTCTTCACTCTCTTGCACGCTTCATGGTGACGCGTGCGGCGGCGCTCAGTCCTGCCGTCACGATTCCTTACGGTGGTGCAACGGGCGAGCTATTCCGCTGGGAAGCATACGAGCAGGGGAACAGCTCGGGTCTGTACAGCGTGCTCTCGGTGGTGGGCGGGCCGCCTTCCGCGGCGCACCCGAAACCGACGCTCAGCATCGAGTGCAAGACGAGGGGATCGAACAACAAGACCGCCGTTGCGCGGGCCGAGGCGCTGTTTGAGACGCTATTGGAAGATGACGGGCGGCCGATCCGCCTGCGATCGATCGACGGCTTTGCGGCCGCGAATGATTCGCCGAATGGTCATTGGATCCTGGCGAACGTCGTCTGGACACAGCGGCCGGGATTGGCCGGGCGCGACCAACGCGGCCGCGTCGAGGTCGTCTTCAAGCTCGAGGTGGACGCCTACAAGCAGGATTGAACGATGCCTCTGAACGTCTTCGACCAGTTTCGGCAAACCACATCCAGGGACGGGGCCGGCTACCAGCGCGTGGTTCGGCGCGGCACGGTGAGCGGCCCGGATGCGACGGCATACTTCGAATCGCGAACCACGGAGGAATTCCAGGCGCAATACCCCTCACCTGACTTCACGGTCCAGCGCTCGGTCACGGTATCGAACGATCTGGCGGCGGTGGAGTACGAGTTGTCCGCAGAAGGGCAGAATGCTGCAACGATTCCAGGCGTGGAAGGGTCGGTGTTGGGACGAAGCTTGACCAGCGTGCGGCGGGGCGCGGGTCTGCGAAAAATCCGCACCGTGCGGCGCGAGGCAGTCACGTCGGGCGATCCGTGGGCACTGGCGGACGCGCTGCGGCAGTCGGAGAACACGCCATACGAGGAGCGGGTTTTCGTAACGGTTGCACCGCGAGGGGGCGCGCGGGTGATTCAGACATTTGTGGAATCGGCAGACGGTTCCGATCTGCTGGAGTGGCGCCAGTATCTCGAGGACCGAAAAGGGGCGGCGCGCACGCTGGCGCACAGCTACCCGGGCGCGGAGCCGGTCTACGTCGAGGGGCCACTGGAAGGGGGCGTGCGCGTGCAGCGGGGGTATGCGATCGGGCTGCGCCGGTTCCCGCGTGAGCCGGAACCGATCTCCGCGGAGTTTGCCGCGCTGCCCGTCATTCGATTCGAGGTCCTGAACGACTGGGAGTGGAAGACCAGCTGGAAATACGTGCTGAGTGCGCGCTCGGCGGAGTTGCCGGCGGGTGCGCTGAGCGGCCTTGGGCGGCCGGGCGCACCACAGTTTTACGGGACTGCTGCGCTCTGAGTGGTGAAGCCGAACCCATTTTCGGGCGCGCGCTCTGAGTGGTGAAAACCAACCCATTATTCATGCCGGAGACGCGATATAACATCGTCACCTTCAAGCCCGATCGGGAAGATGGGCAGCGTGTGCCCGTTGCGCTGGAGGGGCGGTTCAGATTCCGGATCGGGGTGCGACCGGATTTCAATTTTATTCGTGTCGGCGCCGATTCGTTCGCAGCGCTTGCCGACGATCTGGAGCGCGGCGGGACGCTCGAGCTGTGGTTCACGAGCAATCCGTTTGCGGAGTCGGCCGGGGCGGTGCTGAAGCCGGACGTGGCGATCGAGTCGCTGCGAATCGTCGGCGTGGAAGCAGCGGAACAGGGATCGCTCGACGATCCGCCGGAGAGTGCCGGCGCCACCGGGATCACTGAGTACCGATTGAGGCTTGCGGATTTTCGCCAGGCATTGATCGCTCCGCGTGGCGGGCGGCTGACGAGCGGTCTGGTGAATCCAACGCCCGCCGAGCCTTCCTCTCCAGCGATCGATTTTGATGTCCAGGCCCCCGAGCACGCGCTGGCGGAGCTGATTCAACAGTGTCTTGACGCGATGGATTTGTCGGATGTTGCCCTACCCAATGGCCTGGAGGACCTGGATGCGCCTCGCGACCTGCGCTGGTTCGGCAGCCATGCGCCGTCGGAGCTGATGAAGTTGCTCGAGCGGGGCGGCTGCATATTCGTTCCGCACTTCGATGGGACAGCCAGTGTCGAAAGACTCGGCGCAGCGCCGGCCCCTGAGATCGCGCCGGATCAGGTGCTGCCCGAGCAGACGCTTCCGCCCGCTGATCGGCGCGGGAGCGCGGTGGTGTTTGCCAGCTATCCGAATCGGAACCTGGTGTCACGGGTGATCGATGGTCCGTCGTCATCCGGGTGGTTCTTTGTTGCGCAGGACTCGGATGGGACCTGGAAAGCGATCGATTCGTGCTCGATTTTTTCGGGAGGTGCGGCCTCGCACGTGAGGGACCACTTCGCGCGCGTGCCCCTGGCGTTCCGCGAGCGGGCGCGATCCCAGGCGTTTCGCTTCATCAAATTGAGCGATTCGGTGGTTCCGCCGGGGGTGGCTCCGGTGCTCGCGCGCGATGTTGCGGCCAACGGCGCAGCGCGAGAGATCATGGTGCGGGCCAGGATCGCAACGCAGGATCCGCTGAGCGGGCGATGGACCAACAGCGGCGAGTTCATTTCCATTCCGGTGCGGTTCAAGTCGGCCGGCAATGTCCTGCACCTTGGCGAGATGCTGGGCCGCGTTACCAACAGCACCGACGATCGCGAGGCGGATTTTGCGGAGGTGGCGGCGGGCGATTTCAACGTGCGGTTCACCACTGAAGATGCGAAGGAGACGGACGGCCAATGGAGTCCGGCCTACTTTCATGCGGGCTTTCGGCGCCAGGCGGGTCAGATCGCCGCGCTGAACGACCAGGAGATAGTGGACGCTCTGGAAGGGCGAATGCCGGACGCTCTGGTCATCTCCCGACCTGAGCTCAGGCTGATCATCGTCGACGGAGTGGATCAGAACCGCGAGGCGCTGGAGTCGGCCGCGCGGGCCCAGGCCGAACAGCACCTGAGGGACGCGGACAAATCGCTGCGCATCATCACGGCGCGCGGCTTCGTTCCGATCGCATTGAGCGGCTCGGTTCATGAGGTCCAATACGACCAGCGAGCGGTGAAGACCACGGCGCGGCTCAACGATGCGTTCGGGGATCTCGATCCGCCGGACGAATCGGGTTGCACTGCGTGCGATCGGAACGCGGCCGGCACTTCCGCTTCAGCGCTGGCACTGGGGGCGAGCGGGTCCACGCTGCCGGTCGAGGCGGTGAGCCCGCTGCAGTCGATTCCGCGGCCAGCGCGATCGATGTTCCTCGTGGCGCTGGCGCATGCCGGCGGCGCCGACGGGACGAACACCTCACCCGCTTCCTGGACCTACGACGTCTTCGGACTGGACGGCGGCGAAGCGCTCGCGAGCGGCGCAGCGGTGGCGAAGGACCGCGCGCTGAATTGTTCCATGAGCAAGGCAACGCGCGGGCTGGCTTATCGAGACAGCAGCGGCATGCTGCATCTGTGGGATACGAATGAGCGGATGAACCAGAACAACTGCACCTGAACCATGTTGCTTTCAGCGGACTATCATTCGCGGTCTAGAGGGGCACGCCACGGTGCGGCGCTTGAGGCCCGCGTGCGGCGACCGGGGATCTGGCGGCCCTCGCGGAACCTTTACGGCAGCGGAAATCTGGTGCAGGTGGGACCCGACGGCAAGGTGCGCGTTCGCAGCGGCGCCGCTGGAAATGCCGGCGCGGCTGTGGCTGGCGCGAATGACCCATGCTGTTGCATAGCGGCCCCGCCGCCACCGCCGCCCTTCGGGGCGTGCGAGTGCTGCTCCGATCGCACGCCCGCCAACTTCACCGTGACGGTGAGCGGCATCATCAACTGCACTTGCTTCCTCTCGCTGGACGGGTTCTATCGCAGCCTCATCGGGAGCATCAACGGCAACACCTACTGCGTGCCGCAGGCGAGCCGCTGCTCGTGGAGACTGACGGGCAGCAGTGCAGTCGAGGAGCGCGCCTACACCAACTCTACCTGCGGGGCGATCTTCAGTTCCTCCACGTTCTTCGACGTGCGCGTCTCGATGAGCTGCAACGATGCGCTCACCACCCACAGCATTACCCTGCGGATCCTCGGTGGCGCGAGCGAGATCTTCTACTCCGAGCTGCAGCGGCCGGACAACAACTGCGTCGGGAGCTTCACGCTGGTCGACAGCCGCATCGCCTGCGGAAGCCATGACAATTACTGCGGCTACGGCGGCACTGCAGTTGTCACCAATGACTGCTGAGCAGGCTAACAACGTCGCCACCTGTCACCGTTGCGTACGGCGGGAGCGTGGCTGCGCGGGACCTTGCGCGTGCAGCATTGACTCAGTCAACATCGTCGAGCACGCGGTCAGCGGTCAATGTCCGGAAGGTCGGTTTGAGGCCGGATCTGCTGGTCCGCTTTGGTCGGTTGACGATATGGCGCACGGGGCGATCGGTATTGCGCAGGCTGTCTTGCGCATCGGCCGGGCATCCACTGAAGTGATTGCCCGGCGCCGGTTGGCCTGCAAGAGTTGCCCGCACGCGACGGTGCGTTTCGGCGTGCTGCAGGTGTGCGGCCTGTGCGGGTGCGGCCTTCAGGCGAAGACGGCCAACGCTTGCGAACACTGCCCGGATCGGCCGCCGAGGTGGTAGCAGATCAATTAAAGACATGGGATGCCCAATCGCGTGCATTCCCGGCGCGGATACGAATCGGGTAGTATTACGCCGTCCTGCTGGCGGTGCAGGAGTTTCTTGAAAGGAGTCTCTCTTGGTCGTAGCCACAGTAACGTCAAAAACGGGTATGCCCCAGCGTACGGATCGCTACGCGGTTTCCGTGCAGCAGGCGATCAACTTTCGGAAGAACGGGTTTCTCGTGGTGCCTGGCTTGGTATCCGAGGCTGACGCGGCGGAACTGCGGCAGCACACGGAAGACTTGATGCAGGGGCGACTCCCGCAGCAGCGCAAAAAGATGAGCGAGCGCGATCCGGGCGATGACTCCTGGTCGAGCGCGCAGGACCTGGAAGCGCCGCCGGACGACCTGACGCCGGAGGACAAGGCACAATATTTCCTGCGGATCCACATGCTGCATCGCAAACTGGAACTGCATGAGCGTTACATGCTTCACCCGCGCGTGCTGGACGTGCTGGAAGTGATCATCGGGCCCGACGTGCTGGCGCTGCAGACGATGCTGTTCCTCAAGCCCCCGGGCAAGCCCGGTCAGGGCTGGCACCAGGACTCGTACTACATCCCGACGCATCCGGACACGCTGTGCGGCGCGTGGATTTGCATCGATGATTGCGATGAGCTCAACGGCGCGATGTGGATGGCCAGCGGCAGCGGCAACGAGCCGATCTACCCGCCGAAGGAAGGGTACGGATTTGGCGACCGGGCGATCAAGGACATCGTGTACGTCGGCGGCGTGAGCGATACGGTCGATGCCAACAACGACCTGGCGAAAATTGCGGACAAGTACGACCAGGTGTTGGTCAGCGCAAAGGCCGGCGACGTTGTCTTTTTCAACGGGCACATCATTCACCGCAGCAAGCAGAACTATTCGACGGACCGGTTTCGACGATCGTTCGTGAGCCATTACTGCAACGCGCGGAGCTTCACGCAGTGGGCCGAGGATTTCCCCGATCCCGGTCAGGAGCGCTCGCAGCGCTACGATGCGGCGACGGGGATGGTTAACGGCTCGCACATCCTGGCGCGCGGCGACACGCACCTGCCGTTTGCGAAGCCGAAGTTCGGAACGCCTTGTGCCGCACTGCTGACGCTCGAGGAGCGCGGGCGGGACAATCCGTTCGCGGTGATTAACGCCGCGAATGCCGAGAGCGGGCAGATGGAAACGAAGCCCGCGGATCCGAACGTCGAGCATGATGACGAGGAAGAGACGAAACCGGTGACCTCTGGGTATTGAGCGATGGGTTGGCACAACCCGAAGACCTCAGTCATTCGGTCATCTTGGCGAGGATCAGACCAACCGAGAACTCGACCGCGAACAGCACCAGGCTGAAGACCACCGCGTAGACCATGTCCAACTCAAAGAGCCAGATGATGAGGGAGAAGAAGATGGCGAGAGAAATCAGCGCGCCAAGGCCGGCTGGCATCATTGCACCGACGGCGCTCGGGAAGAGGTAGATGGCTGATAGCTTTAGAATTCCAGATCTGAGATCACCGAAGGACTGCTTTGTGATAGCGGCTGTAATGAATGCCGCGACCAGCATCAGCGCAACGCCCACGCCAGCACCAATCGTCAGGAATAGAAAGACGGCGGCCACGCCGCGGTCTCCCGCGATTCTGTATCCCGCGATCACATAGAGCACCACCCCAATTGCGATCAGCGCGATGGGAATCTCGCGCTCCTTGGCATGCTCGTTCATCTTGTCGACCGCTGGTTGAAATGACCTGCCCGAGGCACTTGTCGAAGCCGCGTCTTTATAGACTACCCACGATGGCGCTACAATGCCGCATATGGAGCGGAAATCCTGGCAGGCTCGGATTGGTGAGGGGACCGACGAACTCGCGCAGAGCTTCGTCGAGTCGATCTCGTATGACCGGCGTCTTTATAAGCACGACATTGCCGGGAGCATCGCGCATGCCACGATGCTCGCGAAGGTGGGGCTGATCACCGACGCGGAGCGCGACGCGATCATCGAGGGCTTGAAGGGCATCGAGCGCGACATCGAAGCGGGCAACTTTCATTTCGACGAAAGCCGGGAAGATATTCACATGGTCGTGGAGGCAGCGCTGATCGAGCGTATCGGCGAGCCGGGACGCAAACTGCATACGGGGCGATCGCGGAACGATCAGGTGGCGACGGATCTCCTGCTGTGGATCCGCGACGAGGCGCGGCCGCAACTCGAAGCTCATCTTGGAAACCTGCTAAGGGCGCTCGTTCATTTAGCGGAACGAAGCAGCGACATCGTCATGCCGTCGTATACGCACTTGCAGCGTGCTCAGCCCATCAATGCCGGAGCTGAAGCGCTGGCATGGGCGCGAATGTTTGAGCGTGACCTCGGCCAATCGACGTGTTGCGATGCGCCCGGAGAGAACCTCCCGCTCGGCAGCGGCGCGATCGCCGGGACAAGCCTTCCGCTGGATCCTCGTGTCACCGCGGATGCACTCGGATTCATCAATGAGCCATCGAGCAGCATCGAGCATACCGCCTCGCGCGATGATGCGGTGCGGCTGGTATTCGACTGCGCTATGATCGCAATGCACCTCTCACGGTGGGCTGAGCAGTGGATCATTTATTCGACGACTGAGTTTTCCTTCATCAGGATCGCGGACCGCTACACCACCGGCTCTTCGATGATGCCGCAGAAGCGCAACCCGGACATGCTGGAGCTGATCCGCGGGCGGTGCGGCAACGTCTACGGCGATCTGTTCGCGCTGATGACGATCCTCAAGGGCCTCCCCATCGGCTACAACCGCGACCTGCAGGAGGACAAGCGAATCGTCTTCCGCGCCTACGACACCGTGAGCGCTTGCCTGACGATGGCGGCCGCGATCGTGGAGTCGGCGAATTTCGTGAAGGAGAATATCGAGCCGACGCTGGAGCGGGGGTTTCTTGATGCGACAAGCCTCGCCGAGTACTTCGTCACCAAAGGCATTCCGTTCCGCACGGCCCACCAGATCGTCGGCTCGCTGGTCGCGCGCTGCGAGGGCGAAGGCAAGACAGCGTTGACGCAGCTGAAGGTAGACGACTTCAAATCTGCCGCCGCGATGGTCCAAGCGTCCGCTGATTCGATTGGCCCTGACGTCTATGAAGCCCTCGGCGCTAAGAACGTCGTTGCCCGTTACTGCAGCGCCGGAGCTGCGGGGGGTAAGCCGTTGGAGCAGCAACTCGCGGAATGGAAAAAGCGACTCGCTGTGTGACCAGCGGTTGGGTCGCCCGCTGTGTTGCACGGTAACTTCGTCGCGTGGGCGCGACGGCTAAACCGGCGTACGAGGCGGCGCCGCGAACTTGCTGAGCAGCGGAGATCGCGCGAATGAATCGGAAAACAATCTTCTTTACAGGTAAAGAGCAGATCGAGGTGCGCGAGGAGCCTGTAGAGCCGCCGCGGGCGGGCGAGCTGCTGCTGCAGACGACGCGTACCCTGATCAGCACCGGCACCGAAGGGATCGTGCTGACGGGCAACTTTTCGCCGGGCACGCACTGGGACCGGTGGGTAAGTTATCCGTTCCGCGCCGGTTACTCGCACGCGGGGCGGGTGGTGGGAATCGGCGAGGGCGTCGAGGGGTGGAAGATCGGCGATCGCGCGGCGACGTACGGTGGACATACCAGTTATGAAATCGTGCAGGCGACGCAGGCGGTCCGCATTCCAGAGGGCGTCAGCGACGAGGACGCGACCTGGGCGGCGCTGGGCAGCACCACGCAGATCGGCGCGCGGACCGCGAACCATATCATGGGCGATAGCGTCGTGGTCATCGGACTTGGTTTGCTCGGCCAGCTGGTCAATCAGTATGCGCGGCTGCTGGGCGCACTGGATGTGATCGCGGTGGACACCGCCCCGCGGCGGCTGGAAATGGCGGCGGCGCATGGCGCTACCGAGACGCTGCAGATGTCGGCGGCGGATGCGCTGCCGCACGTGGAGCGCATCACTCGCGGGCGGCGCGCGGACGTGGTCTACGACGTGACGGGAAACCCGGTCGTCTTCGCGACAGCGCTGCCGCTGGCGCGCGACCTCGGCACGCTCGTCCTGCTCGGCGACGCGGGCAATCCGCAGGAGCAGCGCCTTACGCCGGACGTGATCAAGCGCGGCGTGCGAATCGCCGGCGCGCACATGACCCACGCGCCGGCCGGCCACACGCCCGGCGTCCGCTGGTCGCGCTATGGCATGCGCGAGCTTTTCCTGACGTATCTCCAGCGCGGGCAGATGCGGGTGAAAGATTTGAATACCCACCGCTACAAGCCGGAGCAGGCCAGCGAAGCCTACACCATGCTGCAGCGCGAGCGCGCGACGGCAATGGGGGTGATCTTTGAGTGGGCGTGACGCGGGGGCATGTGTTCTTCGCTTTGACGCCGATCGACCGATGCGCATCGTCCTTCGGCCACGTGAACCGCTTATCGCACCGCGCTACGGGAAGAGTCCCTTTAAGCGGCTGGCTTCGGCTACGCGGCTGATGGCGATGGAGTACGCGGCGGTGCGGTAGTCGCAATCGGCGGAATCGGCTTTCGCGTTGACCTCGTCGAAGGCCTTCTCCATCACGCGCTGCAACTCGTCCTGCACCCGTTTTGCGTCCCAGAAGAAGTTGTCCAGTCCCTGCACCCACTCAAAGTAGCTGACGGTGACGCCGCCGGCGTTGGCGAGGATGTCTGGAACGATGGTGACGCCGTTCTCGCGGAGGATTTCGTCCGCTTCGGGCGTGGTGGGTCCATTGGCGGCTTCCACGACGGTGCGTGCGCGAACGTGCGGCGCAATCTCGACATCGAGCGTGTTCTCCATGGCCGCGGGGATCAGCACGTCGCAGTCGCAGGTAAGTAACTCTTCGTTGGTGATGGCGTCGCCGCCGGGGAAATCGGTGAGCTGACCGTTGGCGCGGTAGTATTCCCCGGCTGCTTCAATATCGACGCCGCTTTCATCGTAGATCCCGCCGAACTTGTCGCTGACCGCCACCACGGTGGCGCCGCGCGCATCGAGCAGGCGGGCGGTGTGATACCCAACGTTGCCAAAGCCCTGCACGGCAACGCGGATGTCAGTGAACGCTTTGCTCTTCGTCGCCAGGAACTTCCGCAGCACGTTCATGATTCCTCGCCCGGTGGCCTCCTCGCGCCCGACGGATCCGCCGAGCAGCACCGGCTTTCCCGTGACCACGCCCAGCGCCTGGTAGCCGACCATCATTGAATACGTGTCGAGCACCCAGCTCATGACCTGCGCGTCGGTACCGGCGTCGGGGGCGGGGATGTCGTGCTGCGGGCCGATGATGGGAATGATCTCGCTGGTGTAGCGCCGGGTGAGACGCTCCTTCTCGCCGACGGAGAGTTTCTTCGGCTCGCACACGATGCCGCCCTTGGCGCCGCCGAAGGGAAGGTCGACCAGCGCGTTCTTCCAGGTCTGCAGCATCGCCAGCGCCATCACCTCATCCTGCGTCACCGCCGGGTCGTAGCGGAGCCCGCCTTTGAAGGGGCCGCGCGCGTTGTTGTGCTGGACGCGGTACCCGCTGAAGACCTGGATCTTCCCGTCATCCATCCTGACCGGGCAGGAGACGGTCATGACGCGCTTGGGCGAGGAGAGCACCGCTCGCCACAGCGGGTCGAGGTTCATCGTCTGGTAGACGCGATCGAAATACAGATGGGCGTTCTGCCAGAACTTCGAGTGCTTGGGTTTCGCGACGAGGCGATCGGTCTGGACCGGCATTCGGCTTTCCTTGTGCGGTGAGAACCAGGGTCTGACAGATAGTGTAGTCGAGGCAGGAGAATTTCCGAGTGCGCTGAGTGTTCGAGTACACGAATCGACGGAATGTAGTGGATGGAGTTGGCTGAGCGAAACGTCTGTACTGCCGCGAGTGGGCTCATAATCTCCTGCGGGACTCGCATCGCGGCCTCACCGCGACTGGCGGCGGATGGTCATGTCGAAATTCTTCACCATCGAGCGGTACATCGACCAGACGATCGCGGTGTACGCTCCGACCGCGACCCAGCCGAAGATGAAGATCATCACGCGCATGCCGACCACATCATCCGCGGTGACCCGCGTGCTGCTAAACGCCTGTGACGAATAGGGGTTGATGAGCATCGACATGATGGTGAACGGACTGAAGCTGCCGAGCACCACGCCGATCGAGCTGCCCGTCGAACCGTTTTCCAGCGCCTGGTAGCCGCACCAGCCCAGACCAGCGCAGATCCCCACCACGATCCCGACGCTGCTCATGACCGCCATGACCGTCGTTCGGCAGCGCAGCGACATCTGCATGCCGAGGATGGCCGCGAACGCGCACACGATGATCAGCATGCCCGGCAGGATGAGCACCGCTTCGGGAAAGACGATCCAGGGCTCGCCGGTCTCGTTGCCGCCGCTGAGGGAGCGGATCAAATCGTAGACCACAAAGAGCAGCACGCTGGCAACCGGCACCGCGACCAGCGGCAATACGAAGCTGACCAGTCCGCGCAGTTTCCCCCAGATGTAATAGCGGCTGGTGATCGGCGTGGTGAGCAGAAGATCGAGCGTGCCGTCCTCCTTCTCGCGCGTGACGGTGGACGCAGCGGCGTTGGTAACGATCAGCAGGATCACGGCGAACTCAATGATCGCCGCGCCGAGAAGAAACGTTCGCGTCTGGTCGGCGGTGAGCCGCGGCCTCACTTCGTCGGCCCGGATCGTGTCCCATACCATCACCTTGCGCTGTGGATCGTCGGCGGTGGGCGATAGCATCGATTTGGGCAGCGCGGACGTGACCGTGAGCCGCCCGTGCAGCTCGTCGGGCCTGACCTGTTTCTCGCGCACGTAGATCTGCGCATCGGGGGCAAGGCGCAGCGTCCGGGTCCCCTCGCCTGTCGTGGAGTACACCGTCAGCATGTTGTAGTTCGGACTGTAGGAACCGTCCTTGATGTACTGCGTCGGATCGGGCCTGCTTGCGAACATCCAGACGAGGATCAGTGCTGCGACTGACCCACCGGCTATGAAACCATAACGAAGCAGCGACGCGCGGGCGGCGGACGCCTTGGTCTTTGCTTCGCGCCATGCAATCGGATTTGCCCAGACGAAGCGCGGCTTGCGGGTGCGATCGCCGGTCACGATGTGCAGCCGCTGCAGGACGAGCGTCTTCAGCGAAGTCGTCGACTGCGCCAATCGCCGCAGCACAATGATGGAAGGCGTCACCAGCAGGAAGCTGAGGAAGAACATGAAGCTGGTGTAGAAGCTGGCGGGATTGCTCAGGTACCAGCCGACGGGCCAGCCCTGCAGGCCTGGCGGCAGGTTGTCGAAGTCAGGAGGGCGGTAGTCCTCGGCATTGAAAACCGCGCGCAGCGCCAGAAACGGGTGCAGCCCCGTCAGCCAACTCGTGCTGCTTCTCTTCCCATCGGCCAGGTTAAAGTGGAAGAACCAGAGCTGATCGCACAGGAACAGGCCGACCAGGTAGAGCACGATGAACAGGTAAAAGCTGAAGATCGTCCGCCGGGTGCCGACCTTCAGCACCGCGATCGCCATCGCCAGCGCGCCGGTGACGAACGCGGTGGCGGCGGCGATGCCGAACGCGCGCACGATGCTGCGGATGGCCACGCCGCCGAAAATCTGCGTGATGGAAAAGATCGGGATGCCGCTGATCAACAGGGCGATAACGAAGAACAATCGCGACAACAGCGAGCCCAGCACGATCTGCCCGTTGGTCAGCGGCGTCGCGAGCAGGATGTCATAGGTCTGGCTGTCCTTCTCCTGGGTGATCGCGCCTGCGGTGAAGATGGGCGCCAGCAGCGCCACCAGCCCAAGCTGCACGTAACTCATCTTTCGGAAGATGCTGGCGCTGATCTGGGCCAGTTCTCCCAGGCTTCCGCTGCCCAGCGAGCTCCCGCCGGTCATCAGCGAAAAGACCACGAGGAAGACCATCAGCCCGAGATATGCACAGCGGATGATGAGGTCGCGACGGCGCTTCCCGCCGGATTCGACCACGCGCAGCAGGATCGGGTTTGCCGGGATGAGCCGCCAAAAATAGTCAGCGATGCCAAGCATGGTGGTGAAGCATGGGCGTCTGGCCCGCGTTGAGCACTGAAGGACTCAAAACAACTGCGCGACGCCGAGTATGTCTGAGTGGCACGGGCGTCTCGCCCGTGCTGACGGCTGGAGGAGTCAGAATAGTCTGGTTTTGTTTCACCTCAGATTGGCTCGCACGGGCGAGACGCCCGTGCCACTTTTGGCACTACATCAATTCAAGCGCAATGACGGTGTCGATTGGATCCGGGAGCTCGGCGCTCGGAAGGTGCAGATACAGGTCGGGCGAATCGGCCTCTACGTTCCACGGTTTGGCGATACTCACTTCCGAGCCGTCTGATAGCAGCCGGGCTTTGCGCACCTTCTTCTTCCATCCGGGCATTGGTATCGGCCCGGCCGGCTTGTCCAGCACGTGGGCGTAAAGCGTGTTGCCCTTCTGCGTGAATCGCCCCCACTCGGGCTTGCGAACAAGTTCCGTCGCGCCTGCCCCGTAGATGCTCTCTCCATTCGCATCGATCCAGCGCCCGATCTGCTCGAGGCGTTGGACCGACTCCGGCTGAATCTCGCCGAGCGCCGTCGGGCCGACGTTCAGGAGGAAGTTGCCGTTCTTTGAAACGCATTCAACCAGCATGCGGACGAGCATCGCGGTTGACTTGAAGTTCTTGTTCTCGCGCGTGTAGCCCCACCCGTCGTTCATCGTCACGCAGGCTTCCCACGGCACGCGGTTGCCGGCGGTGTCGCGCACGCCCTCGGGCGGAATGCACTGCTCGGGCGTGGCAATGTCGCCGAGACGATCCACCGGCGGAGGCCCGTGATGGCCGGCGATAAGGCGGTTGTTGGTGATAATCCCCGGCTGCAGCGCGCGGACCATCTTCATCAGCTCGTTGGCCCGCCACGCTTCCCCCGACATGTGCTCATAGCTGTAGTCAAACCAAAGGATGTCGATCGTGCCGTAGTTGCTCAGCAACTCGCGAACCTGGCCGTGCAGGTAGTCCTGATACTTCGCGAACTGCCGCGGCTGTGCCTTCAATTGCTCGTTGTCGCGCATCGCATGGTTGCCGTCGACCGGGTAGTGCGGGTGATGCCAGTCCGGCAGCGAATAATACAAACCCACGCGCAGGCCCTCGGCGCGAAACGCTTCGACATACTCGCGGACCAGGTCGCGCCTGGCGGGCGTGTTCGTCGCCTTGAAGTCGGTCAACTTGCTGTCGAAAAGGCAAAACCCGTCGTGGTGCTTGGCGGTGAGAATGGCATACTTCATTCCCGCCTGCCGCGCCAGTGATGCCCATTTGCCCGGGTCATAGCGGACCGGGTTGAACTCGTTGAAGTAAGGCTGATACGCCTCGTCCGACAGCTTCTCGAAGTTGCGCACCCATTCACCGCGCGCGGGAATCGCGTAGATTCCCCAGTGGATGAACATCCCGAAGCGGGCGGCGGTAAACCAGTCCGTGCGATCTTGCATCAGTGAGTAAAGCCCCTGCTATTGGACCATTCCCTTGGTCAGGCGCATGAATGCCGTCTCCAGATTCACTTCCTCCTCCCGCAGAAGCGTGAGCTTGTAGCCGGCCTGCACGAGCCGCTGCGGGATGAAGCTGTAGTCGTCAACGCCTTCCCTGAGAGAGATCTCGAGGTGCCCGTTGTTGGATGCGACATTTTCCACCTTCGGGTCCTGGCTGAGCAGAGCGGCGGCGAGTTCCTGCTGTCCCGGCGCGACGCCGACGTGCAGCATGGTGCCCGCCTTGGCCTTGCGGACGATGTCGGCGACGGGTCCGCTGTACAGCAACTCGCCCTGCTCGATGATCCCGACGGTGTTACAGAGGTCCGCCAGCTCGGGCAGAATGTGCGACGAGATCAGGATGGTCTTCTTGCGGCGCTGTAGTTCCTTAAGCAATTCGCGCATCTCAATGCGGGCCCGCGGGTCGAGGTTGCCTGCCGGCTCGTCCAGCAGCAACACCTTGGGGTCATGCACCAGCACGCGCCCGATCGAGAGCCGCTGCTTCATGCCGCGCGAAAGGCCATCCACCAGCGCGTCGCGCTTGTAGCCGAGGTCGGTCAGCTCCAGCACATCGTTCACAATCCTCACCCGCGCAGCGCCGTTGATGTTGTAAGCGGCGGCGAAGAACTCCAGGTATTCCTGGACGACCATGTCCTCGTAAGCGCCGAAGTAGTCGGGCACGTAGCCGATGAGCGGGCGGATCTGCCGCGACTGGTAGCCGACGACGAAATCGCACACACGCGCTTCGCCCCAGGTGGGCTGAAGCAGCGTCGCCAGGATCTTGATCGTGGTGGACTTGCCCGCGCCATTGGGGCCGATGAAGCCGAAGCAATCCCCTTCCTCGATCTCGAGGTTGAGGTTCGACAGCGCAACCAGTGTGCCGTAGCGTTTCGTCAGGTTCACCGTCTTGATCATTACTGCCATCGAGACACCTTCGCACAACGATTAGCGTTTATTGCAACTCCATCGTGGCACGGGCGTCTCGCCCGTGCATAGCCCTGAGATCTTACATGGACGAGACGCCCATGCGGTTTCATGCAACTACTACGTTCACCGCGCGCTCGCCGTCGGTTACGTTTCGGCGGCGGGCTGGGTCGCCGGGATCTCGCTGCGGTCCAGCGGCATCGCAAACTCATACAGCGTCGTCCCGACCCCCTCCGTGCGGTTCCCGCGCACTTCCAGCGGAAACGGGAGCGGCCCGGGCACGTCGCTCTGAGCCAGCACGATCAACTGCCCGGCGCCCATCAGCGAGGAGACATCCAGCTCGCGCCCGCTGCGCCGCACCAGCTCGACCCGGTGCGTGCCGTTGATGTCGCGGCCGCGGGCTGCCTGCGGCTTGAGCCGGTCGAACAATGCCATCATAGGGAACGATTTCCGCACCGACTGGTCCGAATCATCAAACAGCTCATTCATATTGGAAGTTCCAAGCCCGGAGTACCAATACTCGTCCCATTGCCGCTCGATCCATCCGCGAACGTTGTAATCGTGGCCCGGCAGATTTGCGCCGGTGATCGCGTTGAGCTGCCGCGCCGCGCGGAACTCGTCCGCCAGTTCCAGCGGCTTCTGGTCCATCCAGCGAGGGACGTAGAGCACCCAATCGACACCAATCGCGCCGCCCTCCGGCGGGGAATAGAAGGCGAAATAGATGTTGCGCAAGTCGCGGCCCGTCTGGTTCATCAGGTGTCCGTCGATCGGGCTGAACTCCAGCGGCTTGCCGTTCTTTTGCGCGAGCGGCTTATCGCGCGAGATCAGTTTCGCGGAGCCGCCGATGCCGCCCCCGATCGAGCCGACCCAGCGTGCCTGCAGCTTCTTCAGCGTGCTGCGGTAGGGCACTTCGATGGAAACGGGGTCCGTTGCGGTGGCGTCGCGAATCGGCACATCGTAGGGCTGGCCGTCGTTCCAGCCCTGCTCCGGGTTGTGATAATGCGGCGGGACCGCGAAGGGGCTCACGTAACTGACGGCGCCTGCCTGGTTGTCTTTCAGCGCGACCTGCTGCATCCCATCGCTGGGAATGTACAGTCCGATGCGGCTGTGGGCGACGGCGCTCCACTTCGCCTCGCCGTTGCTCCCTCCGCTGCCCTGCACGGCGCGGACGATGGTGATGTGATGCGCCTCAGGCGCGCCGCGAAGGACCAGGCGAACGACAAGGATCGTCAGCGCGGTTGCTGCGATCGCGCAAACGGCGTAGACCATCCAGCTCAGCTGTTTCCGCTGTTTGGAAGCGAGGAAGAAATAACTGCCCGGGCCCGCCAGCACCCAGTAGGCGATGAAGAAGATGACCGCCAGGAAGATGTAATAGCCGGCGCGGCTGGTGTGCTCCATGCCGCTGACCAGCGAGTGGCCGAGGTCCACCGTGCTGTCGACTTGAAACGCTTCATCGATTCTCTTCTCCGGATCCTGGCCTTCGCGAAGAACCAGTGTGAGCTGCTTCCATCCGAAGACCCTGTCCCAGATGTAAGGCCAGCCGCTCGCGTCGGGACCCATCAGGCCGCGGTTACCTAAATCCTGCGCTATCCACGTCACGGTCCCAAGGCCATACGCAATGCGCGCGACGTAAGGCGTCACGACGCTCTGCTTCGAGTCCGTGCTCCAGTCAATCCACCGCTCCACCACGGCGCCGGGCTTCGGCTTCGCATAAGCGATCTTGAACGGCGCGCCGCGCTGCTCGATGCGCTTCCAGCCCTCCGCCATTTTCTCGCGCGATGGGTTGTCGACGTAGATGCTGACGGGCGGCTGGGCCATCTCCAACAAAGCCGTCAGGTCCTGCCGATCGCGGATGTCCAGCGTCCAGTTGTCGCCGGCGTCTTTCAGGAATATAGGGCACAGGTCGGAAAGCGCTTCAATCTTGAACTTCTCGTTCGGCTGGCAGATGACCATTCGGCCGCCCTGGCGCACATAGTCCTGCAGCGCCGGTAGGATGCGGGCGCCGCCCGCACTGAGCTCATCGGCGTTGGCGTCGAGCCAGACGATTCCATCGACCGCCTCGTAGCCGCGAACATCTTCCGGCAGGTCCTTGGGAAACGCCGACACCATCAGCACGTCTTCGCTCAGACCCTTGGCCACCTCGTAATCGCGCCAAGCCAGGTCCTCGCTGTTCTTTACATAGAGGATTAGCTTTGTGCCGCGCGTGCGCGTGCCGTAGGCTCGCTTGGGATCGAGATTGGTGATGGCGAAGCTGATCGACAACTGCTGCCCCACCTGCTTTCCGCCGGGGGTGAACAGCTTCACCTTGAGCGCCTTCTCCAACTCCTTGGCGGCCTGCGACGCGCCGCCCATGCTGTCCGGAAGTCCCGAGGGCTGCGGGAGGAAGTAGGTCCAGTAGCGCTCCGTCTGCTTGCCCCCCAGGGCGATGTCCTTCACGTAGACCGGGTGGTCCTTGTCGAGGTCATCCTGGTAGACCCGGAGCTGGTAATTGGCCGGCTCGGCAATGTCGCTTTTGAGCTGAACAACCATCGGCGTCCAGCAGTCGGGGCGGTAGCTGTTGCCGAAGCCGATGCTCTCAACCAGGCCCGTCACCTGGGCGAAAGCAGCAGTCGGAATAATCAGAAAAAAAAGCCCCGCCAGGAAGGAACGCATCGATCAAGACAATACGCGGCGCGGCCCAAAGTTTCAACGAAATCAGCGATCTGCGGCCCGCCGGGCTCACGTTTAAGCTTCGTTTGCGCGTCGCGACGTGCACAGCGCACCTTGTAACCCGCTGCGCGATCACTTCACCCCTTCCGGCGGAAGATCGCTGAGATACTTTCGCGTGACCGCGGCGGCCAGGTCCACATCGGTAACGTTCGCCAGCGTACAGAGCCACGCGATTACGTCGGCAAACTCCTCCTCGAGGTTCGCCCGGTCGTCACCGTTTAGCGCGGTCGCAAGCTCGCCGACTTCCTCGATGAACCATGCGAACGTCTTCGGCCATCCGCGCGCCCGATCGGCGGCTTCATAGCGTCCCGATACGTGCTTCTGAAGATCGCTCAGCGTGAGTTGGCGAGAATCCATGAAGTTCAACCATCATAACAGCCGCTGCGCCGGTATCGTTACCGGGCCGGCGGCAAACCGCGGTATGGTAGTGTAAACGTAGAGCCCATGTTTTCCGCTTCGAAGAACGAGTTTCGCATCGCTGCAGGTTACCAATCGCTGATACGCCGCGTCGGGCTCGACGCCGAAACGGTCTTCGATCATCCCGAGATCCTCGTCTGGCGCAAGCTGCCCGACCGGGAAAACTGCACGCTCGATGCGCTGTGGGAGGACGGCAGGAAGGTCCGTCTCCACATCAAGCGCTATCAACCCGCATACGGCTTCACGACGCCGGCCGATGATGAGGTAAAAGGTCACGCGGCGCTCACCGCTGAGCAGATTCCCACCGCTCCGCTAGTCGGTTGGGGAAAGCTTGTCGATCGCCGCAGCTTTGTCATCTTCGAAGACCTGAGCGGCTATCTGCCGGCTGACAAGGCCATCGACGCCGGCATCGATTTTCAACATCTGCTCGAGCCGACCGCCTACCTGGCGGCCAAGCTTCATTCGAGCGGGCTGCATCATCGTGATCTGTATCTCTGTCACTTCATGGCCAGTATCGATCCCGAGCGTATGGACCTGAAGCTGATCGACACCGCCCGTGTCCGTCGTCTGCCCGGCATCCTCACGCGCGGCCGGTGGATCATCAAAGACCTCGCACAGTTCTGGTACAGCACCACGAAGCACCCAATCACCGACGCTCAACGCAGGCACTGGCTCGAGCGCTACGCGCAAGCGCGCGGCCTGAAGTCGGTCGACAGCCTCCAGCGCTCCATCGAGCGCAAAGCGCGTTCCATCGCCCGGCACGACAAGAGCCTCCGCCACTCCCAACCCACTCGCAACATCTCTATCTCGCACTGATCGCGAGCCCTTCCCGCAAGTTGCTCCCCAGACTCTTTTTCATCCGTGTTCATCGGTGTCCATCGGTGGCTAATTCTTCTTCCTTATCGGACGGCATCTGCGATCGACATGTCGCAGTCGCGCCAATCCGATAGTATTTCAGATCTGTCTCGTTGCATCGGAGTTGCATGTCGCTTCAGCAGCCTCGGGTTTTGATCGTTTGCGAGCACACCTCCATGAATATGGGCGGTGAAGCAGCCCGGCCGCTGCATTACTTTCGCGTGCTTCGCTCGCGCGGCGTCGAGGCGTGGATGCTGGTCCACGCCCGCACGCGTGACGAGATCCGCGAATTGGTGCCCGATCAGTTCGACCGGTTCTACTTCGTTCCTGACACCTTCGCCCATCGAGCGCTCTGGAAGATCAGCAAGCCCCTGCCCAACCAGTTCCGCATCGTCACCTTCGGCGCGGTGGGGCACCTCATCACGCAATTCCACCAGCGGCGCCTGCTGAAGAAGCTTGTGAAAGAGCTGGCGATCGACGTCGTGCACGAGCCGATTCCGATCTCCCCAAAGCAGCCGAGCATGACCTTCAACGTCGGCGCGCCGGTGATTATCGGCCCGCTCAACGGCGGCATGACCTACCCGCCCGCCTTCGGTCACATGGAGAGCAGCCTCGTGCGCGCCGGCATGTGGCTCAGCCGCTTCTCCGCCAACCTGCTCAATCGCCTGCTCCCCGGCAAGCTCCTGGCCGACACGATCATCGTCTCCAACCCGCGCACGCGCGAGGCGCTGCCCGATGGCCGCAAAGGACGCGTCGTGGAACTCGTGGCCAACGCGGTCGACATGTCGACCTGGAAGCCCGTGATGCGCGAGGGCCGCAGCGGGCCGGTCAAGTTCGCGTTCCTCGGGCGCCTCGTCGATTTCAAGATGGTCGACCTCCTGCTCGAAGCGTTCAAGCCCGTCACGGACAAATATGGCGCGACGCTCAACATCATCGGCGACGGCCCCGAGCGCCGCAGATTAGAGGAGATGGTCCTCCGCCTCGACATGATCGGCCGCGTCAGCTTCAGCGGCTGGATGTCGCCCAAGGCGAGTGCCGCCCGGCTGAGTGAAACCGACGCGCTCGTCTTCCCCAGCCTGCGCGAGTGTGGCGGGGCGGTGGTCATGGAAGCGATGGCCGTCGGCCTTCCCGTCATCGCCGCCAACTGGGGCGGGCCCGCCGATTACGTCGGCGATGACGGCGCCGGCATCCTGATCGACCCCTCTTCGAGAGAATCCTTCGTTTCCGATCTCACCGCGTCGATGTTGAAGCTCGCCGGCTCGCGCGAGCTGCTGGAAGACATGAGCCGCCGTGCCCGCCGCCGCGCCGTGACGGTCTTCGACTGGGAGGCGAGAGTCGATCGTCTCCTGCAGATCTACCACGAAGTCATCGCTCGAAATACCTCTCCACGCGAAGGCGCCAACGCGCCAACGCCGCACACCCCAGCCAGACCGACGCGGGTGAACGCCTGCTAAAACCCGGTTCTACTCAGGCGAGCCTCCTCCCCGGCAAGAAACCGCAACTGGAGACCTAGACTAGCGTTTCGCCGACCCTTTCGGCGCTGTTCGCCAGAAACTCAAAGTGACCCATGCAGGGCTTTCGTGGGCTTTCGTGGACCTTCGCGGAACCCAATCCGCCGCTCACGCCCCCTGACAGACCTTCAGCCCATCGGGTACGACACGCGCATCCCCTTCGTTCGCAATCTCTTCAATTGTCAAAGAGCGTCCCGACCAGCGCGGGACACTGCATTGTTCATCCTACGGGTTAGACGGCACCCACATGCGGCTCTCTTCGACGTGGGGGCGGGCGGCTTCATCTACAAGCCCGATCCCAAAGCGCGCGACCCATATGTGCGTCTTGGTCCCTATCTCGGGGGAGGGTGGTATGTTTTCGCGCCATGATGACCTCCCGGCTATCCGGACGTGGTGCAACAGGCTGGTTTGAACCGGTCCAACCGGGAAGCTTAGCTTCCAGCCTCCCCGTTACCTCCCATCACTTCTTCTTCGCGGCGAGCCAGCCTTCCTTCGCATTTCCAAACTTCACCGGCTTCTCCGGCCATGTCGGCGCTGCCCATCTGACGGCGTTTTCGATCACCTTCAAAACGTTTTTGTTGTGATAGGTCGGGAACGTCTCGTGGCCCGGGCGGAAGTAGAAGATCTTCCCGGCGCCGCGCGTGTAGGTGAGGCCGCTGCGGAAGACTTCCCCGCCGCTGAAGCTGCTGATCAGCACCGTCTCCATCGGCTCGGGAACGTCGAAGAACTCGCCGTACATCTCCTCGGCGTCGATAATGAAATGGTCGTCGATCCCTTTGACGATCGGATGGCCCGGCCGCGTCACCCACACGATCTCGCTGTCGCCCGCCTCGCGCCATTTCAGGTCGCAGGTCGTTCCCATCAGCTTGCGGAAAGGCTTGGAAAAATGCCCGGAGTGAAGGCAGATCAGCCCCATGCCCGAATGCACGCGGGCCACCACGCGCTCCGCGATCAGGTCCTGCAGCGCATCATGAGCCGTGTGGCCCCACCACGTGAGAACGTCCGTGTTCTTCAGCCGCTCGTCCGTCAACCCGTGCTCCGGCTCATCGAGATGGGCGGTCGTCACCTTCAGGTCCGAGCTCTTCTTCAGGTGCGAAGCGATCGCCTCGTGCATGCCGTCGGGATAAATCTCCGCAACCTTCGGATCTTCCTTCTCGTGGCGGTATTCACCCCACACGGTGACGCGGATCGCTGACGGCATCAAAACCTCTCCTTCAAAGACCGCGGCATAATAGCCGTCGCGCTCGGCCGATCAAATAACTCACTGCCGTAGGTCGCAGTAGAATCCGGGCCGCGATGGGCAACACGCTCGACTACGAAGTACCCCCGCCTGTCCACCGCTCGCGTTGGTTGGTTCGACTACTCGTCATTTGCCTGATCGTGACCGCGCACTGCGCCACGATGGCCGCTTTGTACAAGAGTGGCCTCCCTGATAAGGCCAGGTTTCTTCTGCCCACAGTCGCGGCCGCGCTGTTGTACGCCGTCGCGCTTTTCGCGTGGCAACCCGCATCGCGCCGCCTCCATTGGACGATGTCGTTGGTCATCGTCGCACTGGCAGCCTTTTCGTTCTCGCTCGGTCTATCCTTTGCATGAACCTCATGGGTAGCGGAATAAAGGCAGGAAGGCTGCGCTCACGGCTGCCGGTTCTCACCGCGGCGCCGAATCCGCCGTGTCGGAGAGCAATTGCTTCAGGTCGTCGAAAAACTGCGGATAGGTTTTGTTCACGCACTCGGCCCCTCTGATCGTAATGCCCGCGACTCTGGTCGCGACGATCGCGAAGCTCATCGCCATCCGGTGATCGTCGTACGTGTCAATGGAGGCGGGGCGGATCGTTTCCGGCGGCTCGATGGTCAGGTCGTCGCCTTCGACGCTCACTTCCGCCCCCAGCTTCGTCAGCTCGCTCGCCAGCGCGGCCACGCGGTCCGTCTCCTTCACGCGCAGCGTGTGGATGCCGCGAAGCGTGGTCGGGCCGCGGGCAAAGAGGGCGGCGGCGGCCAGCGTCTGGGCCGCGTCGGGCATCCCACTCAGATCGACGTCCGTTCCGTCGAACCGCTCCGTGCCGGTCATCGTGATGAAGTCCGGGCCGAACAAAAGGTCGGCGCCCATTCCGTGCAGCACGTCGGCGAAGCCCACATCCCCCTGAAGGCTCTTTTTCCCAAGCCCCTCGATCGTCACCTTCGCGCCCGGATGAATCGCGGCGGCGGCGAGGAAATAGCTCGCGTTGCTCGCGTCGGGCTCGACTGCATATTTCTGAGGCCGGTAGACGCCTCGGGGCACGATGATCCGCCGAGGCTCGCCGCTGTCGCGGTCACGGATCAGCTCCGGCGTGACGTGGAACTCATCCATCAGCCGCATCGTCATCGCCACGTAAGGCCAACTCGTCAGCCGCCCGTCGAGGTCCACCTGCACTTCGTTGCGCGCATACGGCGCCGCCTGCAGAAGAGCGGAGAGATACTGCGACGACTGATCGCTGCCAAAGCGCGCCATTCCGCCCGCCAGACCGTCGCCGAGCACGTTCACCGGCGGAAACCCCTGCTCGAGCAGGTATTCGATCCGCGCGCCAAGGTTGCGAAGCGGATCGACCAAATCGCCAATCGGGCGCTGCCGCATGCGGCCGATGCCGTCCAGGTTGTACCGCCCCCGCCCCAGGGTGCACGCGGCTGCGAGGAAGCGGATCGTCGTCCCGCTGTTGCCGCAGAAAAGTTCCGCCGATTCATTCGGCACCGCGCCGCCGCGGCCATGCACCGTGACCACGCGGTTTGGCCGGTCGATCTGAAGCTCGAAGCCCAGCCGCCCGAGGCATTCCATCATCACCAGCGTGTCATCCGCGAAGAGCACGTTACAGAGCGCGCTCGGCCCATCTGCCAGCGCCGCCAGCACCAATGCTCGGTTCGTGAGGCTCTTCGAGCCGCTCGGCGTGATCGAGCCACGAAAGGGCCTCGTGATCGGTTGCAGCGTGACGTCGCTCATCCCGCCCCAAGTTACGCGCAATCGCGCACCCGGTAAACGCCGGGAGCGCCGACCCTCGCCTTCACCCCTGCAGGCGAGCGGTCCCGTGTTATAGTCCCCGACATGAGTGCGATCGGCGCCAACCTGCGCGGAAAGTTCATCGTCTTTGACGGCACCGAAGGCTCCGGCAAGAGCACGCAGGCGCGCCTTCTCCGCGATGCGATTCTCAAGGAGGGGACGGTCGAGGTGGCCCTGGTCCGCGATCCCGGAACCACGCGCCTCGGCGAGCGCATTCGACAGATCGTCCTCGACCCCGAGAATGCCGAGATGGCCATGCGCTGCGAGATGCTCCTCTACATGGCCGCCCGCGCCCAGATGATGGCAGAAACCATCGCGCCGGCGCTCCAGAGCGGCAACCTCGTTATCTGCGACCGCTTCGTCTCCAGTACGCTTGCTTATCAACTCGGTGGGGATGGACTCACGGCCGATGAAATTCGCCGGGTTGCCCAGGTCGCTACCCGGGGAATCGCGCCCGACCTCACGCTGCTTTTGGACCTGCCGGCGCAGCAGAGCTTGGCGCGGGTGGGGCGCGAGAAGGACCGCATCGAGCAGCGTCCGATGGAGTATCACGAGCAGGTGAGGAAGAACTACCTGGCGCAGGCTGCCGCCGACCCCGCTCACTTTCGCGTCATCGACGCCATGCGTGAACCCGAAGCGATCCACGCTGATGCGCTCAAGGCCCTGACGGAAATCGCGCGATAGCGATGTATTTTGCGATTCGGGCGTTGTCCTTACTTCCGGGCAGCCTATCGTTCCACTGCAGACCCCGATAACCGGAAGGCAAAGATGACCCGCAACGCACACCCATTGCCCGACGATGACGCCGAGGCACTGGACTATTGGGACGGCAATGGCGCCGAAGTCCAGAATAAGGATACTCACACTGGCGACGACGATGAATCCTCGCGCTGGTTCGGATATCTGGCAGTCGCTCTGACGCTGGTGTCGGCAGTGGTAGGGCTGATCGTCTTCGCGCTGGCGGCTTATGCGCTGCTCCGCGGGCTCTGATGGAATCTGACCAGGACAATTCCGCCGGGTCGCGGCTCGATGTCATTCCAGCGTCGACGCCGCTCGCCGCCGCCGCCAATTCTGAGCAGGGCGCCGAAACCGTCTTGACCGGCGAGGAGCAGGCGTTCTGCCGCCGCTTTAGCTGGCTGGCCCTCCTGCTGGCAATCCCGGTTGTGGTCTTCTTCGAGTTCATCATCGTCCGCTTCGTTATGAACATCATCACGCTGCTGCGATCGCATGGATGATGTCTCAAGCTTCGATGATCCTGCTGGGAACCGCTCTAAGGCTTGCTGCCGCTTCAGCAGTGCCGGCGCTGCTCGTCTCCTGGCTTCGCTCGTGCTAATCTCGACGCCGTGCAACGCTTCGACGACATCTTCGATCAGCCCGAAGCGATTGCGTCGATCCGCTGCGCCTATCAGATGGACCGCCTTCCGCACGGGCTGATCTTTGCCGGACCCGCGGGCGTCGGCAAAGCGACCACCGCCCGCGCTCTGGCCGCGCTGTGGCTCTGCGAGAAGCCGAAGGGCGACGCGTCGTGCGGGACCTGCGAAAGCTGCCGGGTTCTCGAGGTGGGGAATCACCCCGACTATCACGTCCTTACCCGCGAGCTGATCCGCTATCACGACAAGACGGGCAAGAGCAAGGGGATTGATTTCTCAATCCACGTGGTGCGCCCGGAGTTGATCGAGCCCGCCAGCCGCATGTCGGTAATGGGGCGTGGCAAAGTGTTCGTGATCGAGCAGTCGGAGCTGATGAATCCGCAGGCACAGAACGCGATGCTCAAGACGCTGGAGGAGCCGCATGGGCGGACGTTGATCATCCTGTTGACCGACCAGCCGGGGTTGCTGCTGCCGACGGTGCGCAGCCGCTGCCAGACGATCCGATTCGTCTCCCTGCCCGAAGCGACGGTGCGCCGTGAGCTGAAGCAGCGCGGCATCGATGACGAGACCGCTGTCGATGCGTCGCGCTTCGCGGCGGGCTCGCTCGGCGTTGCCCTGCGATGGATCGAGGATGGCGTGATCGAGCCCGCCGGCCAACTGATTGGGCAAATGGACGAGCTCTTCGCAGGCAGCTCGGCCGACGACATGCCCGGCTGGTTTCGCAAGGCCGCCGACGCGTACGCCGAGAAGCAGTTGGATCGCGACAAGCTGGGAAGCAAGGACGCCGCCACGCGCGAGGGGTTGGCGCTTTACCTGCGGATCGCGGGCGATCACGTCCGCCGCCGGCTCTCGGGGTTGGATGAGCCGGACGACCTCGAGCACGCCTGCGCGGCCATCGACGCCATCGCGCGGGCGGAGATGTACCTCGACGCCAACGTTAACGTCTCCCTGGTCTTTCAGCAGTTGTCGCTGACGCTCGAGAGGGAGTTCAGCCCCGGGCGCTGAGGATCGACAGCAACGATGTCGAAACGCACCGGTCAGGCCGGATCTTCATCCGCCATCGCATCGATCTGCCTGAGCTGCCGGCGGTTGAGGAAGCGAAAGGCGAGGGCCAACCCCACGAAAGTGCACAGGAGATAGAGAAAGCCGTTCATCATCCAGCGCGGCCGGGGGTCGGCGCTGCGGGGCCAGGCGGGGAGGACGCCGGCTGCCACAAGTGCGTCGGCGACCGCGAAAGCGCCAAGATAGCTGAGGCTCAGTGCAGCGATCACCAGCAAGGCAAGCACCGTGACGGTGCGCGGCTTGCGCTCGCGGGTTGGCTCGTCGTCGATGTCGCGAAATCCCATTTCGGCGCTTTGGCCAATGAGGCCGCTCCCTTCAACCGGGGATATACGATACGTTGTCAACGCCGGCAAAGCGGGGGAGCTGCGGAAGCGGCTGAGTTATCGGACGCAGGAATCTCAGCGTCGGCGGCCCGAAGTGCCAGCGCTTCAGGCGACACCGCGGCTCTGGCCTCCAGCATCGCGGCAACCTTGAGGTGGGGGCGGGGCAGGGGATAGGTGCCAAGTTCCGCCAAGGTGGTCCACGCACGCGGGCGCTCCGACGTTCGCGCCGCTTCGTTGCCTATCGCATCACAGGCGAAGACATCGAACTGGTAGCGGCGATGCGTGAGTCCATGTTCCACCTTGCCGATCCGACGGGGTGGCGAAGTTGCGACCGGAAGCACCGGGCGCGCGAGTTTCGTTGTGTCTGCTTCGATCGTAATGAACTGCCACAGGCTTGCCCATCGGCCGCTCGCCGGACGTTGTTCAATCAGCCACGACTCGCCGCGGCGGATGCAGAAGGTCCGCCGCTTCAGAAGGGTAGTCGGCTTCGCTTTGCGCGGCGCGGGAATCCGGTCCTGCAACCCGCCCGCGAAAGCTTCGCAATGCGCGCGGACCGGACAGACCCAACACTGCGGCGAGCGCGGAGTGCAAACCGTCGCGCCCAGCTCCATCAGGGCGGAATTGAAATCGCCGACGCGCCGGCGCGGCAGCAGTTGCTCCGCCCGGCCCCAGAGTCGTGCCGCTGTCTCACGATCGCGGGGGTCGGATTCGATACGGTCGATTCGGCACAGCACCCGCGCCACGTTGCCGTCGACGATCGGCGAGCGCTGCTCGAACGCGATAGAAGCGATCGCCCCCGCGGTGTAGCGCCCGATCCCTGGCAGTTTCACCAGCTCACACGCCCGGTGCGGAAGCACGCCCGAGTGCTCGCTGACCACCTTTCGCGCCGCGGCCTGCAGATTCCGCGCGCGAGAATAGTATCCAAGTCCCTGCCAGTGCCGCAGGACTTCCTGCTCGGCTGCCCCGGCCAGATCCTTCAGCGTCGGAAAGCGGGCGATGAAGCGCTCGAAATACGGAATGACCGTCGCGACCTGCGTTTGCTGCAGCATCGATTCGCTGACCAGCACGTGGTAGGGGTCAACAGTTCGGGTGGAGTTCGGGTCGACGCGCCACGGCAAATCACGCCGCGACCGCCCGTACCATCGCAGCAGGCGTCGAGAAAAGTCTGACATGCTCAAAAGCATGAGGCCGATTCTACGCTGATTCTTTGCACGCCAGCACTCCTCATGGCAATCTAAGGGAACGCGGAAGGTGGGGTAAGATTTTCCACCTTTTCCTTGCTTCCTGGGAATACAGCGATACATTGCAAAGGTTCGACTCTTCCAGGTGAAACACGGTCACGCATTCATGGAGGCAAATATGCGACGACCTCACATTGACGATTTCGTCCGGCTTACGCAGGACATCCCCGAACTCGCGCTAGGACGCGGCGAAGTGGGCGTTGTGCGAAGCACGTGGTTCGCGCCGTCGGTTGCTTACGAGGTGGAGTTCCACAAGATCGGCCACGACTACCAGACCCGCGCCCTGCTCCTCGCCGAGCAGGTTGAGGTCGAGGAAGGCTCGCTGATGCCGGCAAGCGCTTCGAGCGAGGCCTCCGAGGCCATCCTCGGCACGGCGTTCTAAACCCCATCGCAATGATTGGCGAGAGCGGTCGAAGACGCGTCGGCCGCTCTCGTTGTCTAAACGCTTCCCGCAGGTCCGTTGGGTTTTAGCGCTCGATTCAGCTCGGATTCGTTTGCGCCAGCGCCGGCGGAGGCCAGGTGAAAGGCCCGGAGTTGTAGCGCTGCATGTGGAAATAGTAAGTCGCCTCCCCTCGATCCGGGACCACAAGCCCGCGCCACGTCTGCCTGAGCCCCGGGATCTGCACAAACTCGACGGTCACATCGTGCTTTCCCGGCGGCACTGTCAGCGGCAGGATAAAAACCGTGCGCGGCAGCATCTCCCATTGCCTCACGTCCGCCTGGCTCGTGGCCTTCAGAAACGCCCCCGCTGCAAGCAGCGCGAGCGACGCCTCGGGGTTGCTGTGCCGCCGGCCGATGCCTTCGTATAAACCGGCCGCGAGCAATCCAGTGCCGACCGCCGACTTCACGGTGCGGATCGTGTCGATGCTCTGCCACCGCCGATCCTGCGCCAGCGCGAGCAGGTCCACCGGGGGACGCCCCGCGCCCTGCAGATCGACAGTCTCTCCATCGACGCGCACCATCGGCTGCGGAATCGGCCCGGCTTCCTGCGGCTTGGGCCCCAGACCTACGATTGCCCCGTCGAAGTTCGTCACCTTCTGCGGACCCCGTCCGAAATCCACCACCAGCAACAGGTTTGAGCTCTCGTTGCGGCGAGGATCCGCCACGGGCCCCAGGTAACCTCGAAGTTCCACCGCGCGCTTGAAGTTCTGTTCCGCCAGGTCGCCGCGCCCCAGACGCTGGTAACTTTTGGCCAGCATCAGGGTGGCCAGGCCGAAGTTGCTTTCCGCCTCCTGGTACTGGTCGTTCTTTCCCTTGGCCTCCCCGTAGTCGCGAAGCTTGAACAGCGCGTTCTCGAACGCCCCTCGGGCGTTGCCGTAGTCCTGCCGCATGTAATAAATGAGGCCAAGATAGAAGTTGGCCATCGCGCGTTCGAACGGCTCGCCCTTCCACACCTTGATCTTCTCATCGACCAGCACCGCGCCCAGCGAGCGCCCGCCGTCGTTCACGCCGACGCTGTTCATCACCTCATACGCGCGCAGGAACGCCGCTTCCGCTTCGTCGAGGTTGTAGTCATTCAACGCCGCCGAGCCGAGCCGAACGTTGTTCAGGACGAAATTCTCATCCGTCTTCAGGGCCAGCGGTTTGAGGTGTTGCACGGCGCTGGGGAAATCGCCGACGAAATAATCGCTCAAGGCTCGATCGAGCTGGCGCTGCGCCTGCGTGGGAGCGCATCCGCCCAGAAGCGGAACAACCGCCGCGAGCAGGCCCACCCCCAGCGGCCCAGCCCAGGCTTTTGCGGCGATGCCCTTCAATCCAGGAACCCCTTCACGGCGGTCTTCTTCACTTCATAGCGCCCCGTCCACAGAACGCTTCGGTCCCGAAGGTTGCTTAGCTCGTACAGGCACAGGTAATAGCTGCTGCGATGTTGCGAGCTCTCGTCGGCCAGGGAACTGAACCGCGCGACCAGCGCGTATTCCGGGTCCATCGCTCCCGGCGGCGGCCCAAGGTCCATCGCCAGCTCCTGCTTCCGCAGCCGGTAGTACGCGTCGCGGTTCATGATCCACGCGAATTGCTCCGGCGCGTGACGGCTGAGCAGCGTGCGCAGCCGGGCGGTGAATGCCTCCGCAGGCCCGCGCGGCAGCACCTCCGCTGTCATCATGTTCTGCACGGGTTCGACGACGACCTTGAGCTTCCCCTCCCGCGCGATGGCGGCCCGCACGTCCGGGTCGGACATGATCTTAGCGGCCATGTCGTCTGTCATCTGCACCAGGTCGGTGCTGTCGAGCGCGGTGTTATGTCCCGCCTCGACCGCCGACGCGCAGCCCCCAAGCGGCAGCGCCGCGAGGCACACAAGCAGCAATGAGGCGTGAAGAAATATCTTCAAAATCGCGGCATGGGCTGTGGAGCCCATGTCTCTTGCCGAAGCACACGTGGCGAGATCGCGCCGTTCACTTTCGTGCGACGCGCACTTCGTAGTCGTCATTCCAAATCTGCCGACGGGTATTGAAGTCCGTCAGGATGAATTGAAGCTGGTAGTAGTTCGTCCCGCGGTTCGGCATGTCGTATGCCTTGCCGTACAGGACAAAGTCCGGCTGCAACTCCGCGGGAGCGTTGCGGTCGCCGCCCCCCTGGCCAAACTCGTCGCCGCGCCCGCCGCGCAGCTCGCGGTCGCGCAACCGGTCCACCGTTTCCAGGTTTTCGATCAGCGCGATCCGTCCGCGGCCCTGCTTCCCAAGATTGGAACGCAGCCGCTCAATGAAAATGTCGTAGTTCACCTTTCCGCGCCGGTCGATCGTGTGGTCCTGAAAGGGCGCCAGCACGACCGTCCACTGCGCCCGGCTCTGGTTCAACTCCGGCAGCGCAAGAAGACTCGATGACATCTTGTCGGTGGCGACCAACACATCTTTACTTTGCAATCCACGATCGCGCTCGTCGAGCTGGTCGAGCGGGGGGCGCTGCTGTCCATACTCGTGCGGGCGGTCCGTCTGACACCCGGCCCCAAGTGCCAATAGAGCGATCGAGATCAGCACCTTGCATCGACTCAGCATCACAATCTCCTTCTATGAGATCCGCGTCCCATGTTTCCCGACAGCCTGACTCCACAGCAGCGGCTGACGATAATTGGCCGCTGTCCGCCCGGCAACCCGCCGTGGCGCCAATCGCCGCGTCCGCCTGCCCAGAGACTAGACAATGTTCAACAGCAAAAGTTATTTCGCCCCGCCCGGATGCGAAGCGCTCTCATCGCCCTGAGGATTCGGCAAATGTGATTTCCCGCTCGCGCAAACCGCGCTCCTGCAGGTGCCCGGTGAGCAGGGCGACATAGCTTGCCTTCACCAGCGGCCGCTCGGAGAGCCCCAGCATCTCCCGGACCTTCATCACGGCCTGCTCGCCCGGCCCTTCGATCTCCACGAACGAGCCCAGGTGCGGCACGACATCCAGCTCCACCTTGCAGCCGCCCAGCTTCCAACTCTGCCGCCGCTTCTCAAACGACAGCACCCGGCCGAAACCGAGTTGCTCGAACAGTTGCGCCGCCTGCTGCGGATCGTCCACGCGCAGCTCCACTTCCTGCCTGTTCTTCAGAAGCCCGGGCCCGCGCGGGCCCTTGTAAGTGATGATGTGATGCTCGCTGCCGCTCGCCAGGTCGCGCGTGAGCCGCAGCCGCAGTCCCTTGTCGGCCGCCAGCAGGGAGTGATCGTCCGTGTCAAAGAACGTATTGGTCTCAAAGTGCTCGCCGTCCGATTCCGCGCCGGCTTGTTTCAGCCGGGCGCGCACCCCCTCGAACGTGTCGACCTTCATCTTCGCTTCAATCTCAACAGGCATCCATTCCTTTCAGTGCTGCTGATGTTACGCAACAACAAAATTCACCAGCTTCTTCTGGACGTACAACCGTTTGCGGATCGACTTTCCTTCCAGCCAGGGCCGAACTCTCTCCGCCGATTCCGCCGCCTGCAGGATCGCCGCTTCCTCGGCGTCAGCGGGAACGCTGATCTTATCGCGCACCTTCCCATTCACCTGCACCGGAAGTTCCATCGTCGCCTCGGCCAGCTTCGATTGATCGTACTGCGGCCAGGGCCGGCGCGCCAGCGACTTGTGGTGTCCCAGCCGTTCCCATATCTCCTCGGCGATGTGCGGCGCGAACGGCGCCAGCAGCAGCGTGAAGTTCTCCGCCAGCGGCCGGGGGATTTCCGCCAGCCCGGTCATCTCGTTGTTCAGCTTGATCAACTCCGCCAGTGCAGTATTGAAACGAAGGCCCTGAGTATCTTCGCCGACTTTCTTGATCGTCCGATGCATCTGCCGGTCGAGCGCTTCGGGAATGCCGTTCGTTTCGACCACCCGCGTCTTGCGGTGGTTCTCCGATTCCTCGTCGCCAACCAGGTTGCGCCAGACCGCGTTCAGGAACCGCAGCATGCCGACGATGTCGCGCGTGTTCCATGGCTTCTGCGCTTCCAGCGGGCCCATGTACATCTCATATAGACGGAACGTATCCGCGCCGTAGTCGCGAACGATGTCGTCAGGGTTGACCACATTCCCCCGGCTCTTGCTCATCTTGTAGCTGCGCGACTCCACCCGGATCGCGTGGTCCGACCTGAGCACGAAGCCTTCCTTCGTCCGCTCCACCTCGCCTTCATCGATCCGCCGCCCCGTCACCGCCCGTCCCGTGCCTTTCTGCCTTCCGGTTACCGTCGCGCCGTCTTCGTCGATTGACTCCACGTCGACGACGCTGACCGCCGTCCTCTGTTCCGTTTCGAAGACCGTATACTCTGCCTCCCCCAGGATCATCCCATGGTTCACCAGGCGCATGAAAGGCTCCGGCGTTGAGACGTGCCCCAGATCGAAGAGCACCTTGTGCCAGAAACGCGCGTACAGCAGGTGCAGCACCGCGTGCTCGGCGCCGCCGACGTACAGGTCCACCGGCATCCAGTAGCGCTCCTTCTGGGCGTCCACAAAACGCCGGTCGTTCTTCGGGTCGATGTAGCGCAGGTAGTACCAGCACGAGCCGGCCCACTGCGGCATCACGTTCGTTTCGCGGAAGAACACCCCGTCGTCCGACTCCACGCGCACCCAGTCCTTGGCCTTGCTCAACGGCGGTTCCGGTGTTCCCGTCGGCTTGAAGTCGTCCATCTCCGGCAGCTTCAGCGGAAGCTCCGACTCCGGGATGTCATAAGGATTCCCCTTCGCGTCCAAAACGATCGGAAACGGCTCGCCCCAGTAGCGCTGCCGCGAGAACAGCCAGTCGCGCAGCTTGAACTTCACCGAGCCGCGCCCGATCCCCTCCTCCTCTAGCATCTCGATCAACTTCTCTTTTGCCGCCGCCGTCGGCAGACCGTTGATCCCCGGCGAATTGATCGCGATGCCCTCGTCGACGAAGGCGCTGTCCATCGGCGCCTCGCCGCTCTGCGGCTTCACCACCTGCCGGATCGGAATGTTGAACTTCTTCGCGAACGAGTAGTCACGCTCATCGTGCGCCGGCACCGCCATGATCGCGCCGGTGCCGTAGCCCATCAGCACGTAGTCGGCGATGTAGACCGGTATCTTCTCGTTGTTGATCGGGTTGATCGCATACCCGCCCGTGAAGACGCCGGTCTTCTCCTTCGTGTCCGCCATGCGATCGCGGTCGCTCTTCCCCGCGATCATCGTTCGATACGCTTCGATCGCCTCGCGGTGCGTCGGCGAAGTGATTCGGTCCACCAGCGGATGCTCCGGCGCCAGCACCATATACGTCGCGCCAAACAGCGTGTCGGGCCGCGTCGTGAAGACGCTGATCGACAGGTCCTCCGATTCATCCTCCGCCGCGTCCTGCGCCGAGACTTTGCCGATCACGTCCGGGTCCGGCGACGCCACGTCGAATTCAACTTCCGCGCCCACGCTGCGTCCAATCCAGTTGCGCTGCATTTCCTTCAGGCTCTGGGGCCACTGCAGCGCGTCCAGATCGTCCAGCAGCCGCTCGGCGTACGCGGTGATGCGCAGCATCCACTGCCGCATCGGCCGCCGCTCTACCGGGAAGCCGCCCACCTCGCTCTTCCCATCGATCACTTCCTCATTCGCCAGCACCGTTCCCAGTCCCGGACACCAGTTGACCGGCACCTCGTCGGTATACGCCAGCCGCGAAGCGTCAATCACCTCGCGCTGCTCCTCCGGCGCAAGCTCGCGCCACAGCCGCTCGATCCGCACTTCGCCGCTGATCTGCTCCAGCCCCTCCTGCGTCGGGTTGAGCACGACCGAGTTGTCCGGCGCAACCACGAAGTTCTCATTCGTCAGCTCGTTGATCAGATGCGCGATCGGCTTGGCCTTGCGGTCGATCGGATCGAAATAGCTCTTGAACAGTTGCAGCAGGATCCACTGCGTCCAGCGGTAATATTTCGGGTCGGTCGTGTCGACCTCGCGGTCCCAGTCGTAGCTCAGCCCCAGCATCTGCAGCTGCCGGCGGAAGTTGGCGATGTTCCGCTCGGTCGTCTCGCGCGGATGCGTGTTGGTCTTGATCGCGTACTGCTCCGCCGGAAGCCCGAAGGCGTCCCACCCCATCGGGTGCAAAACGTTCACGCCTTTCATCCGCAGATAGCGCGAGACGATGTCCGTCGCCGTGTAGCTGACCGGATGCCCCACGTGCAGCCCGGCCCCGCTGGGATACGGGAACATATCCAGAACGTATGCCTTGGGCATGCTCCCTGCTTCATCCGGATCGAGCGCGCGGAATGTCTTGTTCGTCAGCCAGTGCTGCTGCCACTTCTTCTCAACTGCTGTGAAGTTGTAGGGCATGCGGTCGAATCATAGCGGATCGAAACCAACGGTCGAGACGCCCGCCGACCGCCACCCCGGCCCTCATATTTCGTGCCCGAAGCCCCCCCTCTCGTCCGCGTTCCGTGTCGCACCGTCCGATAACCCGCCCGGCGCACCTGCGCGAAAGATTTTCTCCAAGTCCCCACCGGCCCGCTCCGATAACCACCTTAGAGGGTATCCGCGCCTGAGTTTACGGGAGGTACTGTCATGCTGCTACTCGACGAACCCAAGGCTTTCGAGCATTCGATCGAGACCGCCGTCGCCGAGCGCCGCCGCGCGCTGCGCATCCGCCAGCACCGGCCCGTCAAAGTCTTCGAGCCCACCACCTCGCGCTATTTCGGCGGACAGACCGAAGACGTCAGCTCCACCGGCCTGCGCATCGAGCTCCCCGCCTACACCCCCGTCCGCGCCGGCGAGGTCGTCAACATCCACGTCGGACTCAGCGAGACCGGCCAATCCCTCGCCAACCGCCGCCACATGCTCCCCGCGCGCGTCATCTGGGTCACCCGCGAAACCCGCCTCAACGGCCGCCTCGAAGCCGGCGTAGAATTCCTCACCGGCATCACCGCCCGCCGCCACGCCGCCTGAGAAAACCAGGCACCCCAGGGACAGCCAACCCTCGTCCCCCACGCCGGACGCAACCGCGCGATGGGGAACCCAGCGATCGCAACATCAGCTTGCTGCCCATCCCGACCCGCTCCCCGAAACGATGGCGCGATGCAATCCAAAACCCGCATTCCCACGCCAAAAACCCAACCCAACCCCATGAATTGACCAACGGCTGACCATCACGACCCCAACTGAACCCCAGCAATCATCCACGCGCAGACCATTCGCAATCCATCCGCCCGCCGCCCGTCCACCGTCTTCTCGCAAAGCCGCAACCATCCAATCGCCAGTCCGACCCACCGACTGACCAGAATCATTCCAGGACTTCCCCACAGTTCGGACGAACGGGCCGTCATACAAATGCCGAACATTGGTGGAGTAAGGCAAGGCCAACCTCCGCCCGCCGAACTCGCGCATCCAATCCCAAATGACCGAGTTCACCTCCAATCATGCCGCTGCCGGGCAGTAGGTCTTCAAACTGGCCCACGACCGTCTCTTCATGGGCAGATGGCCCAAATAACCAACCCTTGCGTGTGATGCGAATAGGACTTGTTTTCTTTTCTTTGAGTACGTACTATGTTCGTACCGATAGCTGACAGGAGATGATGATTAAAACACTGCAACGCGTCGGCAATTCTTCCGCACTGGTCATTGAGAAGGCGATGATGGAGCTCCTGGAGATCGAGCAGGATACCCCCTTGCGCTTAACGGTTGAGCG
>JBBRCX010000029.1:0-46373 GCA_038204465.1 Tepidisphaerales bacterium | reverse complement strand
TTCATGACGCTCAAAAAGCCCGTGAATAACCCTCTTTCTCGAAAGTCGGTGCGCCCGGCGATGTCGGGCTTGATTCCTTGCACGTGAACGCCACATCGGCGTTTACGATCATATGCAGCCGAGTGCTATGAATAACCCGGGTTAGCGGTGTCCAGCGCGGCGAAGGGGAAGTTGCCGTACCTGTAGGGCAAGCGCACGAGCGCCGCTTCAATCCACCTTTACGATCGTCGCGCCCAACTGATCCATCAGGGCTTTGACCAGCGGCTCATTGGCGCGGATCGTTTCGATCAGCTCTGGAGTGATCCGCACGCTGTCCGGCGCCGGAGTCGGCGATGGGGAAGCAGGGGCGGCGGCTGGCGGCGCGATGCGCGCCGGCTTGTCGCTCGGTGCGGCGGCGCCGGAAGGCGCTGCGCCGGTTGCGGGTTCGGCCTGCGGCTCTACTTCAAAGCGAACGCCGACGCTCTGCTTGAGGACGCGCGTGATCGCTTCGCTGACCAGATCCTTCTTGCCGTTTCGCTCGAGCATCTTGACGAAGGTCTCGTGCTGGGGCCCGTAGCGGATGACGGCGCGGCCATCCTCGATGGAAACAAGGCGCCCGTGCGAGAGCAGGGAGTGAAGCCCGGGGCCATGCGAGGAGAGCAGGTCGAGCAGCGACTTGTACACCTGCGGGAGGTCGTGGGGGGAGACCGGTTCGACGTTGGAGTCGGGGTGGAGAGGCTCCGGCGAAGGCGCGGCAGGTGCGGCGGCGGCTTGCGGTTCCCCTTGCGAATCGGCGAGGAGCGGGACGGAGTTTGAGTCGGCTATTTCCGGTTCATCGCGCTTTTTTTTTTGGACCGGGGCGGCCGGTGCCTGCGCGGGACTTTTCATGGGGAGCATCGGGGCCCGGCCTGAGCCGGGAGGACGCGCAGGCTTGGCGGGGGCAGACTCGCCGTTCTCCAGCCTTGAAAGCAGGTCGCCGATCGAGGCGAATTGATCGGAAAGCGCCATGCGCACCAGCGTCGCGTCGAGCAGGGCCCGGCCGGCCTGGGACTGACGCATGTTGCGGCGAAGCTCTTCGAGCAGCGTAATGTCCTGCGTGAGGGCGACGACGTCGAAGCGCTCCGATTGCTCCTGAAGCTCTGACAGCGGCAGCCCGGGGACTTCGACCAGATCGCAATCGGCGCCGCAGGTGCGCAGGATCAGCAGGTTGCGCAGGTGATCGACGAGGGCGGCGACGAGGCTGTCGGGAGAGAGCCCGCCGGAAATGAGCGAGTCCGCCTGCGCCAGCGTCGACTTCACGTCCGCTCCGCCGATGGCGGCGGAGAGGTTGAACAGCAACTGGCTTCTGGGCAGGCCGAGCAGGTTCTCGATCATCTCGACGTTGAGTTGTTTCTCGCCGATGCTGAGCAGGCGGTCGAGCAGCGAAAGGGAATCGCGCATCGAGCCGGCCCCGGCCTTGGCGACCAGCAGCAGCGCGTCTTCGTCGGCCTTGATCTTCTCCTGCTTCGTGATCTCCATGAGGTGCCCGGCGATCTCGCGGGTGGGGATGTTGCGGAAGTCGTAGCGCTGGCAGCGCGAGAGGATCGTGGGCAGCACCTTTTCCGGCTCGGTCGTGGCGAGAATGAACTTCACGTGTCCCGGCGGCTCCTCGAGGACTTTTAACAGCGCATTGAAGGCATCCTTCAATAGCCCGTGCACCTCGTCAATGATGTAGATTTTGAACCGCGCCCGCGCTGGCCGATACTGCGCGTTGCTGATCAAATCGCGGATGTTATCGATACCCCGGTTACTGGCGGCGTCGATTTCGATGACGTCGATGTCATCACCCCGTGCGATGGCGACGCACGAGTTGCACTTGTTGCAGGGGGTGGGCGTGGGGGCGTCGGCGTTTTCGCAGTTGAGCGCCTTGGCGAGGATGCGGGCCATCGAGGTCTTGCCCACGCCGCGGGTGCCGCAGAACAGATAGGCGTGCGCGATCCGGCCGGACTCGATCGCTTTTTTCAGCGTGCCCGCGACGTGGTCCTGCCCGATGACTTCATCAAAGGTGGCGGAGCGATACCGGCGGGCGAGGACTGTGTAAGACATGGGAGGATTTTCGAGTTTCGATTGGCGATTTTCGATTGAGAACGACGGATCCACGACTCGCGGCGGAGTTTAGCAGAGGGGGTGGGGGTGGGGAAGGTTTTGTTTCGTCGGACTCAACGGCTGGTTGGCGCCGAGAAACAGGGTCGCTATGTGGCCGGGACATGGTCGACCTCCCGATTCAGAATCGCGAGTCAAGATGTCAGATCCGAAATCGCAAATCGCCAATCGAAACTCGAAAATCAAACGGAGGTGTCATGAACCGCGCGGGATTTGGGATTCGGGTGGCGGCGGTGTTGATCGACGCGGCGATCTTCCTGCCGGTGCTGTTCTTTGGGATCGTCGGGGCGCGGTGGGCGCTGGAGTCGGGGGCGATCGTCCGCACGCCGCATCGCGAGGATGACGTGTGGATGTCGGTGTGGGTGGGGAATACGGTGATGCTGGCGTACAGCGCCATGGAGATCTTCTGGGGCGGCACCTTCGGGAAGCTCATCCTGCGGCTGCGCATCACCAACGCTGACGGCTCGCCGGCGCCGCGGCGCGTGCTCGCGGGAAGGTGGGCGCTCAAGCATTCGCCGCGGTTGTGCGGATTGCTCGATGCGATCACGGGCGTGATCGTGCTGCGGCGGCTGGCGGCAAAGGCGGGGTTGGCGATCTTCCTGAGCAAGCCGTTGAACTTCATCACGCTGCGGACGGTCGCGGAGCTGCTGGTGCTTGCGCTGGGAGCGGGTTTCTTCCTGACGCTCGGCGTCTCGCGGCAGGCCCTGCACGACCGGCTGACCAGCACAGCGGTCTCGCGCAAGTCGATCCCACTGGCGAAGCGCGGGTTTGAGCCCGTGATCGCGGTTCAGGACAGAGAATAGGGGCATGGAAGATCGAGGATCGCGCGGCTGTTTGAGCGCTACCTTCATCCTGGGTAGTGGTTCAGTTTGAAAATCTAGCCCCTTGACGCGCCCGCCCGATAGATGCGATAGTCGCACCATGCCTGCCCGAGCAAGCAAGCGTAAGGACTTCACCCAAATCGCAAAGATGGTCGTCGATCAGGCGACGGGCAACGCGCCCCCGCCTGAGCCGGACGCGCGCAACCCTGCCGCCGTTGCGCTGAGCAAACTGGGGGCGAGCAAGGGGGGCAGGGCGCGGGCTGCGAAGCTATCGAAAAGACAACGATCAGAAATCGCAAAGCGAGCGGCGGCGCGTCGGTGGTCAAAACGTAAGGGGTGACGCCCTAACCACTTGGATCACACGATGCATATTTGGAAAATATGCAAGTATTCCCTTGATTTTGACGATATACATTGCATAATATGCATATCGTGAATTAGCGGAAAGGCACGGACGCCACCGCAAATACTCATCGGAGGATACCCATGCGACAGAGTAGGTTGAAGGTGGGCGTCCATGCCGGAGGCGGTCGGCGTCCGGGGTACAAATGGAGTGTCGCGATCGTCGACTTCGTATTCGACGAGGCCATGAAGTTTTTGGACGAAGCACAGTACTCGCACTTGGCCGAGCAGCTGCAAGAGATCGCGCGACAGGATGATCCGACACACAGCTTGGTCGTCTCAATCGACGCGATCGAAGACTTTTATGAGCTGCGGGACAAAGGCGGTGTTCTAGGCGGCAAGAATGTACGCGTGTTTTATTACGTGGACAAGCACATGCGCACGATCGTGGTCGTAGGAGCGACCTTAAAGCAAAACAACGGTCCGACGCCACAGACCGTGAAGGTCCGCATTCGGCGTCGAGTGCGCGCGTATATGGCAGGAGAATACGGCACGCTGTTAGCAGCGGCTAGCCAAGCCGCCTTGGCGCGGCAAGAGCGGGAAGGGTCGGGTCCATAGGATGAGTGTGTTACGTGGGCTCTAGACAGAACAGGAGAATAGCGATGAGCGTGAAAACTAAGTCGAGAAGGGAGCAGGGTACAAGTTCGGATGTTGAGCTTTGGGTTCTCTTGTGCAAGACCGTAGCCTTTCTTATGGGCGGTCTCTCCGAGGATGATCGCGGAGATCTGGGAGAGGTGTTGCAGGCTATGGGTCAATCTCCAGAAGAGATGGAGGAAGGCGAGCAAACCATCCGGGAAATGTTGTTGCCGAAGGTCGGAACACTGATCCCGGTTATTGCCCCAGTTGGTCGCAACGAGAAGGTTACGAAGTGGTCGAACTATGCGGGCGCCCGGGTTCGTGAGTTGCGAAAGCGAGCCGGACTTACGCAGGAACAACTGGCAGATAAGGCGGACCTTCCGCAGCCGCACATTAGCAGAATCGAGAACGGCGAGATCAGCCCGACGCGATTAACTTTAGAGAAGATCGCCAAAGCCCTCGCACAGCCGATCACCGAATTCGATCCAACGTCGCCGTAAACGGAAATGACGTTCATTGGCCCCGGAGCTTGAACAGTTCCGGGGCTATTTTGTTTGAGCTTGACAATGCGTGCACGGTCGCTCTGTTTGTCGCATTGACGACGGTGCAGTTTTCAATCTACTTCGGTCTGATACGCGCGAGACGACCGCTGCCATTGCTCGTGGCCGCAGTTTTCCACACCGTGTGCATGGCGGTAGTCTGGCGGCGGGTTTTCACCCTGATTTATTCAAACTGAACCACTTCTGAACCACTACTCCATCCCGACTCCATCGTCTCTTTCCCCTCGCGCTCGGGTATCCTTCTGGCCGATGGCTGGCGAGTTCGATTTCATTGAGTGGATTCGGTCGCAGACGCTTTCGTCACCGATGGTGCGCGTGGGGCCGGGGGACGACCTGGCGGTGATGGATTGGGGGAAGGACCTGCTGGTCGTCGGCGCGGACCAGGTGCTGGATGGCGTTCACTTCGATTCGAAGGTGCACTCGCCGCGGGAGATCGGGCGCAAGGCGATGAACCGGAACCTCTCGGACTGCGCGGCGATGGCGTGCATGCCGGCGGCGGCGGTCGCGACCGTGGCGCTGCCGCGCGGCGGCGGCGTCGAATATGCGAAGGAGCTGTACCTCGGCCTGCGCGAGGCGGCCGATCCGTTCTCGTGCCCGATCGTTGGCGGGGACACGGCGTCATGGGAGGGAAAGCTCGCAGTGTCAGTGACCATCCTGGCGCATTGTTTCAGGGAGCCCGTTACGCGCGGCGGCGCAAAGGCCGGCGACGCGATCTACGTAACGGGCCCGCTGGGCGGGAGCTTTCTGGGGCGGCACATGTCGTTCGTTCCGCGCGTGGTGCTGGCGCAGCAGCTGGTGCAGGCCTGCGAGGTGAGCTCGATGATCGATCTGAGCGATGGGCTGTCGCGCGATCTGAAGCAGATCTGCGATCAGAGCAGGGTCGGGGCGGTACTGCACGCGGATGCGATCCCGATTCACGACGATGCGCAGCGGATGTTCCGGCTGGATCGGCGCAGCCCGCTGGACCATGCGCTTCATGACGGGGAGGACTATGAGCTTTTGTTTACGTCGCCGGAATTCGAATCGGCTGTGGCCAGGAGGATCGGCACCATCGTAGAAGAGCCGGGGATGTGGCTGGAGAGCATGAAGGCGCGGGAGCCGCTGGAGCCGCGGGCGTGGGAGCACGGGCTGTAAAGGATTTGCTTGGACCTCCGGCGCGAGCAACATCTTTCATCCAGCGTGGCCGAGACCGAGGCGCTGGCGGCAAAACTGGCTTGCGGTCTGAGCGGGGGCGTGTGCGTCGCGCTATATGGCGACCTGGGCGCGGGCAAGACGCAGTTCGTGCGCGGCCTGGTGCGGGGGTTCGGCGGAGACGCCCGGGTGGTGTCGAGTCCGACGTTTGTACTGCTCAACGTGTACGACGCGTCGAAGGATTCGCCGCAGCGACTGACGGTCTATCACCTCGACGCCTATCGCGTGAACGGCCCCGGCGATTTCGAGGGGATTGGCTTCGCGGAATTGCTCGAGGAGGGGGGCATCGTCGTGGTGGAGTGGGCCGACCGCGTCGAGACGCTGCTTCCGCGCGATCGGATCGAAGTCCGGATCGAGCCGGTCGATCAGGAGACGCGGCGCATCCAGATCACGCAGCCCGGGTGAGTTTGTTCGTTAACAAAACTTGCGGCATGCCTTTATCGTGTGCGTCCGGCGCTCGCGCCCGTTCGCATTCACGGAGAGACGCAGATGAAACCATTCCCTCGATTGACTTTGCCCCTGACGCTGTTGGTCATTCTGATCGCTTCGTCGACCGCGCTGGCGCTGCGGCCCTGCGTGGTGGATGGCGGCGATGTGTTCGATCCCGCGACGATCGCACGCGTGAACGAGACGCTCCGCGCGATCAAGACCCAGTCGGGCCGCGATCTGATGGTGGAGACGTATCCGGCGATTCCGGAAGAGCTGCGCCAGGACCTGGAGCGGAAGGGAGAGAATCGTTTTTACAACGATTGGGTGACGCAGCGCGCGCGGGCGCTGGGCGTGAACGGGATTTTCATTCTCGTCAGCATGCAGCCGCGGCACCTGCAGGTGGGAGTGGGGAAGGTCACGAGCGAGAAGTTCTTCGGGCCGAAGGACCGCGACGAATTGGTCCGCAGGCTGCAGACGGATTTCAAGGCAGGGCAGTTTGACAAGGGCCTGGTCGGCGCGGTCGAGTTCGCTCAGGCGCGGCTGCAGGAGAATGCCCGGGCGGCACAATCAGCGACACAAGGAAGCGGAGGCGGCTCTGACTTCGGCGCTGGCGGCGCGGAAACGGGTTCTGCCCCGACAACGCGACCCGGCAGCACCACCGGGCCCGGAACCGAGCCGCGGCATGATACGCCCACCAGCATTCCGCCTGACGAAGGCCCTCGTCGCGTCCCTGACCCTGATCCGAGGGGCGATGCCCGGCCGACGCCGCAGCCCGGCAGCGATCTGCCCCCGCCCGAAGGGCGCGCCGCGAGCGAGCGGGAGAAGAGCGCGGGGCCGGGGCTGACTCCAAAGCTTTGATGCTTTTATAGTTCGCGCCGCAGGCCCGGGGGTCTTAAGGTAACGGCAAGGTCCGCCAACGCGCGGGCCAAAGGAGCGCACGATGCGAGTTGCCCAGATGGGTCGAGCGAGCGGACGGGTCATGACGCTGGCCGCGTTGGTTGCGCCGCTGGCGTGGCTGATGGCCTTTGCCGCGGCGCCGGTCGGCGCACAGGTGAAGGACAACGCGAAGATTTTCAGCGATGCCGCGATCCAGGAGGCGAATGACCGGATCGAGCAGATCAAGAAGAGCCACAGCGGCCATACGCTGATGGTCGAGACCTATCCGCAGATTCCCGACGAGCTGCAGAGCGACGCGAGCGCGCAGGGGAACCAGTTTTTTCCCCAGTGGGCGCAAAAGCGCGGCAAGGAACTTGGCATGGAGGGCGTGTTCCTGCTGATCTGCATGAAGCCGGCCCACTTTGAAATCGCGATCGGCGACAAGACCAGCCAGTGGCTGTTCGCGCCGCACGATCGTGAGCTGATGACTCCCGGGCTGAGAGATGCGCTGGGAAAGAAACAGTATGACGATGCCCTGCTGCGCACCGTGAAATACGTGCAGAAGCACATGGACCAGAACGCGGCGGCGCACGGAGGCAGCGGCAGCGCCGTCTCCGGGGGCGGAGCGACTGGCGGCGGCGCTGCATCGCCGACCGGCGGCGGCGCGGGATCGCCGACCGGCGGTCAGCCGGGTGGGAACTTCCCCTACAGCACAAGGCCTTCGTGCGGCGGCGGCGGTGGAATGGGAACGCTGATCTGCATGGGCGTTGGCGTGTTGATTGTGATCATGGTCGTGCGCGGATTGTTCCGCGGGCGCGCCGGCGGTTATGGGCCGGGTTCTGGGGGACCAGGGAATTATCCTCAGCCGGGCGGCGGCTACGGTCCCGGCCCCGGGTACGGCGGCGGCCGGGGCGGTGGCTTCGGCACCGGACTGCTGGGAGGCTTGCTCGGCGGCGCGCTGGGCGGCTGGGCGCAGGACAAATTCTCCCATCGCGATCAAGGCTCGGCGGGCCCGTTACCCGGCGGCGGCGCTGGCGACAGCGGCGGCAGCTCCTCCGATCCCGGCCATGACACCGGCTTCTCCAGCTCCGGGTCGGACTTCGGATCCGACAGCAGCGGCAGCAGCGGCGCCGACTTCGGCAGCTCGAGCGGCGGCGATTTCGGGGGCGGGGGAGGCGGGTCGGATTCTGGCGGCGGCGGAGGAGATTCCGGGGGAAGCGATTTCTAATCCTTCGCGCCAGAACGCTGTCTAAGCTAGCTGCTTACGCCTCACCCCAGCTACCGCGCGGCGCTGCCTATCGAGGCGCGCTCGTCCTTGCTGCATGTAATAAGCCCGCCGCTGGCGCCGACGGTCTGGCGACACCCGTTACATCTTGGGATAGTAGGGCGACACCGGCGGATAGCCGGCGGTTTAGCGGGAGATCGCCTTGCGCGTGGGGATCGTAGCGCTGATCCAGGAGTCGAATACATTTCTGCACGCGCGGACGGGGCTGGCGGAATTTGAGCGCGACGTGCTGCTGCGCGGCGAGGCGGTGCGCGACCATTTCGCGGGGGCCCATCACGAGATTGGCGGATTCTTCGCGGGCCTGGAGGAGGGGGGCCTCGAGGCGGTGCCGCTATTCGCGGCGCGGGCGCTGCCTTACGGCGTGGTGAGCGACGAGGCGATGTCGCAATTGGTCGGGATGATGCTGGAGGACGTCGAGCGGGCCGGAGAATTGGATGGCATTCTTGCCGCGCCGCACGGCGCGACCAGCAGCGAGAGCCAGCCGGATGCGGACGGCTTCTGGCTCCGCGCCTTGCGCGATCGGGTCGGGGGGAGCCTGCCGATCATCGCGACGGCCGACCCGCACGCGAACCTGTCGCAGCGGATGGTCGATGCGACCAATGCGATGATCGCATATCAAACCAATCCCCATATCGACCAGCGCGAGCGCGGGGTCGAAGCGGCCCGGCTGATGGTTCGGACGCTGAACCTGGAGGTGAACCCGACGCAGGCGGGCGCGTTTCCGCCGATGGCGATCAACATCGAATGTCAGGACACCTCGCGGCCGCCTTGCCGGCCCTGGTATGAGAAGGCAGAACGACTGCGCGAGGACCGCCGCGTGCTTTCGAGCAGCTTGATGCTCGGGTTCCCGTATGGCGACACCGCGGAGATGGGATCGTCGGCTATGGTCGTTACCGACAATGATCCGCAACTCGCGCGGCGGCTGGCGAATGAATTGGCCGCGGACCTGTGGGAGCGGCGCGAGCAATTCATTGGAAACTTCATCAGCGTCGAGGAGGCGGTTGTGCGGGCGGGGGAGTTGGAAGGGCCGGTGTGCCTGCTGGACATGGGGGATAATGTTGGCGGGGGCTCGCCGGGTGATTCAACCGTGTTGGCGCAGGCGCTGCACCAGCGCGCAATGGGTGGCGCGTTCGTCTGCCTGTGCGATGAGGAATCGGAGCGGCAGGCGGAGGCGGCGGGTGCAGGAGCGCGGGTGCGGCTGCGGGCGGGCGGGAAGTCGATCGATTCGGTTGGAGGGCCGCTGGAGGCGGAGTTTGTGGTGGTGGGATGCTATGACGGGAAGTTCAAGGAGCCGGACGCGCGGCACGGCGGGTTTACCGATTTCGATCAGGGCCGCTCGGCTGTGGTGCGCACGGATGCGGGCCTGACGCTCATGCTCACCTCACGCCGGATGGTTCCGTTCAGCATGAAGCAGTTGACGAGCTGCCAGCTCGACCCGGCGTCGTTTCGCATTCTCGTAGCGAAGGGAGTGCATGCGCCGGTGGCGGCGTATCGGGAGGTTTGCAAGAGTTTCATCCGCGTCGACACGCCGGGCGTGACGACCGCGGACATCCGACGGCTGAACTATCGGCGCCGCAGGCGGCCAATGTTTCCATTCGAGCGTGATGCGCGCTGGAAGATTTAAAAAAGTGCATTTGTAGCAGTTGCGATGGATCGGCGGTTCTCATCGGTGTTGATCGCTGTGCATCTGTGGCGGATAGTCTTGCGCAGGATTTACCATGGGCGACCTAGTGGAATTGCAGCGCGTACACGTCGTTGGAGAGGCGCCGGGGCCGCGGCTGCTGGTGACCGGAGGCGTGCATGGGGATGAGTTTGAGCCGATGGCGGCGATTCGGCGGCTGATGAAAGCGGTGAGGCCGGCGGGCCTGCGCGGGAGGTTGACACTGGCGCCGGTGGTGAATGAGCCGGCGTTCGTAAATGGTGACCGGGTCGGCGACGACGGGTTGGACCTGGCGCGGGTTTGCCCGGGGCGCGCGGACGGCAAGCCGACGGAGCGGATCGCGCATGCGCTGGCGGAGCTGATCCACGACGCGGACTATTACATCGACCTGCACACGGGGGGCACGACGCTGATGGTGCTGCCGATGGCGGGTTACTCGCTGCACCCGGACCGGCAGGTCCTCGAGACGCAGCGGCGGATGGCGCGGGCGTTTAACCTGCCGATCATCTGGGGAACGACGGCAGCGCTGAACGGTCGATCGCTTTCGGTGGCGCGCGATGCGAAGGTGCCGGCGATTTACGCGGAGTGGGGCGGCGGCGGAAGATGCGAGCCGGAAGGCATCGAGGCTTACGTGGAAGGATGTCTGAACGTGATGGGAGAGATTGGCATGATCGAGCGGGAGCGGGCGGCGTCGAAAGTGCGCGACGTGGTGGAAGACGATCGGCCGGAGTCGGGGCACATGCAGTTGTGCAACCAGTCGCCGATGAGCGGCTTCTTCGAGCCGGCGGTGAAGCTTGGCGAGCGGATCGAAGCGGGGACGAGGATTGGGACGGTGAGCGATCCGCTGGGAAAGAAGCTCGAGCAGGTGACCGCGGGGCAAAAGGGGACGGTGCTGGTGCTCAAGACGTTCGCGCGGGTGAAACAGGGGGATGCGCTGGCGGTGATCCTGGAGACGGATCGGGCGGGGGGAGGCGGGCGATGAGCGATCGGCCGGTGGCGATCGTGACCGGGGCGGCGCGCGGGATCGGCCGCGCGACGGCGGTGGAGTTCGCCCGGCGGGGATATCGCGTGGCCCTGCTCGACGTGCTGGAAAAAGAGTTGGCGGAAGCGGCGGCCGCGGTGACGGCGGCGGGAGGCGAGCCGCTTCTGCAGCGCGTGGACCTGCAGGACCTGGTGGCGGCGGAGAAGGCGGTCCGGGAGACGTCGGCGCGGTGGGGGCGGATCGACGTGCTGGTGAATAACGCGGCGTGGCGCGAGCTGTTGACCATGCGGCAGATCAGCCTGGAGTCGTGGGAGAAAACGCTGCGAATTTCTTTGACGGCGCCGGCATTTCTGTCGCGCTGGGCGGCGGAGGTGATGGAGAAGCAGAAGCGCGGCGTGATCATCAACGTGTCGAGCGTCTATTCCCGTCGCGGCGCGGGAATATCCGCGGCATATGTGGCCGCGAAAGGCGCGCTCGATGCGCTGACGTTCGAGCTGGCGGCGCTGTATGGGCCGGCGGGGGTGCGCGTGGTGGCGGTGAATCTGGGGGCGGTGAACACGGAGATGAGCGGCGACTATTCGGATGCATCCGGGAAATCACTGACGGAGACGATGAAACAGTGGAACGACGACATCACGCCGCTGCAGCGGTGGGCGACGCCCGAGGAGATCGCGAAGATGATCGCGCTGCTGGCATCGGACGATGCCAGCTTCGTGACGGGGACGACGGTATATGTCGACGGCGGGATGTTCAGCGCGGGGATGATGCCGCACAGTCTGAAGAAGTTGATGAATCCTGGAGAGTTCCGGTGAGTTTTTAGCGCGAAGACCGGAGAAATTACCGCGCAAGGCGCGAAGACGCGAAGACGCGAAGAAGAAAAGAATCCAAGCAAGCCCTTCAAATGAATGGTTGTATCAACCAGATCAACGTCCGCTTCCATCGGTGCTCATCGGTGCCCATCGGTGGCTATTCTTCCTCCTCTTTCTTCGCCTCTTCGCGTCTTTGCGCTTCGCGGTGAACTCTCTGATGAATTGATTTGGGAGTCATGATGAGCGTTTGGCGGTGGGCGGGGGCAGTGGCGCACGTGGAAGAGGAATTGCGCGTGACGCTTGGGGAGGGGGAAACGCCTTTGATTCGAACGGCGCGGATCGGGCGAAGCGCTGGCTTGGGGCGGCTGTTCGTGAAACTGGAATCGTCCAATCCAACAGGGTCATACAAGGATCGGTTCGCGGCGCTGGCGGTGAGTCACATGCGGGCGTCGGGCAAGCGGCGGTGCGTGGCGACGTCGAGCGGGAATACCGGGTCGGCGCTGGCGGCTTATTGCGCGGCGGCGGGGCTGGACTGCGAAATCGCGATCGTCGAAGGAACGCCGGAAGGAAAGCTGAGCCAGATGCTCGCGTACGGCGCGAAGCTCTATCAGGTGAGAGGTTTTGGGCCGCACCCGGACCTCACGCGGCGGGCGTTCGAGGCGGTGCAGAAACTCGGCGCGGCGCCGGACGCGGCGCTGCAGATCAGCGCGTTTGCCTGCAGCCCGGCGGGGATGAGCGGGGTGCAGACGATCGGATACGAGCTTGCGCAGCAGGCCGCGGAGATCGGCGGGCGAATCGATCACGTGTTCTGTCCCGCGGGCGGCGGAGGATTGACGCTGGCGGTGGCGCGAGGGTTCGAGCGCCTTTGCGCCCAAGGCAAGCTAAAGAGCGGGCCGGCGATTCACTGCGTGCAGCCGGTAGGCAACAACACGATCGCCGGGCCGCTGCGCGAGGGAGCGGCGAAGGCGCGCGCGGTGACGTGCACCTCGCAGATCAGCGGCCTGCAGGTGGGGACGGTGTTGGACGGGGATGAGGTGATCGCGTCGTGCCGCGCATCGGGGGGCACGGGGCATCTGGTGGAGGACGAAGCGATCTGGGAGGTGCAGGGGCGGCTGGCGCGCGAGGAGGGGATCTTCTGCGAACCGGCCGGCGCGACCGCGATGGCGGGGGCGCTGGCGGCGGGGAGCGCGGGGGAGATCGATCGCGACTTAACGATCGTGTGTCTGGTCACGGGATCGGGCTTCAAAGACCCGTCTTCGGTGACGAAGATGATCAGAGGGAGTTGCCCGATGATTGACGTGGAAGAGCTCGAGGAACGGGGAAAAGACCAAACGCGAGAAAGAATCTAACCCACCCCAAAGAAAACTTAACCGCGAGGACGCGAAGGCGCGAAGAAGAGGAGAAACAGAACAGGAGAGAAAACGCGAAGAAGAGTTTTTACCGCGATTACAGCAAGACACGAAGTTCCAGAGACGGAAAAGGTGGAGCAGCATCGAATGACGCGGAAGCGATAAGGTCAGCGCATTTGCATTGAATACAACCAAACTCTTTCCCCCCAGAACAGATCAGAGCGAGGTAATAAGCCCATCCATACTTTGTTTTCTTCGCGCCTTCGCGCCTTGTATGTTCAAAATCCCATCAAACCGTTCTACTACGCGGCCCACGACCGATCGCGCCTCGGCCTGCCACGGCCGCCGCGAAGCATGGTCCAAGCCGGTCTCGTGTCGCTTCGCCCGAACAGCCGACAGAGCCGCTGTCCCGCCGGCCCCGTGCCGTTGGGACACGCTCGCATTCGCAAGGCAGGGACGCCCGCATGACGACGCAACCTTCCACTTCTTCGGAGTCCGGACCCGCCGCCGGTCTTTTCGTGGGGATCGACGTCGCGCTGGACAAGCTTGACGTCGCCCGCTCCGACTCAAAGCAGTTGCTCACGGTAGCCAACGACCCGGAGGGCATCCGCACCCTGGTCAAAGACCTGGTTGCCGCCAAGCCCACGACGATCGTCGTGGAAGCCACCGGCGGCCTGGAGCGAGCGCTGGTCGAGGCAGCGCTGGATGCCGGCCTGCCGGTGGCCCTGGTCAACCCCGGCCGCGTGCGGCACTTCGCCAAGGCGCTGGGGCTCCTGGCCAAGACCGATCGCATCGACGCCGACGTGCTGGTCGAGTTCGCACGCCTGGCCGCGCCACGCCTCGCCGAAAAACGCACGGCAATCCAGGTCGAACTCGAGGCCCTGGTCACCTGCCGCCGGCAGATGACCCTCAGTCGCACCGAGCACTCCAACCGCCGCACCGCCACCCGCTCCAAGCCCGCCCTCAAGAGCATCGACGCGGTGCTGGTGACGTTGGACAAACAGATCGAGTCGCTGGACCGGCAGATCCGCAAGCTGATCGACTCCGACGAGCAGTTCCGCGACTTGGACAGGCTGCTGCGGTCGGTACCGGGCGTCGGGCCGGTGCTCAGCTCCACGCTGGCGGCCCAACGGGGCGAGCTGGGAAAGGCCGACCGACGAGAGATCGGCGCCCTGGTCGGGGTGGCCCCGTTCAACCACGACTCCGGACAATACCATGGCAAACGCGCCATCCGCGGCGGACGCGCCGCCGTCCGCGGCGTGTTGTACATGGCAACCATCACCGCCATCCGCTGCAACCCGGTGATCCGCTCCTTTGCCGACCGCCTGCGTGCCACGGGCAAGACCGCCAAGCTCGTTGCCTGCATGAGAAAACTGTTGACCCTGCTCAACGCCATGGTCCGCGACAACCTCATGTGGTCTGAACTCAACGTTGTAAAAACCCTTGACCTTTAACACAGCCGCTTCGCGGTTCAAATTCTCCTTCGTGGCGCGATTCTCGGTTGCCGATTCATTTCTCGAGCCGGTCGAAGCGGAAGAGGGCAGCTTCTTCGTTGGGCTTCTGCAGGAAGGCGTCGCGCAGGATTTGGGCGGCGAGGAGGCTGAAGGTGATGCCATTGCCGCCGTAGCCCAGGGCGAAGTAGGCTTGGGGGAAGTCGGGGTGGGGGCCGATGTAGGGGAGCCCGTCGGGGGTCTGGGCGAAGGTGCCGGCCCAGGAACAGAGGGGGGCCATCTCGATCTTAGGGAACATCTCGTTGAAGCGTTTCGCGAGGGCGCGGGATTTTTCCGGAATGAGGGCGTCGCGGACTTTCGGGTCGGCGGAGTCGATGTCGAGCCCGCCGACGAGGGCGCGGCCGTCGGGCGAGGTGCGGGCGTAAAAATAGGGGCGGGCGGTTTCCCAGATCAGGCAGCGGTCGTGCCATCCTTCGAATGAGCCGAGCGGCTGACTCGCGGCGGCGTAGGTGCTGAGCAGCTTCGTGTCCACGTTCAGGAAGGAAGGGGTCTCGTAGCCGGTGGCGAAGAGGATCTTCTTCGCGCGGATCGTGTGGCGCGTGTCGGTTTCGAGCAGGATGCCATTGCCTTCCGCGGTGTAGCGCAGGAGCTCAGTTTTTGAGAACGCCCGCAGGCCGCGAGAGACGGAGCGGGCGAGCAGGGAGTGGGTGAGGCGGTAGGGATCGACCTCGAACGCGACCGAAGAGTAGAGCGCGGCGGGGCGGGAGAAACTGAAGCGGGCCTCGATGTCGGACTGAGCGAAGAACTCGAGCGGGATCTCGATCTCCCGACGGGCTTCGAATTCCTGTTTCAATTTCGGAACGTCCTGCGGCTCGGTCGCGAGGTAGAGGCTGCGCTTCTTCACCAGGGCCGCGTCATCGGGCAAATCTTTCACCAATTCGGCGAAGGCGAGGGTGGCGCGATAGCTGGCGAGGTAGGCGCGGGTGGCATGGTCGCGGCCGAGCAGTTCGATCAGTTCGCAGAGCGACGTGTCGATCTCGTACTGGATCAACCCGGTGCAGGCGACCGTGCTGCCCATGGCGAGCTCGCGCCGGTCGATCACGATGGTGTCAATGCCGGCTTCCGTGAAATAGTAGGCGGCGAGCGCGCCGGAGATTCCGCCGCCGATGATTGCGATGTCGCAGGTCAGGTCGTGGCACAGGGGTGCGTAGACGGCGAGGGGGCCGTCGAGCTGAGGCCAGAGGGAGCAACCAGTACGCAGGTCCATTGGGGCGATTGTAGGCGGCGGGGCGCAGAGGGCGGAGAGGGAGCGGCCTGCGGCCGAACTCGTCGCGCTTCGCGAGTTTCTCGGAACTATTCGGAAGGGGAGAAGCAGTTTGTGGTGCGCGGAGTAAGGGGATCGGGCGCGGGGTCGCGGTGGATTGCGTGCCGCGGTTAGACAACGCTGACCCTCCAGTGCAGTATTAACGTTGCGACAGAGGAGGCGGGCAGAGGAACGTAGTGCGGGGGCATCGGAAGGATCGAGATGAACGCAATCCATCGCGCGGCGGCTGTCGGGATCATGGTTGTCGTGTGGGTCAGCGCGCCGCAGGCGCTGGGCGTCGAGACGGAGCCGGCCGCGGGATTTGATTTGATCACCAACGGGTCGTTTGAGGGGGATTGGTTCAATACGCGCGCGGAGGTGATGAGCTGCCCGGTGCAACCCCGCGTAACCTTCGGGCAGACGGACGGGATTGTCGACGGGTGGAATGTTGGCGAGTGCAGGCGCGTGGCCGGCGGGCATGGGATTTACGCGATGGAGCTTGCGCCGGGCAAGCCGCTGGTGCAGGACAAAATCAATTACGCGATCGTCCAGAACACCCAGTTCCAGGCGGTGCCGCTTTTGTTTTCGGCGTATGTGAAGGGGACGGGGCAGACGATCAATGTGAACATCGCGCTCTATTCGGCGGATGCGGTGACGGAAGCGCTGAAGGCTGCGCCGCCGAAGGAACCGCCGGCGTTGGCGAAGCATACGCAATCGGTGGCCGCGCCGGCGGGGCAATGGACGCGGGTGGCGGTTGAGGTGCCCGCGGAGAAGATCGGCGCGGCGATCAAGGCGGCGCCCAAGCCGCCCGGCGCGATCGCGGCAACGCTCACCCTGACCGCCGAGGGCGCGGCGGCGATGGTGGACGACGTGCGGCTGGAGCGGGCGTTCCTGGCGGCTCCGTACACCGTGATCCCGAACGCGGGCTTCGAAGACGTCGGCCCCGACGGGGCGCCGGCGGAGTGGAGCCTGGTAAAGAAGTCCCTGCGCCACGTCGGCTCGTGGTACTACATCTGGCGCTCGTGGTACCACACGCTGGGCGTACCGCGCGGGGCCAATGGCGTCGACAATGTGATGGCGGCGGCGGGCAAACATTCGTTCCGGATGAACGTTCCGCCGGGCGATCACAAGTATGTCGAGTCCGGGGCTGCGCTGCTCAACCAGGCGGCGCCGCAGCGAATGGCGCTGCAGTTTGAATACAACGCATACATGCTGGCCGACATGATCGTTCAGGTGATGGACGACCAGGGCAAGGAAGTCTACTTCGACGTGGTCTCCCCCGGCACGACCGGCGGGTGGCATCGCTACCAGGCGGTCTTCACGCCTGCACCGGTGGAGCCGAAGACGACCGGAGGCGGCGCGGGCGTGCCGCAGGCGGCGGGAGCGCCGGTGGCGCTGAAGAGTTGCCGCGTGCGGATCAACGTTCGCGGCGTCAACGGATCCGACCATGACGACATCAACCGCTGGGTGAACATCAATCACGCCGGCGTGCTGTGGGTGGATAACGTCGCGCTGTTCGAGATGGAGTCGAGTGAGCAGCAGCTCGCGGCTCGAGGCGGCAAGACGTTCGTGAGCGATACGGCAGCGCCGGCGCTGGTAGTCGAGGCGATCGATCTTGGGGAGCGCCTGTATGGCGACAACCGCGCAACGGTCACGCTGGCGAACCTTGGCGGCGCGGCGGCGGTGGGGAACGTCACGATGAACATCGCGGGGCCCTTCCGCGAGGACGATCCGCAGAAGGCCGGCTATGCGAACGGGACCGCCGGCCAGGAGAAGATGGAAGCGCCGCCCGCGAAGGGCCCGGACCAGTCGCCTTCGGCGGTTTACAACCTGGCGAGCAAGCAGCGCGTGACGCTCGAATTGCCTTACGCGGTTTCCGAGCTGGCGCCGGACTGGCGCAGCGAATATCGCGTGAAGGTGGGGGTGAACAACGCGAGCACCGATCTGACCTTCGGCACCTGGAACCAGAAGGTCAGGGTGGACGTGCTGCGCTGCTACTCGTTTCCGAGCGAGCCGGAGCAGACCGTTTCGATGAACATCGGCGTCGCGCGACCGACGCTGTTGAAGACGACGTCGGTGAAACTGGAGGTGCGCAAGGCCGCCGACGACAAGGCGGTGATGACGCAGGAGTTGCCGAATTTCTCGTCGCTCGTCGCAGGGTTCAATCTGTCGCCCCTGCCCGGCGCACCGGGGACACCCGACGCGTGGCAGGGCGATGACACCAACTTCGCGCAGGCAAAACTCGATATCCGCCAGCTGCCGGAACATTCGCAGACCGAGCCGGTCCGCGACCACTACGTCTACGTGGTTGGGACCGATGCGGCGGGGAAGGTGACCTTTGACGGAAAGAGCCCGCGCTTCGGGCGGATGCAGATGCACGCCGAGGTGCTGTCGCCCATCCAGAGCATCTCGATCAGCAAGAAGAACCACCTGGTGATCAACGGGAAGCCGTTCTTCAACCGAGGCCACATGCAGATGCCGCAGAACTTCGGGCCCAGCCCGATGTCGCACCTGCCCATGAATTGGAAGCAGACGGGCTTCAACACCGGCGGCGTGGGGCAGGCGGCGTCGGAGGCGACGCAGACGCCGGACGTGGATTGGAAGCAGAACCTCTACATGATCTCGCACAGCATCGCCGGCGCGCCGCCGATGACCGATGCGACCAAGTCGCTGATCCAGCAGTTGGTGAGCCAGCCGAACGTGATCGGCGTGAATTACATCCAATGGGAGGGCGCGCCCACGGGCGGGACCGACGAACAGCGCGTGGAGTATGCGAAGCAGATCAAGGCGGCGGCCAACGGTCATCCGTTGTGGATGTCGGCGGGCTGGTATGCGCCGACAGTGGATGGGATCGTGTATCCGGACTACCTCGAGCACGACATCTTCGCGCCGGAGAACAACGCCTACTTCCAGCCCTCGCAATTGGACCGCGAGGTGCTTACCAAGAAGATGGCACGGGGCGAGCCGTGCGTGCTCAACACGTATCCCAACGTGTTCAACGACATGCCGTGGCCGGTACAGCGTTTCGAGCACTGGACGGAGATCATCCGCAGCCACACGGGCTACACGATCATCGGCATCCCGGGGGACCCGACGCTGGACCGCGGACTGAATGGCGAGATCCGTTTCATGGAGTCGTTCCTCTTCAGCGAGGAGCCGGCGCCACAGGTGAGCGTCGCGCCGAACCTGGAGCACATGGTGCGCTCGGCCAACGGGAAGACGTATCTGATGGCCACCAATTCGGGCCCCGTCATCGGCGGCGACTGGAAGTGGAACACGGAGTTGAAGGACAAGGGCGTCGCCTCTCACACCGGGGACGCGCTGTGGAGCCGTTTCCATCCGTTCATGGGGGATTACCACGAGCACTTTTATCACTCCGACCGCCCAGTCACCGCGAAGAAGGGCGACAAGCTCGTCCAGTACGTGATGATTCCGCAGGGCCAGAAGGTGGAGTCGCTCGTGCTGATGGCGCGAGGCGACGGCGACTGGAGGTATCAGGCCGTCTGGGGAGCGTGGAACGAGCAGCAGTTCACCGCGTCGGGCGTTCGGCTGTGGATGGCGAAGGACATGCACCAGATGTTCTGGGGCACGATCGGCTTCTGCGGCCCGGACGGAAAACCCACCCCCGAGGGGCAGGCAAAGCTCGAGAAATATGCGTTCACCGAGCCGGAATTCAAGAACCAGGGCGCGCTGCCGGAGTCGGGGAGGTTTGTCCGCCTTGAAGTCCCGGTGGAATCGCTCGGGCTGGACGGCAAGGTTATCGATGGCTTCGGTTTCTTGAGTAAAGGCGCCAACGTCTGGTGGGAGCGCACGCTGCTGGTGCAGGACGGCAAGGAGATCGCGCTGTGTGACGGCTCGGTGGGCCCAAGCCCGGCGAGCCTGAAGAGCGTGCGCTTCAACGTGCCGGGGCTGAAGGCGGGGTCGAAGATCCAGGTGGTGTTCGACGAGCGGGAGATCACGTCGCAGGACGGCTTCTTCGAGGATGACCTGACCGGCGAGCCGGGTTACGAGAACGTGTGGGTGGGCATCTACGGCGACAAGATCGGCGAGACCGGGTACTACGGCGATGGGACCTTCTACAATTACAACTGGGGCAGGATCGCCACGCGGTTGTATGAGATCCCGAAGTAACCGGCTCGAGAATTTGAGATAGAGAACGGAGGATCGAGGCTCGATCCTCCTTCTTCTTTGACGGTTTGTCATCTGGCGGTTGTGCGTCTGGAGTGATCTTGAGGCGGGCGACGATTATCGCGATTGCTTTGCTCGCACTGGCGGCGGGAGCGTACCTCCTGCTGCGCGGCGCTGAGAAGAACTCGACTAAGCCGATCGAGCGACAGGCCGTGGCGACCGCGCCGGCGCGGCGGCCCAACGTTGTGCTCATCTCCATCGACACCGTCCGTCCCGATCATCTTGGGTGCTACGGCTACTCACGGAAGACCAGCTCGAACATCGACGCGCTGGCGGCGAAGGGAGCGCGATTTAACTGGGCGCGCGGACAGGCGCCGTGGACGCTTCCTTCGCACATGTCGCTGATGACGTCGATGCTGCCGTCGCATAACCGGGTGGAGAACATCGATGAAGTGCTCTCCGATTCCATCCCGACGCTCGCCGAGAGGATGAAGGCCGGCGGGTACACCACGGCGGCGCTGGTCAACAACGGTCAGATGCGGGCGCATTGGGGATTCAACCGCGGCTTCGATCTGTGGCGCGAGTTCGAAGCCGACACGGCATCCGGCGATTGTGAACATATGACAGGCGCTGCGCTCGACTGGCTTTCGAGCCGGCCGAACACTGCATCGGAGAAACCGTTCTTTCTTTTTGTGCACTATTACGATGCGCACGATCCGTATGACCCGCCGGAGCCGTACCGGCAGGTGTTTCAGAACACGCTGAGCGGGGCGCGGACGCATGAGTTGGCATGGGCGGGACGGACGCCGGAGCAACAGCTTCCGGCGGAGCAGCTTGAACAATTGAAGGCCGCGTATGACGGCGAGATCGCCTGGCTCGACCACGAGTTGGGGCGGCTCATCGAGAAGCTTCCGCCGGACACGCTGCTCGTCCTGTTTTCCGATCATGGCGAAGCGTTTGAAGAGCATGGATGGACGCTGCACGGCGCGACGCTCTTCGACGAGGAGATCCGCACGGTGCTGATCCTGTCCGATCCATCGCCGCTGAAGGGCAAGCCGGCCTCGATCGATGCGCCCGTGATGCTGATGGATGTTGCGCCAACCATCCTTGAGCGGTGCGGGATAGAGCGGCCGGCCACGTTTGAAGGCATGAGCCTTCTGCCGCTGCTGAAGGGGGGGTCGTTACCGGATCGCGCCGTTCAGAGTGAGACCAAGGCAGTCCTGGAGGGGCGCATCCTCAAGACATTGATCCTGCCGCCCTGGAAGCTGGTGTACGACCTGGTCGAGGGGGGGCAGCAGTTGTACAAGCTGCCGGACGAGCAAACGGAAGTCAGCGCGGGCCAGGCGGCTGCGCTGGCGCCGCTATCGAGCCTGATGAGCCAGTGGGTTTCGGAGGAAAACTACTGGATGCTCTACGCGCACGGCAGCGGCGAGTTCGAGGTGAAGCTGACCGCGCCGGACGGGCAGTTCCTGGTTTTCATTCCGATCGACATGGACTACGAGCGCGATGGGGTGGAGCCGTCGGAGGACGGCAGGAGCATCCGCTGGATGTCGTACCCCGGCGGCAAGACCAAGGGGATGTACCTGCAGATCTCGCCGGCGGACGCGCCGATCAAGGTTGACCTGAAGCTCAGCGGGGAAACGAAGCCGGAGCAGGTCTTTCTTGGCCGGAGTCGAACCCATCCGCAGTCCCTTCCGGCGGTCGTGAACCTGCCGGAATCGGAATGGCAGGAGCCTTTCAACCGGCGCGCTTTTCAGGCGGACTCGCCGGGACTGTACATCGAGCGTCGGCGCGGGCACGGCGCGACGACCCGGCAAGCGACGCCCGGAAAGCCCGATGCCCAGACGCAGCGGCAGCTTCGATCGCTGAACTACCTGCGATAACCGGGCGGAAGAAGTCCTCCGCGGTTCTAAAGTTGTCGCCAAAAATCTACTAGTGAATTCATGCGGAGTTGCTACTCTATAGATTGGCAGGAGGCTTCCCTTCATGAAGGCGGGAAAGAGACTGACCCTCGATTACGCGCCGCTTCCTGTCTGGTATCGTCGCGGCAACTGGCGGCGGGGGATGATCTGGCTGCTGCTTTGCGCTTTTGGCTGGCCCGCCGGTCACTTCGGTCCCGCCCTGTGGCACCAATCCAAATACCTGTCGCGCCAGCAGGAATGCCTCGACTACGCCGCACCGCGCGATCGCGTGGTCTACGATGATGATCCCGCGGAAGCATCGAGGCTGATGAAGAACGAGGGGTACGGCCCGGTCTTCGTCGCCAACCGGTCCAACGTCCCGGGCAGTTGGCAAGCGCCCGCTGGAGCGCTGCCGGCGCCGTGGAAGACGATGGGGGGTAATGAGGCGGGCATTACCTTCCTGCATCACCGGCGCAGCACCAGCGGCAAGGACCGGCTGATCGCGGTGGTCGCCTACCTGGCGGACGCGACGCGCCGCGAACGGGCGGTCAAGCTGGACGCGGTCGCTTTTGTGCCTGCGGGCTGGCGTCCCGGCGCTGAGCTGAAGACGACGGGAGCCGTCTACAGCACCGGCATTCAGGTGGCGAGCACGGGACGGCTGCGGCTCTTCTCCGGGCAGGCCGACCCCAGGGACCTGTCGCACTTCACCATCCGGTATGAATTGAACGGAAAGTATGGGCTGATCGACGGGTGGCTGCGCGAGAACGACGAGTTGGAGATGAGCTTCCGCGACAGTCCGCCCCGCCGCACCGGGCGTAATCCCGGCCAGCAGGCCTTCTTCTTCGGCCTGTCAAATCAGACCTGAGCGCGCGGCGGGGCCGAAATACCAGACGGCAGTGGGTGGACGATAGAAAGAATATATAATGAAAAGAGGTGGCGATGGTGGCTCGCGATGCGCGAAGCATTGGGATTTGGGGGAGCGAAGAAACCTGAATCGGCGGAACGACGCAAAGGAGCGGGTGGTCCGAAGGATGAGGTCGGCCGCTGCGGTTGGGATGCTGCTAGCTTACGCGCACCTTGACGACCACCTTTTCGACCGGTTCCGGCGAAGCTGCGGCCAGGCCCGGCATGTGGGCGTCCTCGGGATAGAAGATGGTGAACATCCCGCTGCTGACGGTCACGAAGCTGCCCAGGCCGTCGAAGAGCGCGTAGTCGTTGGCGTCGTCATAGGGCTGCCGCGGCTTGAGGTCGGCGAGGTTGGCGTAGGCCATTACTTCAGTGCCCTCGGCCACGAACTGGACGTCGATGTATTTGCGATGCGCTTCCCAGACGCCCTGCTCGCGCGGCTTTGTCTCGTATGCCTGCACCAGAGCGTAGACCGCATCGCCCATCAGGTCGTAGCGGCCCGCCTCGCGCCGGACCAGATGACCTTCGCGCAGGGCGCGCAGCGCGAGGGCGATCCCGTTGCCGAGCACATCGTATCGGGCTGAATTCTCGATGCGATCGATGACCATCGGTTGCTCCGCTCGCTGGTATGCCGCGTGACGTTTTTAACGGCTTGGGGGCGCGAAATCGAGGCGCCGGCGACGGGAACGCGCACACGGTTGTCGTCGATGCCACCAGCGGCAAGCCGCTGTGGAAGACGAAGGTCGGCGATGTCACCAAGGGCGAGACCATCACCATGGCGCCGACGGTGGTGAAGGGAAAGGTGCCCGCGGTCGACGAGAAGACCGCGATGCCGGACCTTCACGTGAAAGAGCCCGATGCGCGCGACATGACCAGCTACCTCTACGCGTTGCGGTAACCGGCCAAATCCAGGTCCGCGTTCTCAGAATCCTCGGCCTGTCCACCGTCCTTCGAGTGTTCCGAAGGCTCGACTTCTTCCAGATCGTGCACCAGGTAATTGGCAAATGCGGTGACGTACGGATCCCATCGCCGGCGAAGCTTTACGTATTTCCTCTCGCCGGCCTGTTCGTCTTCGATGGTTGCGATCCCTTCCGAGCGCAGGTGTTGCACCGCCTCGTGGTAATGTTTGCGCCAAACCCGAACCGCCTTTTCGTCGGGCGGGGCTTCCCGGTTGATCTTCGTCCGTCCGAGGTAAATCTTGGCCAGCTCGCTCAGCACCTGCATGCCGCCTTCCCACAGCTGAGTCACCGCGCCGGACCGGACCAGCGCCGCATAGCGCTTCTCGTTTAGCCCGCTGCGGACCAGCGTCGCGGTCTCCATCACGATGAACGCCACGCGCGACGACATGTGGTGCTTCTCCGGGAAGCGGAAGTACAACAATGACGGATAAAAGTGATGCGCTTCATAGACGGCCAGCAATTCCTCCGCGATGTCGCTCAACTCCGCGCGGGCGCCGTCAAAGTCGCCGGCGCCGCCCAGACCGGAAACCAGGCGAGCCGCGTCACCCGTCGCGCCGGTCCGGTGGTGCAGCGATAGCGCCAGCCTGTTGCGCCCCTGCAGGGCGTTATAAACCTGCAGGAAGTATGTCAGCGTCAAGGTGATCACCGAGAGCCCCAGCGCCGAGTCCAGCACCAGCAACATTTTGAGGTATCCGCTCACCGGCTGAAGATCGCCGTTGCCAACCGTCGTCATGTAGTAGCCGCTCATGTACAGCGCGGAGATGAAGTCGCTCGGCGTCGCGCCCCCGTTGCTCGCCCGAATGGAACCGCCAAGAAACGGCCAGATGATCAGCGCAAACCCGAGGTTGATCATGCTTACCCAGACCGTCACGATCACCACCATCAACACAGGCCCGCAAAACGAAAGGATGCCGTCGCGAATCCGATGGGGCGTCCGCCGCGCTACAGCACGGAACAATCCCCAGCACCCTCGCCCCAGATAATCGCTGATGACCAGCGGCCCATGCCGCGCGTAGAGCGTCGTGAAAAACACATCGAGCAGCGCCGCCGCCACCAGCGCCCACCCAATCCCCTGGGTCAGAAACATTCGCACTGCAAACTCCTTTCCACCCTGGAGCTGGCTGCTGGATGTAAGCATCCGCTTCACGGCCGCGTTACGACGACAACCCCGCCAATCCGATCTTCCTCAACTGCGGCCCTGACGCAAAATACAACGAATCCCCGACAATCGGCCCCGCAATGTTCACATGATCCCGCACATTCCCGATCGGTGTCTTCCACACAACTTCCCGCCGCGCGCTCCCCGGCGCGATTCGATAGAGATACGGCAGGCACGCCCCGTAGACCGATCCATCGTTCGCTGCGCGCAGCGACAATTCCAGCGGCCAGCCGTCCTCCCCAAACCGCGATCGATCGATTACCCGGCGGTTCCGCACGTCCAGCAGTACCAGTTCCGCGCGGTAGCTGACCTCCTCACGCCCATTTCGTTCCCGAAATACGATCACGGCGTAGACATTCCCGCCGTCAACGCGCCTCAGGTCCATGATTCCGTCAATGTTCTCCAGCCCAAAGGTCTCGGTCGCAACCGCCTCATCGCGCAGCGGGTCCCAGAATGCGAACGCCGCCTGCGACGCCCGCGGCGTTGTCCCGCTCCCGCCGTTCACTGAAGTTCCAACGAGAATCTGCTTCAGCTCGGGAAGCCACTCCAGCGCCACAACGCTGCAATCTGGAACGACGTGCCGATGACTGATGAATCTGCCCGTGCCGGGATCGTAATTCACCAGCGTCCCGCCCCACGTGCCGTAGTCCGGGATCGACCCAATCCACACCTTCCCCGCCGGCCCCGTCAGCATTGCCCTCGGCCGATAGGCGGCATCGTCGATCCGTCCCAGATCGCGCGGATTCGCTGCGTCATCTTCGCCGAATCGATACGGTTTCGAGGGGTCATACACCGACAGGCGCGCGCCTGGATATGATGCGATGTATAGCTTGCCCGCCGCGTTCCCCATCGAATACGCATCGCCCATCGAAAGGCTGCACTGCCCGAGATCGATCATCCCCGATCCATCGAGCTCGCAGCGGAACAGATGTTCCGGCATCGCGCTGGAGCCATAGATCTTTCCGTCCGGCCCCTGGTGAATCAGGAAGATGTTGCTCCCGCCTCCTTTCCAATCCAGCGAAAGCTCCCGCGTGTTCCCCTCTTTGTTCGCGAGCTCGATGCGCCTAAACTGCAATGACTTTTCGTCGAGAAACCTCGGCGCGATTCCGTCTGGCAGCGTCGCCGCCGCCGCCGCGGGCGGCACGCTCTCAATCTGCCTCGCCTCCAGCCCCGCCAAGCGAAAGTTCCCCTCAATCGACTTGAGGTAGAGCATTCCCTGTGCGTCCTTGACGAGGTCCAGGGTCTTCTCGTTCCACGGACCATTCATGCTCGCGGCGTCGAACACCGGACCAACCGTCCGCTGCTCCCCCGTCCTCGGGTCGAACAACTGCAGGTGCGGCCGTATCACTCGAACGATCCCCGCCACTGTTCCGTCCGCACCGCAGCGCGGATAGAAGTACATGTCAGTCGGGTCCATCCGACCGAAGCGCTGGAACTGTTTCGTCCGCGGATCGAAGCGCGTCAGCGAAGCGCCCGGATGCGCCCCGATGTAAATCGATCCGTCCGGCCCTTCATCGATCTCACAGGGAAAACTGCAAAGTTCCGGATCGATCGCCCCCAGGTCCGCCAGGCCCTTGTCTGGCGCTTCCGGATCGAAGCAGTGCAGATGCCCCGCGCCGGTAGACCCCAGGTATAGAACCCCGCTGATGGCGCTGCGAAAGCTCGCGGTCGGGAACGCCGCATTTTCAATCGTGGCCGTGTACTGCCTGCAATGCCCGCTCCTCAAGTCGATGTCGCAGACGAACATCCCGCCGTGGTCCTGTCCCATCGAAACGAGCAGCGATGGCGACCCGTCGCGCAGCTGCCCTGGATGCAGCCGCACCCAGCTCACGCTCTTCACCGGGACGCCAAGTTCTTGCAGGGAAGCGCTCATGCGGCTCGATGTTCCTGGACCGCCCCTGTGGATCGCGACGTCAGCTCCGCGGCCCGGCGCCGGCGGCAGAAACATTTCTCGGCTCCTGATTGGCCGCATCCCGCGCCGCCGCGATCAGATCCGCGCTGTCGAACACAAAGCCATGCTGCAGCGCCACCCGCCAGAGCGCCGTCTCTTTGCCCCACTCGTGCCGCGCGGTCTCCTTGTTCTCCACCGCCGTCGTCGCGTCGCGCACGATCGAGCACATGCACCCGTGCCGCTCCATCTCCAGCATCCCGCCCGCCGAATAAAAGATGCACCAGTTGATCGCGAAGCCGCAGTAAATCAGGTGGTTGATGCCGTACAGCTTGCACAGCCCATAGAGCTGCTCGCCGCTCTCCACGACCGGCTCATCGCCGAGCGGCTCCGCCTCTTTCGGATAACGCAGCGCTTTGAAACCGCGGTTAATGTCTTCGATGTTGTGCAACCCGGGAAAGGAATGAGCGCGCTTGAATTCCCGCAGCTTCTCCAGCAGCGGATCGTTCTGTACCTGCGGCGCCCGCGCCGGCTCGGGCAGCGCGTATTGCTGCGCCAGCTTGTAGCCCGGCAGGTCCTTGTAATGCTCTGCCGGCGCGACCACGTGCATCAGCCGCAGGGGCGACGCGCGCACCGCGCTCAGCAATCCGGGGATCACCGTGCGGCAGATCTTTGTCGCCCGCGGGATGAAGTCGGCCACGCGATGCCATCCGGGAAACTGCTCGCGCGTCCCGCAGTCCCAGGCGTGCATCAGCACGACCGCCGTGCGCGGCGTTGCGATCTCAACCTCCGTCCTCTTCCAGCCGCCGTATCCTTCCGCGGGCACGTTGCTTTCAAAGTCCGCGTCGAACTGCTGGTAATAATTCGCCAATACTTTCATCTCACTCCAATGCTACGACCACCATCAGTATCAGCTTGCAACCTTGAACCATCAACTCCGCTGGTTTTTCGATGGAAAATGGCGTCTTAAAGTGCTCTGCCGGACCATCGCGCGGCGTCTGGAGTCACCGTTCAGGTTCGCTGTGACTACGGCAGGCGCTCGATGTCTTGCGGCGACGCATCGGGGTGCTGGCGCAGGAACTCGCGGATCCGGTCCCATTTGCCCAGCGTTGCGGGCATGCTAGCGGCGTTCATCTGGATGCCCGGCGCTTTTCGTCGAGGCGCGAGCACCATAACGGCTTGTTGTCGCTGTGTCGGCGCCGCTGCGGGCGCGGGAAATGCCCTCGTAGATATCTGCGGACTTCGCGATCTCATCGTCGCTGATTCCACGGTCTCGGCTTCTTCCGCAAGGCGTTTGCGTTCCGGCGCGATCAACTCTGCCAGCTCTTCTGCGCCTCTCGATTCGTCTCCCCATCTGGGCCCGAAGTGATACACCGCCGCATACATGATCTTCGCCAGAAGCTCATCGGTCCCCGCGGCGAGACACGCCTCGTAGAACATCCGATGCACGTCCTGCCACGACCGTCCCTCGTGCACGTTGCAGTAGCGATCATGCACGATCGAGGCGAAGCGATATTTCCCCTCCCACGGCCCGCCGATCACCGCCCAGAAGAGATGTGGAATCGATGCGCCGTCTACCGTGTCTCCTGCCGGCGCAACCCAACTGCGATTCTGAGCGTCCACAAATGTAAAATCCTTGAGCAGCTTCGCCCGACGCCCATCCGCCAGCAGCTGTACCGTGGCGATGTCCGATTCAAAGTGGCCTTTGGAACTTGCCTGGCTCATCGCTTCAGGGCTCCGGCACCCGACAGCGGTGCTGAGAAGAATTGCCGCGAGTAAGACCCTTCCAGCCATGGTTCGCTCCTGCATTTGCGTTGTTTGTCCGCGGCTTCGCTCCAGCGCCCGAACCGTCTCGAGATGATCCTCAACACTGTGGGCAAATGCTCAACTCCCGCTTCCCCTCCGTGAGCACCTCGCATCCCTCCTCTGTGACCAGAATGGTTTCGCAGCACGTCACGCCGCGAACGCCGACGTCACGCAATGAGGTGCTGCAATGAAACACCATGCCGGGCTGCAACACGTCGTGATGCCCGAGACGAATCAACAGCGACGGACAATCCGACCATTCCGGCGGAAAGCCCAGGCCGACGCTGTATCCGTAATAGCCGTGCCAGACGATCTCACTGGGCAATCCCTGCAGGCAGCGCTGTGCTGCTGCCGCAACCATGTGGGCCGTCACGCCCGGGCGAATCGTCTCGATCATCGTGTTCACACTCGACACTGCGGCGCGCATGAGGCCCTCAACCTGCGGCGCAGGTTCATTCAACACTGCGGTTCGCATCATCGGCGCGTGATAACGGTTGATCGCGGCGGCGATCTCGATGAACACCATATCACCGCGGCAGATGGGAACGCGGCGAAACGTCGAATGGGGTATCCCGCTGCGGGCGCCGGTGGTCACGATCACCGGAAGCGCCGAGTATTCGCTGCCGCCGCCGATCATCGCCGCGTATGCCGCGGCCGCTACGTCGTTGTCGGTCGCGCCTTCTCGAATCGTCTCGATCGCGGCCCGCATCGCCTGGCTCGTGATTCCCGCTGCCTTCCGCACGCATTGGATTTCCACCGCGGACTTGATCGACATGGCGCGCGAGACCGCCTCCGTCGCGTCCACAAATTCTGCGTCGGGCAGCATCTGCTTCATTCGCGCGTACATCTGCACCGAAAGCGATGACCAGCAATATCCGGACTCGAGTCCGATCCGCGCAGAAGCGAAGCCCAGCTTCCGCAGCATCGCAACGACATAACTCACCGAATCTTCGCCGACAGGATAGGTAAACTCCGCGGGCAGCCACGAGCTTATCGCGGCGTTGTGGCTCTCGAAATCCTGGCAGAAGAGCAGCGGCGCACCTTCGCGCGGCACCGCCACCAGCCAGAACTTGTGCGGCGACACGCTCTCGATTCCGCTCAGGTAGCAGACGCTGGCCATCGTCGTCGCCAGCATCACATCAAGATCAAGCCGCTGCGCCTGCTGCTGGACCGCCCGCACACGGCGGCCGTACTCCTGCGTCGGGAATGACAGCGTGTTGTTGACGGCCATCCATTTCCCCGTTTCCCGCCGAGTCCTCAGCTTCGTGCGCCGTCGACGATTGATTCCCAGTGCGTCGCGACAAGCGGGCCGAAGAGCTCCAGGGCATTGTCGCGCAGGATTCTGGATTTCGCCCGCTCGTCCATTTCCGCGTGGTCGATGCGCGCCCGCTGCATCGCGGCGAAGTACAGCGGCGTGTCGGTGCCGAAAAGAATCTTTCCAGCCCCGACCTCTGCAACCGCCCACTCGATGAGCCCCGGCATGATGCTCTTCGCGCTCGAAGTATCGGCGTACACATTGTCGTGCTTCGCCTTCTGCATCGCCCGCACCTGCCGCCCCGGGTCGCTGTCGTAGCTGCAGCCGATGTGCGCCAGGATCAAGCTAACCTGCGGAAAATCATTGGCGAATGGCAGGTAGTCGTCGGGCAGGCTCCTGCGCTCGCCGCTGTGCGTCAGCACAATTGCCCGAAACTCCGCCGCGAATTCAAAGATCTCGCGGCCGTGCGCCGCAATCGCATAACCATGCTCTTCCGGATGAATCTTGATTCCGACGCACTTGCCCCGCCCGATCAGCCGGCGAGCCTGATCGTACGTGTTCTTCTCCAGCGGGTTCACGATCACGTACTGAAGCAAACCCTTGGTCTGCGAAATGATCCGCGACGCCTCTTCATTTCCGTCAAACGCGCTCGCCCCTCCCCGCGGAAGCAGCCCGGAGAGCGGCGAGGCGATCGTGAGTCCAATCCGCGCCGCCTTGGCGCGGGCAACCACGGTGTCAGCGTCGCCGGTCATACACCGGTTCGCCAGCTCCGGGCCGGGGTGGCGGTATTCCCCGTAATGCCCATGCACGTCGATCGCGATCAATTCAGAGATGCTCATCGTTCCGGTTCCCAACTCAGCGCGGGATCTCGTCGCCGCCCGATCCGTCTCACTTAGCCTCGGTTTCCTCGGGCGAAGTTTGCATCATCGTAAAGGGCCGAAGCGCGGCCCGGAAGGAAGACGACGACGCCAAGCTCGAGCAACTCGCGATTCCCGTAAATCGGTTGATTCCTGCGCTGCTACTTGCCCGCTCCACGAAATAACCCGAAGCTTCAACCATGCGATGCTGGATGGACGTGATGCGGCAGGTCGAGCCAATGCTGGAGAATTACCAGCCGGTCTTTGACGCGTGGCAGCAGGGGGGCATCGAAGGAATGGTCCTCGGTCCACTGCTCTTCGCCGGCGGACACCTTCCGTATGATCCCGATCCGCGCATCTATCGACAGTTCGGCTGCGCCGCGCCATCCGCGCCCGCCGATGCATGTCCGCAGAAAAGGCGGAGCCTGGAGCGCATGCTCGCCGACGCGGTCCAGCGCGGAATTCAAGTGTGGCTCTTCGAGCCCGGCTACTACGCGAGTCACGCGGCGGGCGGGCATTGGAGCGATCGGTCATGCTCGCTCGCCTATGCCGCCCGGACAGCCGACACGATGGGCCATTTCCCGATGGCCAGTGGGGCAGTGATCGATGGCCCGGAATGGGGCTACGAGATATGCCCGCACCTGATGGGGTATCACAGCTACATCTTCAAGGACCTCCCTGAATCGATCGCGCCGCGCTGCGCGGCGCTTGGCTTTGACTATCGCTCACTCGTGGCCGCGAAGGATGAGTTGTTCGATCGTCTGCACAACTTGCCTCGCGAGCGCCGAGACTGGACGCACGATGGCACGCCGTTCGGCTGCCCCGAGTTGTTCGGCGACATCAAGGGCCTGCGCCAGTGGATGGCGTTCCGGGCCCGCTCCCTCGAAGACGTCGCGGCGCAGCGCTCAAACGGCGCAGCTTCGTTCAAGCTGGCAATGGGCCTGCGCTCTCCCGCCTTCGCCGGCCTGACCGGCGTCGATCTGCATCGTTTTGCGGCGATTCCTGACGTCATTCTCCCCAAGCACTACTTCTGGCACCGCGGGTTCGACGGCATGTACGGCACCGTCTTTCGCTACGTCGAAGTGCTCACCGAGTGGAATCCCGGCATGTCCGATGGCGCCGCCATGGGTATCGTCAAAGCCATCTTTGGCCTCGACATGCCGTGGATCAAAACCCGCGACGACTTCGACCACGGCTTTCCCGACGAGTTCTTCGACGGAATCGTGCAGGAGGAAACCCGCAAGAGCATGGCGGCCGTTGGCAACGATCCCGCGCGGGTGATGCCCTGGGTTGACGCCGGCCGCCGCCCGCACGGCGGCGATCCGTTCCCCAGTTACGAGCTGCGCCGCATGTTGCTCGCCTCGCGCTCGGCCGGCCTGCAACGCTTCCTCTTCCACCACCACTACACGCTTACCGCCTCCAACTGGCAGGTCATCTCCAATCTCTGCGGTCAACCCTGGCGCCCCACGTATCACGACCGCCCCGGCCTGCCTTCCATAGACCCTCAAACCCTGTCCATGCGCGGCGCGACACCCAGCCATCTTGGCTTCAATCCTTCCGATCAGGACATCCTGTAACCGCTTTCGGCTACGCAACGGGATCGACTCCCGCGGCATAGCGGCGGAAGTCCCAGCGTCAGGTCGTCTGTCCGTACTGCCCACCTGCCCAACGGAAGCAATGTCCGCGCGCGAGTCAGGATGCCGATTGCCCATCGATAAGATTGAAAATATATGCGCGCCGCGGCCGATCGCGCGTCGTGTTTCCGGGCGTGTAATGAGGCGTCCCCAGCATATGAACCGTGCAGCCCCCCGCGTTCAATGGGCAGGCCACCTTCTCGTTCAAGTCCAATGTGTTGGAGGGATCATTGATCGCCAGCATGCGATCCTTGTCCATCGGGTCGCCGCCGCAAACGACGTGTTCCAATGTCGGACCGCAATGCATCCCCGGCACGAAACACATGCAGCCGTTGGCGAAGTCCACATTATCCAGCGCCACCCAGAATTGAAGACTATGAATTGGAATCTTCGTCCCCGCTGGAACTACCGGCGCCTCGGCGTAGGCATAATCCTGATGCCACGGCGTCTCCTTCCCATGTCCCGGCGGCTTCGTGATCAACATGTCGTAACTCAGCTGCGGTTCCACATACCCCGATAGTTCTCTGGCGATCTCCCTGCCTGCTGAAAGAGCCGGGTTGTCATTGAAGTAAGGATGATGCAGATGCGGCTGCATCACGTGCCGCGTCACGCCGCCAAGGAATTTCCCATACTCAGTGCCGCAATCGATCTGGCCGTCGATGAATTGATCGTACAACTCGCGCAGCTGCCCGATCGTTTCTGAATCGATCAGAGCTTCGATCGTGGTAAAGCCATCCTCGTGGAAGCGGCGAATTTGTGACTCCGATGTTCTCACAATGCATTACCGAACCAGCCACCCTCGGGCGATGAGATTCACGATGATGACCATTGCGTGAGAAGAGATTGTCAGCGGCAGATCTCCTCAACCATCCGACTCGATTCCTCGGCAATGGTCTCCAGCGAGCCGGCCGCCAGTCTGCACCAGGGCAGATCCACCTCAAACCCGCCGCCTTCGTAGCCGCGCTTCGTGGGCATGTAACTCACATCATCGGTACACCAATGGGCAACGAAGGTGTACGGTTTTGGAGACGTGCGCTTCACTTCCAGTTGCGCCTCGACAAAGGGCTCGCCCGGCCAACAGACGATGCACAGGTCTCCCAGGCGCAGCACCTGCACTTCCAGGTCGTAATAGGGTTGCTTCGCCTTCCGCGCCTCCAGGTCGAGCGTGGCCGCCGCGAAAACCCAGTCCCACCCGATCGCGCCATCCTTGTCCGGAACCGGTCTTGGCCGCCGCGCGATCAACTCCCGCGCGGCTTCGATCTTCTCAGCCGGCATCGTGCGCCACGGCAGGTTCACAACGCGGCTCGACCACGCCAGCGAGTCCGATTCCAGCGGCTGCAGCCGGTTCAGGATCGTCTGGGTGGTTTCCGTCAGACGCTCACCCATGATCTCGATGGTGTCGGTCTCGCTGTTATGCGGATTCAGGTGATTCGTATGATGCACGTTCCCGCACGCGCCGTTGATCACCAACGGGATCGCCTTCCCCTTCAGCAGCTTTCGCACGCCCTCCACCCACGCCCCCGGCCAGTCGGGCGAAACCCATCGCATCGGATATCCATGCACCGGGTGGCAGGTGAAGTGAAGCAGCGCCGTCACCGGATCATCCGCCTCATCCACCAGCAACGCCACGCCCACTTCGGGATCGACCGGGCCTTCCGCGTACAATATGTCCGGACTGCACAGCGGCGGGTGCGTCTTCACCTTTCCCTCGCGCATCACGAACCGCCGGTTGAACGCCACGCGTCCTTCCATCGCCCGGCCCGCCTTGATGCGCACCGGGCGCAGCGATCGGTTCGCCTGCTTGACGGCTTTGTGCACTCCTTCAAAGAACGGCTCGATGTAGCGCAGGTCGCCGCCTCGGATCCAGTCCATGTCAGGCGGCACCAGGTCGCACTCCTCGCTGACCGCATGGTGCCCGACCATCGGCGCTGAGTGGCTCTGCTTTCCGTGAACGACAACCGCGTCCGGCGTAGTGCCAATCGCCTCGGCGATCTCCTTGCGCAGCCGCTCCCCATACTTCCGCGTCGTTCCCAGCGCATCCATCGACACGAAGCAGATCTTCTTCCCCGACACCTCGGCGACGAGCGCCTGCACCAGCAGCGGCGCCCGGATTTCCTCCACCGGCCGCCTGCGGTCCACATCTCCCGCCATCTGAATCCCCAACGCCGGCGTAATATCCGCCTCGCCAACGCCCGCGAAAATCTTGCCCTTCTGAATGACCGTGCTCATTGTCTCTGTTTGTCCCGTATGCGGTGTTAAGTTTCCTGAAAACGCTGTATGACCGAAGCTACCAGTTTGACCGGCCTTGTCCACCATGAACAAAAAAGCCCTTCAACGCGTTCGTTGAAGGGCCATGTTGCCCACAAGTGGAGAGAAACATCTCGCCCGTATCTTCCCGCTCACTTCGCCCGCGTGTACTTCACCGTCAGGTCTTTGAACTCCTTCCCGTCCGTTCCCGTCCGGTAGGATTCGTACGTGTGATGGTCTTCGTCCTCGATCGTCAACACCTGCCGGATCGGCATCTTCTTCTTGCTCACCGGGTCCAGGCACTCGCCGTTAAAGGTGAACACCTTCCCCGCTTCGTCCGCCGTTCCCTCGGCCACCATCATCATGGTGCTCATCGAATCCATCCAGCTCATGAAGTACTTCTGCTTCAGGTTGTCGAAGCCCCAGTACCCGATCCCCTGGAACGGCTTGCCGTTCATCGTGCCGGTATACTCGCCCTTCAGGTACCGCCCGTCGAAGATCATCTCGTTCACCGCCTTGCCCTTGCTTTTCTCCTCCGGCATGTCGGGCATCATCTGCATCGTGACGTCCGCGTCGAACTTGCCCGCCAGCGTCTTGAGTTTCTCATGCTGCGGCCCAGGCGTTGCCAGCTTCATCCACGCCTCCATCATGGCCGCCGCGCCGCCCTTGCGATCCTCCGCCGTCGTAGCTCCCTCTTCCGCCGCCCAGAGCACCGCCGTGCTCGCGATCAGCGCGCACACGATTGCACAAATCCGGAAGTCCCGCATGAGTCGCTCCTTTCTTATTCAACAGGGTTTCCCCCAGCCGCGTAACTATGCCGAGGGATTCGAAAAGCGGCAAGATCCATCGCTTCCCCGCGCCACCGCGCCCAGCACGATCACAGAACCATTGCCACGATCCCCGGGGGCCTGCCCAAGGCAAGCCAGAAACCGCATTTTCGCCCGTCAAACCCAGCTCGACCCCATCCCCCGACCATCGGCCCGCCATCACCACCCCAATCCCCACCCATCCGCCATCCATAGCCGAACCGCAAGTCACCCATCTCCCCGCCGTCCGCACACCACCCACTCCCCACCCACTCCCCAGCCACTCGCCAAACTCCAACCATCCACCCGCCACTCCCGCCCCAACCCGTTGCCATGAATAAGCCGCACCGATCCACAGCCGCCCCCGAGGCCACCCAACCGCCGTGATCGCGCTCTCATCACGCGGGACACCGCATGCGATCCCGCTGTAGGGGCGGGTTTCAAACCCGCCCTCTTCTCCTCGCCGCGCCAGACATTCGCCGCCGCTTTCGCACCGGCGGGTTTCCAACCCTCCGCATCGCCGCCTTTCTCCGCTGGAGCCCGGGGCAGTACACTTCCTAACCCTCTGACCAGACGACACCGTCTTTTCGGCGCGGCAAGGAGGGAGTCTGATGGTGTCCCTCTCCAGATGCCATTGTGAGGTGTCGCGTGGCACCGAATCTTCAACGAAATGGGCCTGGCCCAAATCCGAAACGGCCGCTGCGCCGATTTCTCATCGCCGTCGGCCTGGTCATTTGCGCATGGCTGTGCATCGGATTGATTCGCGACAACCGATACAATCGTATTGGCGAGTCATGGTTAACCGTCGCCAAAAGTGAAATTACACCAGCGACGACATTTGATGACGCTGCAAGCTGGTTGGACGGCCATGGTTTCCAAGTGCTCAATAGCGGCGGAGGATTCGTCGGCTTTCGGGGAAGTGGGGGTCAGGGGCAACGATCCATCGTGCGGGGGCTCAAGCGACTCGGCTCAGGCAGTCTGCTGGTGGGCGACCGGACGATCGCAATCGAATTCCAGTTCTCAGACGATGGAAAGCTTCTTGACGTGATTCTCGATAAGTACGCCTTGCCCCCGCCCTGGTGGCGTCCAACGACGACGCAACGGGTGTCAGGAATCGTGCCCACGGAAGAAGAAAAGCTGGCATTGCTACTTTGACAAAAATAGAAGGAAGAGTTCCGTGTGAGCATCTGGTGCGAAGGCTGACCACGGATTGGCCGGCATGTGGCGAACTGTGAAGTATTTATTCGGCCTCTACTGTCTGCTCACCCTATCGGTCTTCGCGGTAGGGATTGCGCTATTGTGCAAAAATCTGGCGACGCCGGGTAAAGGGTTCGAGTTTCAACTCTCAGGCAATCTCTGGTGCCTCGACTATGAAGACCACCGGATATGCCTTGCAAGTTTCAGACAGCGAGAAATGACCCTTAGCGAGCGAATTACCTGGATGTTGAGGACTGTGGAACTGCCTCCTCATCAGCAAGTCTTCGATACCAGCATGGTGGGTGGAAGGCCTGGGGCGGAAGAACCCCTCGTACGAGTACGTTGGCGACATCTGTGCATGCCGTTTGGTGTGGTGTCGGTACTATTTGTCGGAACCGCTTTGAGTTGTATTGGCCGCGTTGTCTGGCAAGCGCGGCATCTGCGCCACAGATCCCGTGGCCAATGCTGTGTGTGCGGTTATGACCTCCGGGCCTCCCCCAGCCGCTGCCCCGAGTGCGGTGCCGCTATCTGAGCAACTTTCGGCACGGCTCTGCCATCGCTTCAGCGACTTTCCGTGGCAGCACGAGCGTCGCGACCCCACTTCCGCCGCGCGCACCCGGGCGAACATCGCCCGCTTGCTTCATCTCCTTTTCCAAAGTCTGCTGGTCCGTCGCGAACGCGCTGGCGGTACAGTAACCAGTAATTGGGGGTGGGCAAAACTAAAACGATGTCACCGTTCTGCAGCCTTAATCTTCCGTCAGATCATGCGCCGCACGAGCCCCCAGCAATGGCGCAAGAATGTGCAATCACCAACCGCGTGCCGAACAGGATTGGCTGCTTCCGCGTTTAATGTCCCCTTTTGCGGAGTAGAGGCAACATAGCGAACACGGCAAGTCCGACAAACGTTGGCTCCGGAACGGAAGGCGTTTCAACCAGAGTAAAGTTCCTCTGCTTGTTCAGGTCTTCAAACTGGTGGATGCCGAACCCCGTCCATGTCCGAGTACTATTGTTCGCAAAGGTTCCGCTGGCGAAATCTATGAAACTCTTCGAACCGCCCCCGCCGACCACGTTGAACGGCGGGTTCACAAACGGGTCACTATGGAAATGGGCATAGCCAGGGTGAAACCCATCGGCGTCGTGCGTTGAAACCGGGTTGTTGTCCACGAGATTCATGTGGAAGTCGCCCCAATCAGAGCCCGAATTATTTGTTATGTTCTCGTTCAATGTGATCCGCAAGCCGAATGCGTCTGCGGCCGCGGGGTTGATTTCCTCGAAGCTGATGGAGATGGGATTCAGGTTGTTGAAGGTCTTGTCTATCTGCAGGGTCCCTTGTTTGTTGCCGGTCCCGGCGATGCCGGTGAAGGTCACATTTGAGACCTGCGTATTGTCGTAGCGAATCCTCCAGCCAGTGTCTCTCGGCGCCGCCGGATCGTTCAGGTCAGTGGTAACAATCGCCGCGTGCGCGGCGGCACCGCAGAGCAACGCGGAACCAAAACAGAGCGCCAAAAGACACGTTTTCAGAGATTGCACCCGCATTATAGGCCTCCCGTCCCAGTCCATTTGCCCGAACCATAACACACCTGACGGCACCCAAACACCGCGCTGCCAGCAAGTACAAAACGAAATGTAGCCCAAAGCTAACGCACATAAGTGCGTTGTCAACGTAAATCCGAAAGAATCTTTGAGAGGAACGTCGAAAGGAGGCGTCCAGATCGCGCTATGCCCTGGGCGCACACCCTTTGCAGCCGCCCGTCGCGGCAGGTTTTTTGCGTGAAGTGCGCGCGCAGCCTTCAGAATATGGAATGGAATCCGCCCCACTTGAGCTTCGAGCTCGCGCGGCATGGCGGAACAGTTGCTGGTTCGAGCAGAGCTGAACTGCACCGGTGGGATGTGGACGTGAACCGGGCAAGAGCCGATTGCAACGCCCATTACGGTCATCTACAACTGTACCCGCAGGATGCGCGGGGTAGTGGGACCGGGACGGGGTAGTGGGACCGGGACGGGTCCAATTTTCGGGCGACGAAAAAATTGAACGGGACGAAAAAATGGGACAGGACGAAAAAATGGGACAGGTCTGCTCTGTCTCGACCCTCTGGAACTCAGCAAACGGGACGAACTCAGCAAACGGGACGGAACTCAGCAAACGGGACGGGTCCAATTCTTGACGGCGTTCGATGCCCGTCGTACTTTACGACGATGCCGCGTGTCGCCCGCGTCGCCCCTGGCGGTCTGATCTACCATGTCCTGAACCGCGGCGTCGGGGGCAAGGACCTCTTCAAGCGGCCCGCCGATTTCGCCTCGTTCCTCCAAGCCATCGCCGATACGCTGAGGATCACCTTCGGCAACTCCGCCACCTAATTTCCCCACCAAGGCGGCCCACCGCTAATGGAGCGCCCGACGCGGCGATTGGGAAGTGTTCGGGGTTGTTCGGTCAATTTCAAGCTGATTGCTGGTGCAAAGATGGACAGGACGTGGCGAGGGCCGGGTTGCGCTGGGAGGCGGTGGTGAAGTGCTGGCGGTTGTTCGGCATTGCGCCGGAGTCGCGGCAGCGGTGGGGTGGATGCCTGATGGGGGCAGGATGGGTTTCGGACGTGCTGGCGATGCTTCGGCCTCGCGGCGCTTCGCACGATCAGCCGAGTGCTGCTCCGTCGCGCGGTCGCCGTTCCCAAAACCACCAACGATGACCGGGAATTTGTCCTGCGCCAGGTTGTCCCAGACTGACGCGCCCGGCCACGCTGAGCGGGAAGAAGCGGACAGGCCAACGACGCAACGGCCGCTCCTCTGTAAAAGCCTGTTGCCGTCCGATGAGCGCAAGAGCGGCGATGAAGTCATCGTCGTCACTTGGCCACACCCAAAAAGGATCAACCCAAAGGCAGTCCACCAGGGGCCCACCCCGGAGATCGACAACGATTTGTAGGCGCGGGTTTCAAACCCGCCCGCTTTTTCGTCAGCGGGCATCACACAAACCACAACTCGTGACCCGGCACAAGTTCCCCCCGCGCATAAGTGTCACGATGATGGCGAATGTAGCCGGTGACTTCTTTCAGGTTCGCGATTTGCTTGCGAAGGTTTGCGGCGTCGCTCGCCGGAGCGCCGACTTCGCCCACCGCTTTCTCGAGCAATTCCGCCAACTCTGTGCAGAACTTGATATGCGCCTCGGCCTGTTCGTGCAGCGACGCGAGCCGGCGCGTGCCTTCCTCATTCGCCAGTCGGTGCGGACACAGCGCGATGTTTGTCTCGCGGAGCTGCCGGCACAGCGTGAGCCGGTCGCAGATCATCTTGTGAATGTCGAGCGGCACCCCGAGGAACTGCAGGTGAGCGGTTCGCTTCGTCGCCGCCCGTTGAATCCCGGGCACGAGCCGCCGCGCTGCTTCGACGCGAGCGCCTAGATGCGCAAACTTCTCCAGATTCAGCGGCGTGCCGTAAAGCTGGTGGAAGTATTTGTAGTAAATGGTCCACGCCGAATCGTGCCCGAGTACTTCCATCCGCAACGTGCGGATCGGCAGGCTCTCGTCGATGGCCGCCAGCGACTTCTGATCGAGAAACTCACTCAGCACCTGCGCGTCAGACTTCGCCGATCCGTAAAACTCTTCGGCAAAGCGAGCGGTCGAAAAGGGCTTGCCGTCGTAAATCGCGGGGGCAGCGGCAACGCGGTCCCAGCCGTTGTCAAAGAGCGTCCCGTTGAACATCTCCCACACGCACTGGCAGATGCCGCGGCAGCCGGTTTGCCGAGCGGCGGTGACGAACGGCGCAATATCCTGTTCGATTGCATTAAATGGATAGAACGCGGCGCCGTAGTCGTTCGTCGAGACCGAGGCGACGACGTCGAGCCCGGCTTCACGAAACCGCTTGATCGTTGCCGCCGAACCCTTGTTGTACTGCCAGTCGAAGATCAGCACTTCTCTATCGACCTTCCCGATGATTTCGGGATGGGTCAGAAGCATGTCGCCCCAGATCGCCGGACGCTTTCCAAATTCCTTGCAGGTCGATGTGACCCAGTCCAGGTGATCGAGATACAGTTCAGGCTTACTCAACCCGCGCGCCTTGCAGCGCGGGCAGAAATTCAAATGCCACGCCTCATCAAGGCCGACGTGCAGCCAGTCGCTGTCGTCCAGCTTGGCCAGCCCCTGAATGATTTCGCGCAGTAGCGGGCGCGTCTCCGGATGCGAAGGGCAAAGCTGGAACAGGATGTCCGGAGTCTCCGCAAGGTGGCGATAATGGTCGTTCGCCAGCAGCTTGCCGCAGTGGCCAAGCGTGTTGGAAAACCAGTGCAGATGCAGGCCCGCGTCACCTGCAAGCTTCTTGATCGTCAGCGCCTGCTCGTAGGTCATTCCGCCAAACGGGCGGTGCAGCGGAAGGCTCGGCAGATGGATGCCGGTTTCGATGTAGACGGCGAAGTCGGTGTAGCCGACGACGCGCACGTCGGACAACAGTCGCCGCCAGTAGCTCTCGACAAAGCCCTGGGCTCGGGCGAAGTCATACATCAAGATCTTCATAGTCATTCAACATTGTCGGCGATGGTGATCACGCGGAGCCTCGGCGAAGCGCCGCTCCGGGACACCTCGAGACACAGATTAATTGCTATCTCCCCTCAACCAGCTCGTAGAATCCAACCCCATCGCGTTTCAGGAATCCCTTCTCCGCCAGCTCCTCCCAGATCTCGCGCCCGAAGCCGGTAGGTGGCTGAATCGACATTACTTTCTCTCTGCCCCCGCTGCTCATCGGTCCGTGCCCCAGCTTCGACTCCTCATCCAGCCGGGTGAGTTTCAGACGCTTCTTGAACGCCTTGAGGGCTTTTTTCATCTCATCGTCGGTGGAAGGCATCGCTCTCCTTTCATGCGCTGGTTGTACCCCCAATGCCACGAGGCTATACACTCAACCCTCAGTGAATCCTACGGTCCCATACCCGGTCCGCTCCTTTAGCGATCCGGCGACCGGGGTCTTGATTCATCAGCTGACGGACGGCCCGGAACCAGCGGGCCCGCTCTATTTTACCCGACGAAGCTGGACGGCCGATGGCAGGTATTTGCTTTTTCTGCAACAGCGCGAGCGCAGCGTCAACTTTTACGCGGCCGGACCCGACCACAAGACGCGACCAACTGCTGCCTCTGTGCCGCTGCACCTGGGGCGCGCTGACCGATACGAAAGGCAATCCAGTGAAGAGCGAGTTCCTCCATCCGAACCCCAACTGGTCGCCCGATGGGCGCTACGTCATCTTCGGCACCGACTATGGCACCCTCCTGCCTCAGCTATACCTGGCGGACCTCTCCACGCGGAAGGAGCCTTGATACATGGATGGCCGCTATCAGGTCCGGGTGAACTGCCCCGGTGCGAACAATCCGATGACCCAGATGGTCGTCGACACGGAGACGGGCCGGTTCCTGGGCGCCTTCGGGGGCAATTACTACCGCTCCTGGGTCTTCCCGCTCTACACGCCCGCCGGGCTCACCGTGGTCCAGGAGTTCGCCTTCGATCACCCGTTTCACAACGGGATCTTCGTCGGCCAGCATCCCGTCAGGATGAATGGGCGGACAGGGAACTTCTGGGTGGCGCCGCCGCGTCGTATGCCGGATGACCCGCTGTACGTTGACGTCGGCCGCATGGACGCGCTGGATCAGCCCTCAGCCGAGCCGCACGCGAACGGCGTCCGCTTCACGCTGCGCAGTGTGTGGCGCGATCCGGATGAGCAACCGCTGCTGGATGAGGTGCGAACGGTGGACCTTTTCACCTCCGCTGACGCCACCGTCTGCGACGTCACCAGCCGTAAGATTGCTCGATACGGCCCAGTGGAATTTCCGCAGACGAAGTATGGCTGCGTTGGCGCCCGCGTAGAGCCGCGACTGCTCCCGCCGCTCGGAGGAATTGTCCACGCCGATGCGGGCCGCCGCGGCGACGCCTCGATTCTTCAGAACTTCGAATCGGACTTCGTCGCGTACGAGAGCGGCCCGGCCTCGCTCAATCGCATCGGGATCCTGCTCCGCGTCCCGGTGCCGGGCATCCGAGGCCCGTGGTTCATCCGCGACTATGGCATGGCGATGTACAATCCAACCTGGACACGCTCGATCACGATCCCCAGGGATGGCGAGTGGAGCGTCCAACTCCGTGCGGTCGCCTTCGACGGACCCTTCGCCGAATCGCGCTACCAAATCTGGTCTGAGCTGCCCCCGTGCAGCGAAACTGAAATGTAAAAGCCGGAGTTGTCAGCAATGCTGCCCTCCGTTTCACACCTTCAATCCGAGAGCTTTTGCGGTGCTTTCTCCGATCGCCGCGGGACTCTCGGCCACGGAGATTCCCGAGGCGCGCAGCGCGGCGATCTTCCCTTCCGCAGAGCCTTCACCGCCGCTGATAATGGCGCCGGCGTGCCCCATGCGGCGGCCAGGCGGCGCGGTCCGGCCGGCGATAAAAGCAACCACCGGCTTCTTGACGTTCTGCCTCACAAACGCCGCGGCCGCCTCCTCGTCGCTGCCGCCGATCTCACCGATCAGGATGATCGCGTCCGTTTGCGGATCCGAGTTGAACATGCCGAGCAGTTCGATGAAGTTCAGCCCCTTCACAGGATCTCCGCCAATCCCAACGCACGTCGTCTGGCCAATCCCGCGCGTGCTGCATTGCCAGACCGCTTCGTAAGTCAGTGTTCCGCTGCGGCTGATGACGCCAACCTTTTTGCCGGTCTTGCTCTCCCTGGCGGGCGTGTGAATGTAGCCCGGCATGATGCCAATCTTGCACTCGCCGGGGGTGATGATGCCCGGGCAGTTCGGGCCGATCAGCACACTGAGCGGCCGATCCTTCAGGAAAGCCCTTGCCCTCACCATGTCGAGCACCGGAATGCCTTCGGTGATGGCGACGATGACCGCTATGCCGGCGTCGGCCGCCTCCATGATCGCGTCGGCGCCGCCCGGGGCGGGGACGAAGCTCATGGTCGCCGTCGCGCCGGTCGCTTCCACCGCCTCGCGCACCGTGTTGAAGACCGGCAGTCCGTTCGCGTCCTTCTGACCGCCCTTGCCAGGGGTCACGCCGCCCACCATCTTCGTCCCATAGTCGAGGCAGTTCTTCGTATGAAAAGCACCGGCCGACCCGGTGATGCCCTGGCAGATCACTTTCGTCTCTTTGTCGACGAGGATGCTCATGAGCAGCAGCCTAAAGGCCCAGCCGAAGCGCGGCAAGCAAGCATCGATGAACGGATTCCGCTGAATGCAAGCGCGTCCGTTCTCTGCGATCCGATCGAAAGTGCGGTTCGAAAAGCGCGGCGCGATCAGCGCAAAAAAGCCGGGTCCGACAGTCTTCGTCGGACCCGGCTCGTATGACGCCCCTTTGTTCGCTAGTTGCCGTTCCCCGGTGTCGCGGGCGCCGCGCGCGATAGCTGATCGGTGCCGGCCACCGCCACGCCAGGACCCTCCTCCATCGTCTGCATCGCCTGGCGGGTGAGACGATCGGAGAACTCCTTCATGCTCGAGAGCTCAGCGTTCTCGTTGGACTGGAAGTTGCTCTTCTCCGCGACCAGCAGGTTGATCAAAACGCCGAGCATTCCCTGGCTGCTGGAAGCCCCGTCCGTTCCGGCCCCGCCGCCGGTTACGAACACCCGCTCGGGCACGAGCGGCTGGCTGCTCTTGCTCAGGTGCTCGGCCACCTGTGCCAGCGCGTACAGCCGCGGGTCGCCAAAGGAGCCGATCTTCCGCATGAGCACGGACGACTCCGACAGTCCAATCTGCAGGATGCGCTGGCTTTCGCCTTTGCCCGCCAGAACGCGCTGCTGGCTCTCGGCCTGCGCCATCACGACCATCTGCTCCGCCTGGCGGCGCGACTTCTCCAGTTCCGCTTCGGCCATCACGACCGCCTGCTGCGCCTGTTTGCGCGCACGCGCCAGATCGGCATCGCCGGCGTTCTCCGCGATCCGCACCTGCACGTGCGACGCGGTCAACTCCGTCTGCTTCGCGGCCAGCGCCTGCGCCTCATTCAGCTTCTTCTGCTCCTCAGCCGCGGCACGCTGGCGGGTGAATGTCTCGATCTGCTCGATCGAAAGCTGCCGCTGACGCAATTGCTCCAGCAGCGTTTCGATCTTGCCGCCCGCTTCGGCGGTGCCGGGCTTGCCGATCAAGACGTCGACGCACTCGATATCGAACTCGCGGAATTTGCGCTGCAACTCGGAGCGCGACTCCAACTGGATCTCGTCGCGGTGCTGCAACAGCTCCAGCATCGTGCGCTTGTGCGCGATGTCTCGGAAGTAGGCGCTCAGCATTGGGTCCAGCGTCTGCGTGATGAGCTTCTTCACGTCGCCGAAACGCTGGATCACGCTGGGCGCTTTCATGTAGTCGATGTGCACCACCACGCTCAACGGCAGCATCGGCTCGTATGCGTCTTTCGTCACCAGGTCGATCGATTTAAGGCTTTCGTCGTAGCGATGCGTTTCGCTGCGGCCGGTCACCCAGTGCAGAACGAAGTTCGTCGTCGGCACAAGGATCACCTGCCCCGCGTAGGTGTTGAACGGGTACTTTCCCGGGCCCAGCGGCTTCTCCCAGACGCCGCGCTCCCCGCGCGCGACACGCTCGCCGTGCCTGAAGGCGTCGCCCGACAGGTCCTTGCCGATCGGTCCGTAGTAACTGATCACCACGCCGACGTAGCCGATCGGCACCACCGTCTTGGGAGTGATCTCGATGCTGGCGAACCAGCGGTTGATGAAATACGTGCCGTCGGTGAGCGGCACATATTGCCGCCCGCGTCGGCCGCCCGCCCGGAGAAACGAATCCGGGTCCTGGTAGTTGTTGTGATAATCCGCGTCGGTGGCGTCATTGCCGACCGACGGGGCGATAATCTCGCCCGGCGCCAGCGATGGGCCATCGTGGATCGTCACGATGCCGATGCTGTCGACGGCCATGCTTCGCTCAGGATTAATCGGGTCAATCGCCGACACTTCCTGGCCGATCACCACCGGATTGAATCCGTTCTGCTCGCGCAGCTCCTTCTGCCACCCGATCACTGTCTCGATCTCAGCGCGGCCCTGCGCGAGGTGATAGACGTGGTCCTCGGTGATCACCACGAACAGCGCCAGGTTGATCGCATAAACGCCTTCGCGCAGGATCGTCCGCTGGCGGCCGCGCTGGCCCGTGAGCAGGTCCTTGCCTGATTTCCCGAGGAAGGCCGGCGCGTCCTGGAAGTTGTTGCAGGGCACTTCGCGGCCGAGCGTCTGGCTCGGCTGCAGCGGCTCGCCGTCGCGCGCATAGACGTAGCCAATCTTGCCCTGCGGCACGGTAATCAACGGCACGCGGTGGATCCGGTACTGCCAGCGCCAGAATCGGAAGTGCATGCCGCCGCGCAGCAGGTTCGCCTGGTACCCCGCCTCGCCATTGAAGGCCAGAATGTGGCCTTGCTTCACACCGAACCCGCGCCGGACCACAGCTTCTCGATAACGCCCACGCGATCGTTGGGAATGTACCGAAGCCCGACGAGGCTGCCGGCAAGCATCAACAGCAGCAAGGGCACGATGACCCACACCGCAATCGTCATCGGCTCGATGTCCGCCAGCGGCAGTACGCCCAACGATGTTAGAGACGACATCCCGATCGCAAGAAAGTTCCCCGCGAACATGTTGATGCTCCTCCGCCTGCCGCATCCGCTGCACCCCAGGTGCGCTTCGACTGATCCGGCGCCACGGCCGGAATGCTCAGCTGCCATCGCCTCGGCAAGAGTCCGATCCGTTGGTCGGTCCTGCCGGTCCAAGCCCAAAACCCATGATGTACGGCCTGCCTTGTGACGGTGATGAGATAGACGCTACTCTAGCTGCACGCCCGCCGCGATGAAAACCGAAACCGTTTTTTATA